>NZ_JBWJZD010000020.1:0-155417 GCF_056429065.1 Bradyrhizobium sp. USDA3010
TCCTCCAACGCGTTCACGAAGTCGGGTCGAAAAGCGGCGAAAAAGCCGAAGCGTTCGCGCGCGCCTTCACCCCGACCGGAAATGTTCCAGCTGCCCCGCCCGGCAATCATGAATAAGACGGGCTAGCCACAATCCGAATGCCTCCATCCGGAATGCGATGCCGTCCATGGACTCATAGCCCATTTGGCCTAATTGCTTTCGACCTACTCAAACGGGTTATGAAAGCATGCACACAAGGATAACTTGCGTATTCGCGCTCACGGTTCTTTCGTCCATGCCTGCGCTGGCCGATAGCTGCGCAGATCACGTCCAGAGCACCGGCGTTCCGATGGTAACGGGCATGACCCACAAGGCCTGGATGATCTTCCCGTCGGTCAATTCCGGTGTCGCCCTCGACAAGGTGTCGCGCGCCGTTCTGGCCGAGGGTTTTGTCGGTGTGAACGTGGACAAGAAGCTTGGCACCGTGACCACGCAGCAGGAGACCACCGGATCCGGCCGCCCGCAGACGTTGCAAGTCGTCGTCCGCAAGGACGGCAAAGGCAGCCGCGTCGATGCGACGTTCATCTTGCCTCCCGGACAATTGGCTCCAGGTGTCGGCGATAACCTCTGCCGTGTCGTGAATGCAGCCGGTCAATGAACTCCGCCCATCTGTGAATCCACGCTGACGCGCGAAGTGTAACCGGCCGCGCGTGTACGGGTGTCGTCCGGTCCGACCGGGCGAGCCCACAATCCACACTTAGAGAATCGGGACGCAGGCGCCGGCCTGCATCCCACAGAAATGAAGCAGGAGAGACGATGCGTAGCGCTCACATTCTGAAAGTCGTTTTGATGGCCGCCACCGGTGCGGTGGTGTTTTCCGCCTCGGCGATGTCGGCTCCGTTACAGCACGGTGCCGGCGTTGCGGCCGCGGTGCCGGCGGTGACGGAGAAGGTCTGGTGCCGTTACGGGTCTTGCTATGACAATGGCGGCGGTGCTGCCGTCGGCGGACTGGTCGGTGGCCTGATCGGGGGCGTCATCGCGGCCGGTGCAGCCAACGCCGCCGCGCAGCAGGAAGCTGCCGCCGCCCAGCAGCACGCGACGTCTTGCGCCCAGCGTTATCGCTCGTACGATCCGGCGTCGAATACGTTCCAGGCAAAGGACGGCCGGCGCTATCCCTGCCAGTGAGCGGTGCGATGCAAGCCGCCCTGCGGGCACCGGAGCAGCGAAGTGAAACCGCCGCTCCGGACATGCCCCTCGGCGACGAGCTGAGCACGAATGGGATTGACGGAGCTCCGGCCGGTGCGCCGGAGCAGGCGTTCGAACGCCCCAGGAGCCGCGGCGGCTCTGCCGGTGAATTGACCAGCATATATGGCTGAAGTGGCCGAATCGGTTCCCGCTCGGTGTCTGGAGGCGCGGATCGAGGGGACTTCATCGGAAATCGCAGGGCGCGCCGCCCATTGCGGCTTCTGACGCGATTGTTTTCCATGTTATCACCTGATCCGTCGAAACTGCGTTCGTGCCTAACCTGCCCGAACCTACGAGCCCGGATCTTGATGATGTTGTCGCTGCCCAAGACCAAAATACGCGTGCTGCTGCTGGAGGGCGTGAACGATTCCGCAGCCCGGATGTTCGAGGCCAACGGCTATACCGAGCTGCAACGTCTGCCCAAGGCGTTGGGGCCCAAAGAGCTCAAGCAAGCGCTGTCGGGTATCCATATGCTGGGAATTCGGTCGCGGACCCAGTTGACCGCGGAAATCCTCGGGGCCGCCGACCGGTTGCTCGTTGTCGGCTGCTTTTCGGTCGGCACCAATCAGGTGGATCTCGACGCCGCGCGAAAGCTCGGAATACCCGTATTCAACGCGCCATACTCCAACACCCGCAGCGTGGCGGAGCTGACCATCGCCGAGATCGTCATGCTGTTCCGCCGGATCTTTCCGCGTTCGGTCTCCGCACATGCCGGCGGCTGGGACAAGTCAGCCGAGGGCAGCCGTGAGGTGCGCGGCAAGACGCTCGGCATCGTCGGCTACGGCAACATCGGCTCGCAGCTGTCGAACCTCGCGGAAGCCATGGGCATGCGCGTGATCTATTTCGATCAGACCGACAAGCTCCGCCACGGCAATACCGAGCCCGCAGAATCGCTCGACGCGTTGCTTGCAGCGAGCGACGTCGTATCGCTGCATGTGCCGGAGACGCCGACCACCGCCAACATGATTGGCGCAGCCCAGCTCCAGTTGATGAAACCCGAAGCCTATCTGATCAACAACTCGCGCGGCACCGTGGTCGATCTCGATGCGCTGGCGAGCGTCCTGCGCGAGGGCCGGCTGGCGGGTGCCGCGGTCGACGTGTTTCCGGTCGAACCGGTGTCGAACGAGGCGCGCTTCGTCTCGCCGCTACAGGGCCTCCCCAACGTCATCCTCACGCCGCATGTCGGCGGTTCGACGGAAGAGGCGCAGGATCGCATCGGCGGCGAAGTCGCGCGCAAGCTGATCGATTATTCCGATGTCGGGTCGACCTTCGGGGCGGTCAATTTTCCGCAGGTGCAATTGCCGGCGCGGCCGACCGGCACGCGTTTCATCCATGTTCACCGCAATGTTCCGGGCGTCATGCGACAGGTCAACGACGCGGTGTCCCGGCACGGGATCAACATCCTGGCGCAATATCTGCAGACCGATCCGGAAGTCGGCTATGTCGTGCTCGAGACCGACGTGGTCGGCGGCGAGGGCGAGGGGCTACTGGCCGATTTGAAAGCCATTGACGGCACGATCCGGGTGCGGGTGCTGTATGACGCAAACCGGCCGCAGGGGTGATCGACCGCGTCAATCCGCCGAGAAGCCGAACGGGACGCTCGAGGTTCTGAAATCGTCGGGAAGAATCTCGCGTCCGATCGGAGGCGCCGACCGCGCTGCGCAGCGCGGGCGATGGCAGACCCGGCAGGCGACGCCGATCGGGGTCGGCTCATCCGCGTTCGGCCCCTGTCCGTCGCGCGTATAGATCAGCTGGCTTGCATGCTCGGCGGCGCAGCCGATCGCGATCGCTCGCTCCACGCGGATGGCCCCGAACGCGCCGCCGCCGGCGGTCACGGTACGGGCGATCGAGAAGAACCGCTGTCCGTCGGGCAATTCCAGCCATTGCGTGACGATCTGGCGTGGCGTCTTGAAGATATCGTGGACCGACCACAGCGGACAGGCGCCGCCGTGTTTGGCAAACGGAAACCCTGCACCATCGAGCAGCTTTGAAATGTTGCCGGCAGGATCGACGCGGATCAGGAAGAACGGTACTTTCTCGAGCCCCGGCCGCTGCAGGGTCGTGACGCGGTGCGCGGTCTGCTCGAAGCTGGTGCCGAATTGGCGCGCCAGCGCCTCGAGATCGTAACGACGCGTCTCGACCGCTTTGGCAAACACGGAATAAGGCATGATGAGTGCGGCCGCCGCATAGGCCGCGAGTGCGCGGCGGGCCAGCAACTCGGCGCTCTTGCTGGTGAACTTGCCGTCTTCCACCGCCGCGCCGATCTCGCCTTCCAGTTCCAGATAAGCGAGTTGCTTGGCCAGCTGGAAATTGAGGCCTGCGGTATCGAGCGAGTCCTCGAGCAGCAACTGCCTGCGATGGAGGTCCAATCGCCGGACCGAACCCAGCATGACGTTCGGCGGCAGATAGCGGACCTGGAGCTTGTGACGCTCGCGAAGCCGCTCGATAAATCCGGCTGGTCCGGCCGGTTCATGGACGAGACGTTCGGCGGCATCGTCGAGGTTGGCGAAATTGTTGCGGCGCGCGGCGAGGAATCGCCTGACTTCCGCGACGGGATCGTTGGCGTCAAAGTTCTCCAGCCCCGGGTGGGACCCGCCGCCCACCAGGTCCGGCGCCCGTCGCTCCGCAAGTGCCAGTTGTTCTTCGCGATAGGCGGTGTAGAGGCGCAGGAACGCTTCGGTCATTCCGGGATAGCTGACAGCGAGGTCGCTGACCTCGAGCGCGGGGATGTCGATGTCGGCAAACATCGGCTCCTTCAAAACCGACTGCATGCGCGCGGTGTGATCCGCGCCGCCGTCGCCGGCGAGATCGGCCAGATCGATCTTGTAGGTCCGGGCCAGGCGAAGCAGCATATCCGCCGTCACCGGCCGCTGATTGCGTTCCAGCAGCGCGACATAGGGGGCGGAGATTTCGAGATCGGCCGCCATGTCCGCCTGAGTCAGCCCGAGATCGCGGCGCAGCCGCCGCAGCCGCGGGCCCATGAAAACGGAACGGGCGCTTGAGGTTACCATCGCCTCATCCAATTCTTGTAAGATTATTACAACAATACATCAGTTTCTTGTAAGTTATGACAAGTTTTCCGCGCCAGGTCTAGCTCCCGATGACGCCGCGCGTCACAAACGGTGCAGTTATTTCGTCACCGAAGGGATCACGAACATGAACTTCCAACCGCGCGGGATCAGCATCCAGGGGCCGGCTTCGTATCAGAGCGAGCTTGAGGCGGCCGAAGCGCTCCTCAAGACCAAGGACACCTGGAACGGTGTCACCGCCGAGGCCGTGGCGCGCATGCGCCTGCAGAACCGCTTCAAGACCGGTCTGGATGTCGCCCGTTACACGGCTGCGCTGATGCGCGCCGACATGGCCGCCTATGACGCCGACAGCACCAAGTACACCCAGTCGCTCGGCTGTTGGCACGGCTTCATCGCGCAGCAGAAGCTGATCTCGGTCAAGAAGCACTTCGGCACGACCGACCGCCGTTACCTCTATCTGTCCGGCTGGATGATCGCTGCGCTGCGCTCCGAATTCGGGCCGCTGCCCGACCAGTCGATGCACGAGAAGACCTCGGTGCCGGCACTGATCGAAGAGCTCTACACCTTCCTGCGCCAGGCGGATTCCCGTGAGCTCAACGACATCTTCCGCGCGCTCGATGCGGCCCGCAAGGAAGGCGACAAGGCCAAGGAAAAGGCGCTGATCGAGAGGATCGACAACTTCCAGACCCACGTCGTGCCTGTTATCGCCGACATCGACGCCGGCTTCGGCAATGCCGAGGCGACCTACCTGCTCGCCAAGAAGATGATCGAGGCGGGCGCCTGCGCCCTGCAGATCGAGAACCAGGTCTCGGACGAGAAGCAGTGCGGCCACCAGGACGGCAAGGTCACCGTGCCGCATGAGGTGTTCATCGCGAAGATCCGCGCCTGCCGCCATGCGTTCCTCGAGCTCGGCGTCGAAGACGGCATCATCGTGACCCGTACCGACTCGCTCGGTGCCGGCCTGACGCAGCAGATCGCCGTGAGCCACAAGCCCGGCGACATCGGCGACCAGTACAACAGCTTCCTCGATTGCGAGGAAGTGACGGCTGCCAATGCGCGCAATGGCGACGTCATCCTCAACCAGAACGGCAAGATGATGCGTCCGAAGCGTCTGCCCAGCAATCTCTACCAGTTCCGTCCCGGCACCGGTGCGGATCGCTGCGTGCTCGACTGCATCACCTCGTTGCAGAACGGCGCCGACCTGCTGTGGATCGAGACCGAGAAGCCGCATATCGAGCAGATCGCCTCGATGGTCGATCGCATCCGCAAGGTCATTCCGAACGCGAAGCTGGCCTACAACAACTCGCCGTCGTTCAACTGGACGCTCAACTTCCGTTGGCAGGTCTACGACGCGATGAAGGAAGCCGGCCAGGATGTCAGCAAGTACAATCGCGCCGAGCTGATGAAGGCGGAGTACGACGAGACGCCGCTGGCGAAGGAAGCCGACGAGCGTATCCGTACCTTCCAGGCGGATTCGGCCAAGCGCGCCGGCATCTTCCATCACCTGATCACGCTGCCGACCTATCATACGGCTGCGCTGTCGACCGACAATCTCGCGCGGGAGTATTTCGGCGACCAGGGCATGCTCGGTTACGTCAAGAACGTGCAGCGCGCGGAGATCCGTCAGGGCATCGCCTGCGTGAAGCATCAGAACATGGCGGGCTCCGACATCGGCGACGATCACAAGGAGTACTTCGCCGGTGAGGCCGCCCTCAAGGCGGGCGGCGCGCACAACACGATGAACCAGTTCGGCTGATCGATCGAACAGGTCATTTGGACATCGGCTGGACAGGCGGGATTGCGAGGCAGTCCCGCCTGTCTGCTCGTTTGGCGGGGCGATTCGACCACGGTGACGCGGTCGAATTCGCCCCGTAGCGTTTGCAAGACCGTTCCTGTCAGGCTTCCGCCCGCTCGTCGAGGTTCCCTCATTTCACGCCAGCGTGGTATTGCGTCACTGCGACCTCGAGGGCAGACCGCGCGATGACTGTCGGGCACTATGCATCCGCCGTCACCAGCTCCGCCGTGATGGAGCTGCTCAAGCCGTTCGATCCGCGCATCGTCGGAACGCTGTCGCTCGGCCTTGCCGTGCCGGGCAGCGACATCGATATCGTCTGCAATGCGCCCGATCCGAATGCTTTCGCGGAGATCGTTTGGGCCCACTACCGATCGGCTGTTGATTTCGTGCTCTACCGATGGACCTCGGGAGCGCGGCCGGCCATTGCCCGCTTTGTGTGGGATGGCTGGCCGTTCGAACTGTTCGGTGACCTGCGTCCGGTCGGTCAGCAGCAGGGCTGGATCCATTTCGAGGTCGAACGGCGGCTGCTCGCGCTTGATGACGGACGGCTGCGGCGAGCCGTCGGCACGTTGCGGGCAGATGGCCTCAAGACCGAGCCTGCGTTCGCCGCCGTGCTCGGGATATCGGGCGATCCCTATCGCGGATTGCTCGAGCTCGCGGCCGAAACGGACGCCGCGTTGCGCGCCCGGCTCGTGGCGTGCGGCTTCGGCTGATCGCGAGGTTCATTCGCCCGGAACGAGGTGGCCCATCGGCTGTCGCGCGAGGCGCCGGTGCTTGCGACGGGATAGATAGAGCAGCAGACCGGTCACGGCGAACAGCGGCATCATGGCGGCGGCCAGCATGAAGGCGAGCTTGCCGGGCCAACCCAGGATGGCGCCGCGGTGGATGTCGAGCACGCCGGCAAGGACGCGCTCGCCAAACGTCTTGTCCGCGTAGCGATCCGACGCGATGACGCGGCCGGTGACGGCGTCGATCCGGAATTCGTCGCGCACGCTCTCGAGCGACGAATCCCGCGGCCATGACCGCACGCGCACCGCCGTGCCCGCGCCGACCGGCAGGGTCAGCAGGACCCGTCCGTAATCGTTGTTCTCCTGCTGCAGGAACGTGGTCCAGACCCGATCGAAGGCGAGCGGCTTTGCTTCGGCCTTCGCTTCGATTTTGGCATCGCCCTTGCCCGCGGCGGCCGCCGCGCCGCGTGGTGGCTTGGGCTGCATCGCCGCATCCGTGGCCTGAGGCCGTGCCAGGAGCCAGTTGGCGCCGGCCTTGTACCACTCGAACGAATACCACAGGCCGGTCAGCGTCATCACCAGATAGACCGGCAGCACCCAGGTGCCGATCACGGCGTGCAGCGAGCGGTGCGGGCCGCGCCCGCGCAGGCCCAGGTTTGGCTTCAGCCACATCTTCACGCTGCGCGCGCGATGCGGCCAGCGCAGCACGAGGCCGGTGATCAGCATCACGATCAGGCAGATCGCGGCTGACCCGGTGATCTTCCGGCCCATGCCATTGCCGTCGCCGGGCAACAGCAGCCAGCGATGCAGCCTGCGGACGGTGGCGAAGAAGTCCTCGCCGCGCGGCGAGCCGAGCAAATGTCCGTCATAGGGATCGACATAGACCGAGGAGGGACGTGTGCCGCCTTCGCTGCGGGCGAAGCGGATCCATACGGCCGCCGATGGATCGCTCGCCATCGTCACGGCGGAGGCCCGGCCGAAGTCGCCGGCCGACTGCAGCCGTGCGACCAGCTCATCCGGTGTCAGCCGCCACGTCGCACTGGCGTCGACGCGCATGATGTGGCTGTTCAGGCTGGCCTCGATCTCGTCCTCGAACGCCATCGTCGCGCCGGTGATGCCGACCACAGCCCACAGCAGCGCCAGCACGAGGCCGGCGAGGGAGTGGACCTGCAGCAGCGCGGCCTTGATCGGGCGGCGGACATCACTCATCGAACCCGGCCTTTCGGATCAGTGCGATTGCGGCCGCTTGATGCGCGGCGATCTCGTCGACGGGGAGAGCATCGGCAGCGAACGATCCTATTCCCTCCATGATCGGCGCCCGCTTTGCGGTCGCAAGCACGGGGTATTCCAGCTCGGCGGACGAGAAGATCGTCTGGGCCTCGGGTGTGACGAGAAATTCGAGGAACGCGCGCGCCGCGGCCGGATGCGGTGCGTGCCGGCCAACCGCGGCGCCGGTCAGGTTGATGTGACTGCCGCCACTTTCAAATGCAGTTGGAACGGACTTCACCGCGTCCGCCCATGCGCGCCAGT
The DNA here is from genome assembly GCF_056429065.1 of Bradyrhizobium sp. USDA3010. Classification (NCBI taxonomy): domain Bacteria; kingdom Pseudomonadati; phylum Pseudomonadota; class Alphaproteobacteria; order Hyphomicrobiales; family Nitrobacteraceae; genus Bradyrhizobium; species Bradyrhizobium sp. USDA3010. Next base: position 8,307 of record NZ_JBWJZD010000020.1, read on the forward strand.
CATTGCCTTCGCGGCCGTCGCGGAGCTGGGCGAGCGCGACCGTGTTGCCGATCCCGATGTCGCAGCGTCCTTCCGCGATCTCGCGGATCACGTCGTTGTCCTTGCCGTTCGGCTTGTGGACGAGATTGGCCTTCAGCCCGGCGAGCCAGCTCTGCGTCGCATCTGTTCCGTGATGCGCAAGATAGGCCGCGATCAGCGCGACATTGTTCTGGTGCGCGGCTGGCCGCATGCACAGTTTGCCGCGCCATCTGGGATCGGCGAGCTCTTCATAAGTGATCGCCGCGAGCGGGTTGTCCTTGCGTGCGAACACCACGCGCGGTCGGATGGCGAGCGCGATCCACTGGCCGTCGCCGCCGCGCAGGTTCGCGGGCACCGCCTGGATAAGCGCCGGCGATACAATCGCCTGCGTCAGCCCGCGCGCGGCAAGCTGGGTCGTCTTGTCGAGACCGATGGTGAGCAGGACATCCGCGGGCGAATGGTCGCCTTCCGCTGTCAGTCGCTTGACCAGGCTGTCCTCGACGAAGACGGTGTTGACCTTGGTGCCGGTCGCTGCCGTGAAGGCCGCGATAACAGGTTCGACCAGATTGGCTTCGCGGGTCGAGTAAAGCGTCAACTCGTCGGCGCGGACCGGGGTGCAGGCGCACGCGAGCGCGGCCAGGGCGGCCAGCAGTCCGATCGCTGTCCGTGCCGTGGCCATGCTAGAATTTCACCGTCGCCGAAAGCGAGAAGCGCCGCGCGTCGCCCATCGCCACGGCCAGATTGCTGACGGCCGAGGGATAGTAGACGGTATCGAACAGATTCTTGACGTTGAACTGATAGACCACCGGGAACGTCTGGACCTTGGTCTCGTAGGTCGCAAAGACATCCGCGACGGTGTAGGCCGGCAGCAGGAAGCTGTTCGTGGCGTCGCCGGGCCGGTCGCCGACATAGCGCGCGCCGCCGCCGAGACGCAGCCGGCCGGGCAGGGTGGTGCCGAAATCATAGACCAGATAGAGCGAAGCGGTGTTGAGCGCGACGTTCTGCAGCGCCTTGCCGGCGAGCGTCGGATCATCGGTGACGCGCGCATCGGTATAGCCATAGCTGCCGATCATGCTCCAATTGTCGGTTAGCCTGCCGGTGACATCGAGTTCGACGCCGCGCGAGCGCACCTTGCCGGCGGTGCGGTACTCGACAATGCTGGTCGCAGGGTTGAGCTGCGAGACCAGCACGTTCTTCTTGTCGATATCGTAAAGCGCAAGCGTGCCGGAGATCCGCTTGTTGAAGTCGAACTTGACGCCGGTCTCCCACTGGGTGCCCTGTTCCGGGGCGATGTTGGAGCCGATCACGACGCCGCCGGTGAGCGGCGCGATGGTCGAGGTCGGCTTCAGCGACTGGGTGTAGCTCGCATAGAGCGAGACCTCGTCGGTGAGCTTGAGGATCGCGCCGCCGAGCGGCAAGGCCTTGTCCTGCGAGACGTTGGTGTTGGTGATGAAGGGGCGTCCCTTGCCCGCGATCTGGTCGTATTCCATGTAGCGCACGCCGCCGACCAGCGCGAAGCGCTCGGTGAGATGCAGCGTGTCCTGGAAGAACAGCGACCACTGGCCGAGCTTGTCGGTCTGGGCGCTGTCGATGGCGGACACGGTGGTGCCCGGCGTGATCAGCCCATAGACCGGATTATAGAAGTTGAAGGTCGGCGTCGCCTGCCGGATCAGATTGTCGCGGTAGATCGTGCGGTACTGGCCGTCGCCGCCGAACAGCACCTCGTTGCGGAAACCGCCGAGCCAGACATTGCCCTGCAGGTAGGAGGTACCGTAGCTCGCATTGCTGAGCGAGCCCTGCGTGCCGTCATTGCTGCGGGTCTCGACGCCGGTCTTGGTGTTGATGCCGGTGACGCGGAGCTGGTTGGCGCTGAACGTCTCGGTGTTGTAGCTGTAGGCCGCGAACAGCTTCCAGTCCTGGTTCAGCCGATGCTCGACCGAGGCCTGCATCAGGTCGGAGGTGCCCCACACGTTGTTGAAGGGCTCGTCGAGCCGGCGCGTCGCCGGGATCGCCAGCGGCGCCTTGGTCACGGGATCGAATGCGGTGCCGCGGTCGAACGGCGTGATGAACTCGCGGTGCTCGTAGTTGAGCTGGACGGTGGTGTTCTCGCCGTACCAGGCCAGCGACGGCGCGACCAGCATTTCGCGATGGCGTCCGAAATTGCGCCAATAGTCCTCGCTCACGCCATAGCCGATGAAGCGATAGGCGAGGCCGCCATTGCCGATCGGGCCGGTGATGTCGATGGTGCCGTCGGCGCCGGTTCTGGAGTTGGCGAAGGTCGAGCCGAGCAGGGTGACCGAGCCATGTTGATAGAGCTCGGGGCGCTTGCTGATCGTGTTGACGATGCCGCCGGGATCCATGATGCCGTAGAGCAGCGACGCCGGGCCCTTCAGCACTTCGACGCTCTCGACCGCAGCGTTGAGGCTGCGGCCCTGCACCAGCGGCATGCCGTTACGCATGATCGAGCCGTCGCGGTTGTCGCCGAAGCCGCGGCGCATCACCGCGTCCTGGGTGCCGGCCAGCGTGTTGCCCTGGGTGACGCCGCTGACATTGGCGAGCGCGTCGTCGAGATTGCGCGGCAGCTGATCCTTCAGCACCTGCTCCGGCACGACGTTGACGGTCTGCGAGGTGTCGAGCGGTGAGGCGCCGCTGCGCAAGGTGGTTGAGCTCGGCATCGCGCGATAGTGTAGTTTGGCTTCGTTCAGCACGGCGGCGGCAGCTGCCGCACGCTCCGATGGTGTCGGTGGGGTCGGCTGGGCATTCCGGCTGCGCTGCCGTGCCGCGCCGGCCGACTGCGTTCGCGGTGCGGACCGCGCCGAACTGGCTGCGGGCTTGCGCTTCTGTGTCGGTTGCTCGACCGTGACCGGCGGCAAGGGGACGCTCGATTGGGCGCTTGCCGGCGTCACCGCCGAGGAGATATCGGCGAGCAGGAATGCTGCGCCGATCAGCAGGTGGGTGCGGCCATTGTCGGCGGTAGTTCGACGGTCGCCGACAACCCGGCCATCAGCATTCACAGGCACTCTTGCACTTCCGATTCACGCGAACTCGTTCACGCCGCGCCTCTAGCAGTCGGCGCGCGTGAAAAGAACCGGAGCAGACTTGAATCCCTCTAACCGGATAGGATTTGAATCGTTCTAAGACGCAACGAGGCTCGCGCGTGTGCGCGAGCCCCGCATCTCATGACTTGATCGTCGCGCATGCGCGTCAAATGGTCGCGCGATCCTCGCATGAGGTGAGCGGTCGTTGTCCTGTCACGCCTCAAGCGTAGGTTAACTCATGTGGCGCGATGCGCCTCACGACATCGCCAGGCTGACGGGTGCGGAGCCGACCATTCCTGTGCTCACGCCGTCGCGTGCCATCGATTCGATTGCGGTCCAGTTCTCGCGGAAGATCCGCGCGGCCTCGTTGGCACTTTCCGCCTGGATCGTCAGACTGCACGCGCGTCTCGCGCCATTGCTGGCCAGCTGGAAGTAGAGAACATATCCAGACGGTTCCGCGCTCCGTGCGCCCGACGGTGCCTGCTGCATGTAGGTTTTCCCCAATCGTGTTTTTGTTGCGCCACCCGCAGGCAGGATTGGACCGAGATGCGGCACAGTCGTGGTTCAAAATGCGCAATCTGCACGATTGCGCATTTTGTCTGCCGGTGTTGCCGGGATTCAACAGGTCATGGAACCGGTGATGAACGGCGGCTACAACTCAGCCGCGATCACGACGCCGTCTCAGCTGTTGCAGCGTGACCTACGCATCGCCATCCGGATGCACCATCAGGGTTTCTTGGATCGAGGTCGCGAGCATCGACCCATCGCGGTCATGGACGCGGGCGATCGACAGCCCGCGGCCGCCATCGGCGCAGGGGCTCTCGGTCTCGACATGCATCCAGGCGTCGGGCGAAAACGAACGATGAAACCAGATGCAATGGTTGAGGCTCGACAGATAGAGCGGGGCGCGCGACTGCAGGTCGCGGAGATGGCCGCCGACGCTGGAGAAATTGAGCCACCAATCCGACAGATAGGCGAACACCGCGGCCTGGGCGCGGGAACCGGCGGCGAGCGGCTGCCGGCATCTGATCCAGAAGCGCAGGCGCGGCTCTGCCGTCGCGGCCGAGAGCTGACGTTCGATCTCGGGGATGCGGAAATCCATGCTGGGCTTGATCTGCGGCGAATAAGGACCGAGCGGTCGTAGCTGCGCCATCAGCTCGTCGGGGATCATGGTCAGATCGGGCAGGCTTTCGGGATCTTCCGGCGGCGCAAACGGCACTGCGTGTCGCGGGCCCCGCTGCGCCGCGCAGAACGTAGCCTGCGCGCTCAGCACGGTACGGCCGTCCCCCTGGCTGCCCACGACGTGGCGGGAGGAGAACCGCTTGCCGTCCTGCAGAACCTCCGCATCAAACGTGATGCGACGGTCGGGATCGGCGCCGCGCAGGAACAAGAGCTGCAGCATCGCCGCCGGGCGATCTTCGGGCGCACTGAGCGTTGCGGCCATCATGGCCTGGCCAAGGATCTGGCCGCCATAGGAACGACCATTGAGATTGCCGTCGCCGCAGCGGCTGCGATAGCGCAGCGGGGCAATGGTCTCGAGCGAGACCAGCGCCTCGGCCGCCTTGTCGTCCCACGGATCGCACGCGGCTTCATTACCCTCCGCGGCGTGGATGTCTTGCCCGTCCATCACATCGCCGGGAATTTCTGCGGTCCCGGATAGAGCGGATAGCCGGCGGCAACGCCATATTCGCTGATGCCGAATCCGGTTTCGTTGCCGCTTTCGAGCCGGACGACATGGTCCGACAGCGTGCGTGCGACGGCGCGCGTTGCCGCGTCGTCGAGGTTCCAGATGTCGTGGGCGGCATGGTTCTCGCCGCGGTCGTCGCCATGGGTCCAGCCTTGCAGGCCGCCATACATGCCGGCCTTCAGATAAAATCGCGTCGGCAGTCCGTGCATCCTGACGCGGCGCGGCTCGCCGCGATCGAAGCCAAAGGTGAAATCGGCCGCCGCGATGGTCTGGCCGAGCGGATCGTCGGCCCACTCGATCGCGTGCTCGACCGAGGTCACCTCGCGATGCGAAACCGATCCGTCGGCTTCGCGGCGGAACTCGCTGCCCGAGAGGTAATGCGGTTTGCCCGGCGTGCGCTCCTTGATGAAGATCGACAGCGCCGACGTCTCGAACTGGAACATCGACCAGGTCCAGAAGAAATTGCGATGGGTTGCGACCGGCGGCCTGGTCTCGTCGGTGCGCATCTCGGAGCGCAAGCCCCAGGAGCGGTCGCGCTGTCCCCACCACCGCTCGGGCTCGATCTCGTAGCGCTTGCCGTCGGCGACGATCCAGCCGCGCCAGCGGCCGAATTGCGAGACGCGCGCGAGGTCCTCTTCGACGACGCCGTTGCGCTCGCGAAAGTTCTGCTTCTCCTGCGCCGCCGGAAAGCTCGCCTTGAACTCGAGCTGAAAGCTGATCCCGGACGGATTGTCGGCGAGCGACAGCCGATGCAGGCCCATGCCATCGACGATCTCGACCTTGAGCCCGCCGACTTCGGTCTCCAGCGGACGCGTCCCGAGCCGGCGCGAGGCACGGAAATTGTGCTGGCGACGGCCGATGGTGATGCCGGCAAAGCCGTCCATCACGTTGCGGTTCGGGTAATAGCCGAGCCCGATGTCGATCAGCAGCTCGCTGCCATCGATCGGATGCGCGGTGTACCAGTAGCGTTCGGTGAAGCGGATATCGCCGCCGCCTGCCTTGGCAAACGGCTGCGGCGTCTGGTGGCCGATGAGATCGTCCTGGGCTGTCAGCATTGTTCTTGTCCTTGGTGTTTGAGCCGGTTCGGTCACTCGCATGCGAGCCGCGTGATCAATCCTTGGCCGGGCCCGCGCCCACGATGTCGCCGAACAGCACCCAGGTCTTGCCGTCGAAGCGGGCGAAGCGGCGTTCGGTGATCGCCGCGTAGTCCTGCGGCGTGGTCTGGATGGTGATGCCCGGGAGCAGCATCGGCAGCTTGATGCCGCTGAGGTTGGTGGCTTGCTTCAGCACGTTCTCCCGCGTGAGATTGTCGCCGCAGCGCTGCAGGATGATCGCGCCGAGCTGGGCCGTGGTGTAGCCGGTGACGGCGATCACGTCGTTCGGGTCCATCCCCGGCATGTATTTGGCGGCGAAGGCGAGATAGTCGGCCATGCCCTTGTCATTGGCCCATGCCGGATCGTTCGGCGTCTTGTAGGAGGTCGTGGTCAGGATGCCGGTCGAGGCCTCGATCCCTGCCGGCACCAGCACGCCGGCGATCGAATTCGCGGTCGAGCCGAGGAAGATCAGCGGCTTCCATCCGAGCTCGTGAATCTTGCGGATCGCCATCGAGGCGAATTTGTTTTGCGCGGCGATCAGGATGGTGTCGGCGCCGGACGCCTTCAAATTCACGATCTGGGAGTCGATCGTGGGCTCGGTCGATTGATACATCGCCTCCTTGACGATCATCGTGTCGGCTTTCGCGCCCAGTCCTTCCTTCAGGCCAAGGACAAAATCCTTGCCGATGTCGTCGGCCTGCAAGAGCACGCCGATCTTGGCATCCGGCTTCTCGCGCAGCACGTATCGCGCGATGATCCGGGATTCGTTGACGTAGGTCGGCGAGTAGGGCGTCGTCCAGGGGAACTGCTTGGGGTCGTTCCAGCGGGTGCCGCCGCTCTGCACCAGGAGCTGCGGGACGCCATTGCTGTTGAGGTATTTCTGGATCGCGGCGTTGGTCGGCGTGCCGAACGGCGCCATGATCGCGAGCACCTTGTCGTTCTCGACCAGCGCGCGCGTCACCTCGACGGTCTTTGGCGGGCTATAGGCGTCGTCGCGGGTTACGAAATTGATGTGGCGGCCCTTGATGCCGCCTGTCTCGTTCAGCATCGTGAAATAGGCGAGCATGGTCTTCGGGAAGCTCGCATAGATCGATGCCGGTCCGCTGTAGGGCGCATTGGCGCCGAGCAGGATCTCGGTGTCGCTGACCCCAGGACCATAAGCCTTCTGGGCGTTCGCTGTTCCGAGCGCGCCGGTGAGCGCGAACGCCCACACGGCAAGCGTGACGATTGGCTTCCGCATCTTCCCCTCCCATGACGCCCTCTTTCGCGGGGCTCGTTGATCCCTGCGGCGGTGCCTTCAAGGGCTTTACCCGTCGCGTCGGCTGTGTAATAATAGACCGTCTGTCCGGATTATCAACTGAAATCTCCGGGCGGCGTATCGGCTTCACGCATGACGGAAACATCCGCAGGCGCGCGCGGCCGCATGGCGGTGAGGAGGAAACATGAAGCTGACGCAGGCGCTCATCTCGGCGGTGCAGTTGCGCAAGGATGCGCCCGGCACCATCCATGCGGGACGGTCGCGAAGCTGGAAGGAGATCGGCCGGCGCGTCGCCTGCGTCGCGGGCGGACTGCGGCGGCTCGGCATCGAGGCCGGCGATCGCGTTGCGATCCTCGCGCACAACAGCGACCTCTATATCGAGGCGCTCTATGCCATCGCCTGGGCCGGCGCGGTCGCAGTGCCGCTCAACACACGCTGGGCGGTCGCCGAGAATGCCTATGCGATCGACGATTCCACGCCAAAGCTGTTGCTGGTCGACGAGGTCTTTGCCGAGATCGCATCAAGCCTGCGTGGTGCGAAATCACTCACCGCGATGGTCTATCTGGACGAGGGACAGGTTCCCGACGGCATGCAGGGCTATGACGAGCTTGTCGCGAATGCGCCGATCGAGGATGCCTCCGGCGCCTACAACGATCTCGCAGGCATCTTCTATACCGGCGGCACCACCGGCTTCCCCAAGGGCGTGATGCTGTCGCATACCAACATCATCTATGAATCGCTGGTCTGGATCTATGCACTCCGTTTCCGCGAGGACACGCGATATCTGCACTCGGCCGGGATGTTCCATCTGGCCGGCACCTCGCCGATGATCGCGCTGACTTTGGTCGGCGGCACCCATGTCACGATCCCGAAATTCGAGCCCGAGCTCGCGATGCGGACCATCGCCGAGCACAGAGTGGATTATTGCCTGTTCGTGCCGACCATGCTCAACATGATGCTCAATCATCCGTCCTTCGGCACGTATGATCTGAGCAGCGTCAGGGATTGCGAGTATGGCGCGTCGCCGATGCCGGATGCGCTGCTGGTCAAGCTGATGCGGGTGCTGCCGAGCTGGCGCTTTCACCAGGGCTACGGCATGACCGAGAGTGCGGCGCTGGCGACGATCTTGCCGTGGGAGTACCACGCGCTGGAAGGACCGCTGGCGGGCAAGCGCAAATCGGCAGGGCGGGCGGCGCCGGGTGTCGAAATCCGCATCGTCGATCTCGCCGGCAACGAGGTGCCGCGCGGCACGGTCGGCGAGATCGCAATCCGCAGCGCCGGCGTGATGCTCGGATATTGGCGCAAGCCCGAAGAGAGCGCGCGGGTGCTGCGCAACGGCTGGCTGCACACCGGCGACGGCGCCTGGATGGACGAGGACGGCTTTGTCTATATCGTCGATCGCCTCAAGGACATGATCGTCTCCGGCGGCGAGAACGTCTATTCCGGCGAGGTGGAGAACGCCATCTTCCAGCACGAGCAAGTCAGGGAATGCGCCGTCATCGCGGTGCCCGATCCGCAATGGGGCGAGGCGGTGCACGCGATCGTCGTGCCGAAGGACGGCGCACGGCTCGATTCCGAGATGGTGATCGCGCATTGCCGCACCCTGATCGCGGGTTACAAATGCCCGCGCTCGGTCGACATTCGCCTTGAGCCGCTACCGCTGACCGGCTCCGGCAAGATCATGAAGTCGGCGCTGCGCGAGGAGAAGTGGCAGGGCTATACGAGGTCGGTCAATTGACGCAGGACGTTGCGAAACGATCCGATGATGTGTCGGCCGCGCCGGAGCCTGTTCGTCCGGTCACAGTCAATGACGACGCAGTGCGCGCGGCGCTCGCGCGGCATCTGTCGCGGATCTCCGGGAGTCGGACCGAGATCGGGAGATTCGGCCGCAAATCGTCCGGCTTCTCCTGGATCACCTATGCTTTCGTGGCGCGCTCTGCGGCTGACGGGGATCGCAAGCTGATCCTGCGCGTCGGTCCGCCGAACGGGCTGTTTGCGCCTTACTCGGTGTTGCCGCAGGTCTATGCGCTGCAGTCGCTCGCCGGCAGCGGCGTGCCGGTTCCGGCGCTGGTGTCATCAGAACAGCATGGCGCCGAAATTGGCTTTCCGTTCTTCATCTGCGCGCATGTCGAGGGCGACGTTCCCGCACCCTGGGCGGCGAGCGAACTCGATCCGGACCACAAGCGCTCGATCGCCCGGCAGTTCGTCGAGATCCTGGCGTCGCTGCACCGGATCGACCCATGCGGAACGCCATTCGCATCGCTGCAGCAGGGCGGAGAACGCGCCGAAGTCCGCGCGATCGCCGGCTGGCGTGCGTCGCTGGCGCGTCCAACGGCGCGCTATTATCCGCTGCTCGATTGGGGCGGACGCTGGCTTGAAGACAACTGCCCGCAGCCGCCATGCCGCACCATCGTGCATGGCGACTACCGGATCGGGAACTTCATCGAGCGCAGTGGCCGGATCGTTGCCATTCTCGATTGGGAGCTCACTCACCTCGGCGATCCCCATGAGGATCTGGCTTGGGCGATGATGCCGACCTTCAATGCCAGGAGCCGGAAGCTGTATGGCGTCCTCGAGCGTACTGAGGTGATCGATCTCTATCAGCGCGCCTCCGGCATTGCGGTCTCGGACAAGAGCCTTGCCTTCTACGAGGTCTACGCGCTGTATCAGGCGGCGGCGATCCAGATGTGCGCGGTGCGCGCCTTCGAGGTCGATCGCTTCAACGACATGCGCCTTGCGGTGATGGCAAGCCAGATGCCCTCGATCGTACGGGCCTTCGAGCGCGCATTGGAGGCCGCGGCATGAGTGTATCCTTCGAGCGGCTGATCGACGGCATCATCGATGCCCTGCAAATCCATGTCGTGCCGAACAGCAACGATGATTTCGTCCGCGGGCAGGTGTTCTCCGCGATCTACGCGCTGAACGGGTTGAAGCTCGCCGCCGACTGGAAGGCCGGGCCGCTGCTGGAGCAGGTGCGTCTGCAGGACGATACTTTTGCTGCGGTCAAACGATTGGCGGACGGCATGATGCATCCGGAGATTCCAGCGATGCCGCGCATCCGAAGCGACATGTCCGACGCTGCCGCGATCGAGGCGCTGCGCGACGACGGCGACCGGCAGCTGGGGCGCCTCCTGCTCTGGGCGAGCGGCGCGGACGCGCGTGCGGCCAATCGCGATCTCGCGACCGGGATCGAGCAGCTGCTGCGCCGGGCGATCTGCGACCAGCTCAAGATCGAGCTTGCGACGACGCCGAAGTCGATGCTGCAGCAGATCGCAGGCGGCGAACGCGACGGCGGCGCGGCGCAGGGCTGAGACGGTTTTGCCGCCGTCCACCGGGGGGTGCATCGTTGTGCGCTGCTCCGGGAACCAGCCGCGGTGTTCGCAAAGAAGCTTGCAGGCCCGTCGCGCACGTGTTATTCATTAACCGAACGGTCGTTCGGATTATTATTGGCGACCGGTGAAGACATCCGCGGCAAGCGGCCGGCGAGGGAGACGGAGCGATGAACATGATGACCGGCGTCTCGCCATGGGAGCGGCTGATCCGGCCCGACCGGGTGCACGGATCGCTCTACACCGATCCCGAGATCTTCGAGGCCGAGCTCAAGAACATCTGGTACCGGACCTGGGTCTATGTCGCGCACGAGAGCGAGGTCCCGAACGCCAACGACTACGTCGTCAAGTCGATCGGCCCGCAATCCGTGATCATGACGCGCGACGAGCAGGGCAAGGTCAATCTGCTGCTCAACCGCTGTTCGCATCGCGGCAACCAGGTCTGCTCTTTTGAGCGCGGCAATGCGCGCTCGTTCACCTGTCCGTTCCACTCCTGGACCTTTGCCAATGACGGCCGCCTGGTCGGCTATGCCTTCCCGGACGGTTACGAGGGACAGGACAAGTCGCAGCTCGCGCTCGGGCGGGTGACGCGCGTCGAATCCTACCGCGGCTTCGTGTTCGGCTCGTTCGCGGCCGATGGCCCGACCCTGAAGGAACATCTCGGCGGCGCCGCCGAGACCATCGATCGGCTGGTGCGCACCTCGCCGGAGGGCGAGGTCGAGATCACCGCGGGCTTCCTCAAGCACCGCGTCAAGGCGAACTGGAAGTTCATCCTGGAGAACGAGTGCGACGGCTATCACCCGGCGTTCGTGCACACCTCGATCTTCGGCGTCGCCGACAGCATGATCGGCAAGCTCTACGGCGGCACCTCGGCCGCGCTGACGCGCGACTACGGCAACGGCCATACCGAGATCGATTTGCGTCCCGAGTTCCGCAAGCGCGACGCGCCGATGAGCTGGTTCGGCACCAGCGAGGAGCGGCTGCCCGACTACACCACGCGGATGAAGACCGCCTATGGCGACACCGCGGCGCGCGAGATCATGATCGACGGCACGCCGCATGTGATGATTTTCCCGAACCTGTTCATCGCCGAGATCCAGATGTTCGTGATCCAGCCGCTCGGCGTCGACGACAGCGTGCAGCACGTCACCGCGCTGCAATTCAAGGGCGCGCCCGATCTGAACCGCCGGCTGCGCCAGCAGACGATGGGCTCGGTCGGCCCAGCCGGCTTCCTGCTCGCGGATGATTCCGAGATGTATGAGCGCTGCCATCGCGGCGTGCTGGCGCGCAATCCGGAATGGATCTTCCTCGGCCGCGGCGAGAAGCGCCAGCGGCAGGACGAGCTCGGCTTCACGGTCGGCCACGTCACCGACGAGGTGCCGTCGCGCGGCATCTGGACCCATTATCGCAAGCTAATGGAGCCAGCCTGATGCTGTCGCGCGAGAGCAGTGCTACGTTGATGAGCGCCATCACCGCCTTCCTCTATCGCGAGGCGCGGTTGCAGGACGAGCATCAATATGAGGCCTGGGAAAAGCTCTGGACCGACGACGGCGTGTATTGGGTGCCGGCCAACGGCGCCGACATCGATCCGGAGCGGCAGATGTCGATCATCTACGACAACCGCTCGCGGATCGCGCTGCGCGTCCGGCAGCTGATGACCGGCAAGCATTTCACCCAGACACCGCAGTCGAACCTGCGCCGGCTGATCTCCAACATCGAATTGATGGATGAGCAGCCGGACAATGGCGACATCGCGGTCGCCAGCAACAGCCTGATCTTCGAATCGAGCCTACGCGACGACACGCTGTGGGCGGCGCGCAACGAATACCGGCTGCGTCATGTCGACGGCGAGTTGCGGATGGCCAGCAAGAAAGTCATCCTCGTCAACAACGACAAGGCGATCTACACGCTGTCATTCCTGGTCTAAAGCGCGATGACTTCATCGCGCTTTAGAAAATTGTTTGCGCATGATCTGTCCGGAAAACCGCTTCACACGTTTCCGGGTCATGCTTTAGGGAAGGTCTCGCCATGATCGACAAGGGTCCCGTTCTGCTCGACATCGCCGACGGCATCGCGCGGCTGCGGCTCAACCGGCCCGACGCGGCGAACGGCATGAGCGCCGAGCTGCTGAGCGCATTGTGCGACGCCATCATGGTCTGCCACGGCCATCCGGATCTGCGCGTCGTGCTGCTGAGCGGCGAGGGCAACAATTTCTGTGCGGGCGGCGATGTCCGCGCCTTTGCCTCCAAGGGCGAGAAGCTGCCCGACTATATCCGCCAGGCGACCGCGTACCTGCAGAATGCGGTGACCGGGTTGCTGCGGCTCGAGGCGCCGGTGATCGCCTCGGTGCAGGGCTTTGCGGCGGGCGGCGGCGGCTTCGGTTTGGTCTGTGCCTCCGACATCGTGATCGCGGCGGAATCGGCAAAATTTCTCGCCGGCGCGACGCGGGTGGCGATGGCGCCGGATGCTGGCGTCTCGGTCACGCTGTCGCGGCTGGTCGGTTTGCGGCGGGCGATGTCGATCCTGCTGACCAACCCGGTCATCCCTGCCGCGGAGGCCCTGCAGATGGGCATCGTCACCAAGGTCGTGCCCGATGCCGAGCTCGCCGACGCCTCGCTCGCGCTGGCGCGAGAGCTCGCGGCCGGTGCTCCGAAAGCGCTGGCAGCGACCAAGCGGCTGGTCTGGGCCGGCACCGGCACCAGCATCGAGCAGTGCCTGTCGGAGGAGGCGCGCACCGTTGCCGAGCTCTCGGGAATGGCCGACGCGCGCGAAGGGCTCGCCGCCGTGATCGAGCGGCGCAAGCCTGTCTTCACGGGGCGCTGAGACGTGGCGGACACCTTGCCATTCGGACGTCTCGATGGCCGCCGCGCCTTCGTCTCCGGCGGGGCGCGCGGCATCGGTGCCGCGATCGTCCGCAGCTTTGCCGGGGCGGGCGCCAGGGTCGTGATCGCCGATCTCGACGTTGCCGCAGCCTCGGAACTCGCGCGGGAGACCGGCGCCGGTGTCGCCGGGCTCGACGTCAGCGATGCCACGGCCGTGCAAGCCGTAATGGCGCAGGACGGCCCATTCGACATCGTCGTCAACAATGCCGGCGTCGACCAGCACGCCTTCTTCACCGACACCACGGCGGATGATTGGGCGCGGCTGATCGCGGTCAATCTCACCTCGGTGCTGGCCTGTACCCACGCTGCGCTGCCGGCGATGCAGGCGGCACGGTTCGGCCGCATCATCAATGTCACCTCGGAGGCGGCTCGGCTCGGCTCCAAGGGCGGCGCGGTCTATTCCGCGGCCAAGGGCGGCGTGATCTCCTTCACCAGAAGCATCGCGCGGGAAAATGCACGCTTTCGCATCACCGCGAACGCGATCGCGCCGGGACCGATCCGCACGCCGATGCTGGAGCAGGCGGTCGCAAAAGGCGGCGACAAGATCCTGCACGCGATGACCGGCGCGACGCTGCTCGGCCGGCTCGGCGAGCCGGAGGAGGTTGCGGCCGCCGCGCTGTTCCTGGCTTCCGACCAGGCGGCCTACATCACCGGCGAGACGCTCGGCGTGTCCGGCGGCATGGGCATCGGCGGCTGAGATGGGCAGCGCAGGCCACGTTGTCGGGATCAATCCGGTCGATCGAGCGATCGAGCGCTTGCGCGCAATCTATCGCGGCTGGACCCGCGACACATCAGTGGCGCAGATGCGCAGCGATTGGGATGCGGCCTTTGCCGGCTGCTCGGTGCCGGTGAGGTGCGAGCCGGCTTCCGCCGGCGGCATCGACGGCGAATGGCTGGTGCCGGCAGATGCACCGCGCGACAGGGCAATTCTCTATTTTCACGGCGGCGGATTCCGCATCGGCTCGGTCGCGTCGCATCGCGACCTGGCCGCGCGGATCGCCGATGCATCCGGCTGCCGCATGCTCTCGATCAATTATCGCCTGGCGCCGGAGCACCGCTTTCCGGCCGCGCTCGATGATGCGCTGATTGCCTATCAGTATCTCTGCGGTCAGGGACTGCGTCCTGCCGACATCGCCTTCGCCGGGGACTCGGCCGGCGGCAATCTCGTGCTCGGTGCGATGCTCGCGGCGAGGGATCGCGGCTTGCCGCTGCCCGCTGCCGGCGTGCTGATGTCACCCTGGACCGATCTCACCGCGAGCGGCGCCAGCTATGAGAGCCGGGCCGAGGCCGATCCGATCCACCAGCGCGCGATGATCCTGGCGCTGGCCAAGAACTATCTCGGCAAGGACGGCGGTTCCCGTAATCCGCTAGCCTCGCCGCTTTATGCCGACCTCACCGGTTTGCCGCCGCTCCTGGTTCAGGTCGGCGACCGCGAAACCGTGCGCGACGATTCGGTGGAGCTTGCTGCGCGCGCCAAGGCTGCAGGCGCCGACGTCGAACTCCAGGTCTGGGACGGCATGATCCACGTGTTCCAGATGTTCCCCGAGATTCCGCAGGCGCGAGAGGCGATCGGATCCCTCGCGTTTTTTCTGCGCAACCATCTTCACATCGGCCATCAGAGGGCGCCACAATGAACGTCATGACGTCGGATCCGCGCCAGCTCTCTGAGACCCAATTCCATTTCCCGGAGCCGCCCAATCTGCCCGAGGAATTGCGCATGCTGCGTGAGCAGGTCCGCCGCTTCGTCGTGAAGGAAGTGGTGCCGCATGCCGAAGCGTGGGAGCGCGACGGCAAGATTCCGCGCGAGATCTATCGCCGCATGGGCGCGCTCGGTTTCCTCGGCATGCGCCATGCGGCCGAATATGGCGGCACCGACATGGGGCCGCTGGCTTCGATGGTGTTCGCCGAGGAACTCGGACGCTCGAGCTTCGGCGGCTTCACCTCGTCGATCCTGGTGCATACCGACATGTCGGCGGTGCACATCAGCCTGCGCGGCACGCTGGAGCAGAAGCAGAAATATTTGCCGGCGATCATCCGCGGCGAGACGGTCTGCTCGATCGCGGTGACCGAGCCCGATGCCGGCTCCGACGTCGCAGGTCTGAAGACGCGTGCCCGGCGCGACGGCGATCATTGGGTGATCAACGGCGCAAAGATGTTCATCACCAACGCGGTCTATGGCGACATCCTGATCGTCGCGGCGCGCACCGATCCGCACGCCAAGGGCAGCCGCGGCATCTCGTTGTTCATCGTCGAACGCAACACGCCGGGCATCACGGCAACCAAGCTCGACAAGCATGGCTGGCTTTGCTCGGACACCGCCGAGATTTCGTTCCAGGACGTGCGCGTCCGGGCGGAAAATCTGCTCGGCGAGGAGAACAAGGGTTTCTATGGCATTATGGAGACCTTCCAGAACGAGCGCATCTGCATCGGCGGCATCTGCGCCGGCGAGTCCGCCAAGGCGATCGAGCTGACGACGAACTATGTGAAGACGCGGCAGGCCTTCGGTGGCCCGCTCTGGAACCAGCAGGGCGTGCGGCTGAAGCTCGCCCAGCTCGCCGCGAAGGCGGCCGCGGCGCGCGCGCTGGCCTATCAGGCCGCCGAGCTTGCGGCGGCCGGGCAGGAGTGTTTGCGCGAAGTGTCGATGGTGAAGGCGCTGTCGCCGGAGGTGCTGCACGAGGTCGTGCATGGCTGCCTGCAGCTGCACGGCGGCTCAGGCTTCATGCGCGGCACCCCGATCGAGCGCATGGTGCGCGACGCGCGCGTCCTGACCATCGGCGGCGGCGCCACCGAGGTGATGCTGGAGGAGGTCGCCAAGCGGATGTGAGGAGGCTTGGCTCCGCTTCACCTCGCCCCGCTTGCGGGGAGAGGTCGGAACGCATCGTTAGATGCGTTCCGGGTGAGGGGGTACCGGTCTATTCACGCACACGACTCGCGGAGAGAGCCCCTCACCCCGACCCTCTCCCCGTAAGAACGGGGCGAGGGAGCACACTGGCGTCTTCGTCTAGTTCAGCTCGCACGGGCGCCGCCGGCTTACCCTGGCCGACCGTCTGCGCCGCGATGCCCGGCTTCAGCCGCCAGTCCTCGCCGAAATCCGCGAGCGGATGGAAGAACAGCGGCTCGATGGTCTCGAGCTGGCGCAGCCGTGCGGCGTAGTCGTCGAGATAGCGATGCCGCGCCGCCTCGTCGACGAAATTCACCGAATACGACACGAAGGGCGGCAACACCTTGCAGCCGGCATAGGCCAACATGCCGTTCTGGATCGGCCATAACACCACATCGAGGGCGCCGACCAGCCCGTCGGGCGAGCACATCCCGGGATGGGCGGCCGTCGAGGTCACGACCATGGCGCGGCGGCCGGCGAGGCCGCCGGTGTCGTAACGGCGGCCGGCGCCATAGACCGCGCCGTTGACGAACACGCGGTCGATCCAGCCCTTCATGATGGCGGGGACGGAGAACCACCACAGCGGAAACTGCAGGATCAGGAGGTCGCACCACAACAGCTTCTCGATCTCGGCCGTGATGTCGCCGTTGAGCGTCCCCTGTTGCAGATTGAATTTCTGCTCGCGGTCATACTGCAGCCGGTCGGGGAACCGCCGCTCGCCAAAGTCCTCAGCCGTCGCCACCGGGTTGAATCGCATGGCGTAGAGATCGGAGATCCTGACCGTATGCCCGAGCGCAGTCAGTTCCGCCACCGACCGCGCCAGCAGTGCCGCGTTGAACGACTGCGCCTCCTGATGGGCATAGACGATCAGGACCTTCATCGTTCTAGTTCACCGGTTTGAAGCTGAGCGTCGCCGTGTCGGCCTGCATGATTTGCAGCTTCTGGTTCGAGAAGCGGACGCCGGGGCCGAAGCTGATCGGCGCCATCACGCCGGTCTCGACATTGCTGGTCTTCTCCAGCTCCGCGATGGTGCAGGTCCAGGTCGGTTGTTTGCCGCAGCGCTCGATCGCTGCGATCAGGGCCTTCGCGGCGGCATAGCCGGTCATGGTGTAGCGGTTGATGCCCTTAAACTCGGCCTCCGACACCAGCGGCTTGGCTTTCTCCAGGAACGCCTTGCCGGCGGCGCCCGCGAACGGCTCGACATAGTCGACCGCATAGATGCCGTCGCCGGCCGGGCCCATCAGCTTCAGCACCGGTTCGATGCGGCCGGGCCAGAAGATGCCGGTCACCGGCTTGATGCCGAGTTTCTCGAGCTCCTTCATCATCGCGATGTTCTCGCCGATGATGCCGCCGGCCAGGAACACCTCGGCGCCGGAATCCTTCAGCTGCAGCATGTCGGACGAGAAGTCCTGCTGGCCCTTCTTGTAGTTGCCGCTGTAGACGACGTTCAGCTTCTTGGCCTTGACGACGGTATCGAAGCCGTCTCGCACGGTGATGCCGTAATCGTCGTCCTGGGTGATCAGGCCCCATTTCTTGCCGGGATTCTTGTCGGCGAGGAAATTGACGAGGTGGATGATGCCTTCCTCGTAGGATTGGCCGACTACGAACACGTTCTTGCGCGGCGGCTCCCACAGGAATTTCACCGGCGCGACGTCGATCACGGTCGGGATGCCGGATTTCTCCAGCACCGGCATCACAGCGATCGACTGGCCCGAGCCGGAGATGCCGATCATCGCAAAGACCTTGTCGACGTCGATCACCTTCTTGACGCCCTGGATGGTGCGCGCGGTGACGTAGCCGTCGTCCTCCAGCACGTATTTGATCTTGCGGCCGTTGATGCCGCCGGCGGCGT
The DNA here is from genome assembly GCF_056429065.1 of Bradyrhizobium sp. USDA3010. Classification (NCBI taxonomy): domain Bacteria; kingdom Pseudomonadati; phylum Pseudomonadota; class Alphaproteobacteria; order Hyphomicrobiales; family Nitrobacteraceae; genus Bradyrhizobium; species Bradyrhizobium sp. USDA3010. Next base: position 26,346 of record NZ_JBWJZD010000020.1, read on the forward strand.
TGGCTTCGGCGATTGCGATCTTGTGGCCGATCGAGGCTGCGACGCCGAGCAGCGCCGGCGGTCCGGTCAGGGGCTCGACGTCGCCGATCAGGATCTCGGTGTCGGTGAGGCCGGGATCGGCGGCGGCGGCCGGAGCGATCGCAAGACAGGCCGTGGAAAGCAGCAGCGAGGCCGCCGCCAGATGTCTGATCATTGTCTCCTCCTCATGGTGTTGTGTCTTTTCTTGGTTAGTAGCGCAGCGGCCAGTGCACCCAGGCCCGCTTGATGTCGTGCCAGGCGCCGACCAGCCCCCTCGGCTGGAAGCGCAGGAACAGGATGATGACGAGGCCGTAGAGCATGCTCTTCAGCTCCTGCGCGCCGGTCGTGAACGTCGCGTCCATCTGCGCGCTGAACAGGCTGAAGACGATCCGGGTCACTTCCGGCAGCAGCACGATCAGGATGGTGCCGAGCACGGCGCCGAGCGCCGAACCGAGCCCGCCGACGATCAGGATCGCCAGCGCCTCGATCGAGAGCAGGAACGGAAAGCCCTCGACGCTGACAAAGGAGAGATAGATGCCGTAGAGCGCGCCGGCGAGCCCAGTGATGAAGGCCGAGGTGATGAAGGCGAACAGCTTGTAGGCATGCAGATTGATGCCCATCACGCGCGCTGCGGTGTCGTTGTCCCTGATCGCAACGAAGGCGCGGCCGACCCGGCTGCGGCGGATGTTGAGGGTGGCGAACAGCGTCAAGGCTGCGAAGGCGAGGCAGAGATAGGTGAAGGCGGCGTCGCTGTCGAAGCTGATGCCGAAGATCTCCGGCCGCTGCACCTGGATGCCGCGCGCGCCGTTGGTGAGCCAGCGCATCTCCAGGATCACGGTGTTGATGATGAAGGAGAAGGCGAGTGTGGTGATGGCGAGATAGAGCCCCTTCAGCCGCAGCGACGGCGCGCCGACGATCAAGCTTGCCAGCGCCGGCACCACGCCGGCGCCGAGGAAGCCGACCAGCGGCGGCATGTGGTACTTCGAGACCAGCACCGCGTAGGCGTAGGCGCCGGTGACGAGGAAGCCGACATGGCCAAGCGAGATCAGGCCGGTGTAACCGGTCAGGATGTTGAGCCCGAGCGTGCCGGTCGTTGTGATCAGGATGATCATCAGGAACGACAGTGCGTAGGAATTCAGCAGGTAGGGCGCAGCGATCAGTGCCAGCAGCAGCACCGCCGACCAGAGCCAGACCGGCGGGGAATCGATCAGCGCAACCAGTTCGCCATAGCTCTGTTTGTAATCGCCGGTGCGCATCACACCCTCTCGATGTCGCGTTCGCCGAAGATGCCGAACGGGCGGATCATCAGCACGACGATGATCATGGCAAAGCCCGCGACTTCCTTCATGCCGGAGCCGAGATAGCCGCCGGCGAGGTTTTCTGTGATGCCGATCAGGAGCCCGCTGAGGCCGGAGCCGAGCACGGCGTCAAGCCCGCCCAGGATCGTGGCCGGAAACGCCTTCAGCCCGAGCTGGAACATCGCCGGCGACAGGTCGTAGGAGAGCGCGAAGAACACGCCGCCGATGCCGGCGATCACCGACGACGCGGCCCAGGCCAGTGCATGGACTCTTGTTGCGCTGATGCCCATCAACAGCGCGGTGCGGTCGTCGGCCGCGACCGCGCGCATCGCGACACCGACCTTGCTGTAGCGGAAGAACGCCCAGATCGCAGCGAGTAGCGCCAGCAGCGTGACGATGACGGCGATCTGCCCGGTGCGCACGCCGATGCCGACGAGATGGACGATGCCACGGCCGATGCCGATATCGAGGCCGTGCGGATAGGCATCCCAGACGAAGTTGATGGCCGAGCGCAGGATCACCGCGAGCCCGATCGTGACCATCACGGTCGCGAACACCGGCTCGCCCAGCATCGGTCGCATTACAAAACGCTCGATGATGAGGCCGAGCAGGATCGCGGCGAGGATCGCGCCCGCCGCGACGACGAACACATTGCCGCTGACCGTGGTCGAGATCGTCCAGGCGATATAGGCCGTGATCATGGTCATCTCGCCCTGCGCGAAATTGACCAGCCCGGTGGATTTGTAGATCACCGCAAAGCCCATCGCGATCAGGCCGTAGATCGCACCGATCGCCAGCCCCGAGATCAGCAGCTGGATGAGATACTGCATTCAGCCCTCCGCCTGATAGATGATGGCGAGCTCGCGCGCGAACTTCTTCTCGATCATGGCGCGGCGCACCTTCTGCGTGGCGGTGAGCTCGCCGTCGTCATGATCGAGCTCTTTCTCGAGGATGGCGAAGCGCCTGATGTTCTCGACCCGGGCGAAGCGCTTGTTGGTCTCGCCCACGATCCGCTCGACCAGTTCGTGCACTTCGGGCAGCTGCGACAGCGACTTGTAATTGGTGTAGGCCAGCGCCCGATCGCGCGCCCAGCGGCCGACATTGTCGTAATCGACCTGGACGATGGCGCCGAGGTACTTTTTGGCCTCGCCGACCACGATCGCTTCCTTGATGAATTCGGAATCCTTCAGCGCATTCTCGATCTCCGACGGAGCGATGTTCTTGCCGCCGGCGGTGATGATGATCGCCTTCTTGCGGTCGACCACGGCGATCTCGCCGTTGTCCAACACGTCGATGATGTCGCCGGTGCGCAGCCAGCCGTCTTGTTCGAGCGAGGCGGTCGAGGCCTTCTCGTCGAGGAAGTAGCCCTTGAAGACGCCGGGGTTGCGCAGCAGGATCTCGCCGTCGCTATCGAGTTTCCATTCCGTCTGCGGCAACGGCACGCCGCAGCCGCCGATCCGGTGGTGTCTCTCGGTCTGGATGAAGGCGACGCCGCCGCTCTCGGTCAGCCCATAGCCCTGCGAAACCGGGCGGCCGATGACGTCGAAGAAGCGGAGCGTCTCCGGCGAGATTGAAGCGCCGGCACAGAGCCGGTGCCGGCTGTAGGCGAAGCCGAGATGGCGCTGCAGATTGCGGAACATCAGGAGATAGAGCAGCCCGTAGGCGGCACGATCGAGCCAGCCTTCCTTGCCGGTCTGCCGGCGGTCGGACAGCGTGCGGCCCCAGGCAAGGCAGGCCTTGGTAAAGCTCTGCCGCAGCCGGCCGCTCTCGCCGAGGCGGAACAGGAAGCCCTGCTGTAGCTTCTCGTAGATGCGGGGCACGCCGACAAAGAACGTTGGCGCGATCTCGCGAATGTTGATCGCGACTGTGTCGATCGACTCGGCAAAGGACACGGTGCCGCCGAGCACCAAATGCGTCACCGTGCCGTAGCAGCGCTCGGCGACGTGGCACAGGGGCAGATAGCTCACCGCCTCGAACGGCTTGTCTGCAATGCCGACGGTCTTGGCGTAGGCATAGGCGGCGTAGACGAGATTGCGGTGGGTCAGCATCGCGCCTTTGGGCGGGCCCGTCGTGCCCGAGGTGTAGACGAGGATGCAGACATCGTCGGGCGCGCCCTGGCTGATCAGGCGATCGAGGGTGGCGTCGGCCTCCGGGTTCGCGTCGGCGTAGGCCTTGCCGCGTTCGCAAAGCGCTGCGAACGACATCAGCTCGGACTGGCAGTAGTGCCGCAGGCCCTTCATGTCGACGCAGACGATGGCCTCCAGATCCGGCAGGCCGCCATTGCTGGCCATTGCGTCGAGCACCTTGTCGGTCTGCTCCTGATCGCCGGTGATGACGACCCGGGCGCCGGAATGCTTGACGATATATTGCAGCTCGACCCAGGGATTGGTCGGATAGATGCCGACCGCGACGGCGCCGATCATCTGGGCGCCGAGATCGGCGTAAAACCATTCCGGCGTGTTCTCGCCGGCAATGGCAACGCGGTCGCCGGGCTTGATCCCGAGCGCGAGCAGGCCGAGCGCGACTGCGCGCGCGGTCTCGTAATAGTACCGCCAGGAATAGGGATTCCAGATGCCGTAGTCCTTCTCCCGCAGCGCCAATGCGTCGCCATGCATGGCGGCGCGCTGCCGCAGCAATTGCGGGATGGTGATGGCGGCATCCGCAAGCGCCGCCTGCAGCGCATCGGCGCCTGCCGCAGGCGCGCTGCGCGCGGCGCCGGCTTGCAGCGGCGGATGAGCGGTGCGCAGGCTGTCCATCGTCGACATCACGCGCCCGCCTTCATCGCTTCGGCGCGCTGGCCGCCGAGATAGGCCTCCGCGACGGCCGGATCGCGCCTGACCTCGTCGGGCGTGCCTTCGGCGATCTTGCGGCCGAAATTCAGCACATGGATGCGATCGGAGATGTCCATCACGATGCGCATCTCGTGCTCGATCATCACGACGGTGATGCCGAGCTCGTCGCGGATGTCGAGCACGAAGCGCGCGATATCCTCGGTCTCCTCCTGGTTCATGCCGGATACCATCTCGTCGAGCAGCAATAGCTTCGGCTCGCAGGCGAGCGCGCGGGCGAGCTCGACGCGCTTCTGCTGGCCGTAGGACAGCGTGCCGACCACGGCGTCCCTGATATGCTCGATCTCGAGGAATTCGATGATGTGCTCGACGCGCTGGCGGGCCGCGATTTCTTCCTTACGGGTGCGGCCGAAGAACACCACGGCATCGAGCACGCTCGAGCGCAGATGGGTGTGGCGGCCGGTCAGGATGTTCTCGACCACGGTGCCGTGCTTGAACAGCGCCAGATTCTGGAAAGTGCGGCCGATGCCGACGGCGGCGAACTTCCACGGCGAAATGGTCGAAAGATCGATGCCGTCGAAGGTGATCCGGCCGCCGCTCGGCCGCAGCACGCCCGAGATCATGTTGAACAGCGTGGTCTTGCCGGCACCGTTCGGGCCGATCACGCTGCAGATCTCGCCAGCTGTGACCTGCAGGCTGACATCGGCGACCGCCTGCAGGCCGCCGAAGCGCTTGGACAGGTTCTCGACTGTGAGCGGCGCGGTCACGACAGCCACCGCTTGCGGCGCTTGTAATGCTTGACGTCGCGCAGGCTCTTGCGGCCCTCGGAGGAGACGCCGAGGTAGAATTCCCGGACGTCCTCGTTGGCGGTGAGCCTCGCGGCCGTGCCGTCGAGCACGACGCGGCCGGTCTCCAGGATGTAGCCGTAATCGGCGATATCGAGCGCGCGCTGCGCGTTCTGCTCCACCAGCAGCACGGTCATCTTCAGCTCGTCGCGCAGGCGGACGATCACCTCATAGATGCGGTCGATGATCAGAGGCGCGAGGCCGAGCGACGGCTCATCGAGCGCCAGCAGCACCGGATCGGTCATCAGCGCGCGGCCGATCGCTAGCATCTGCTGCTCACCGCCGGACATGTAGCCGGCGATCTGGTCGCGCCGCTCATAGAGTCGCGGAAACAGCGCAAACACCTTGTCGCGGCGCTCGCGCGCCTCGGCGCCGGTCCTGGTGTAGCCGCCCATTTGCAAATTCTCGTCGATGGTCAGCGCCGCGAACACGCGGCGGCCTTCCGGCACCTGCACGATGCCGCGACGCACCAGTTCATCCGGCGCGAGGTGATGCACCTCGTCATTGCGGAAGCGGATGCTGCCATTCTCGATCACGCCTTCCTCGGTGTAGAGGATGCCGGACATCGCCTTCAGCAGCGTCGATTTGCCGGCGCCGTTGGAGCCGAGCAGGGCGACGATGTTGCCTTCGGGCACCGCGATCGAGACGTCACGGATCGCCTCGATCGCATTGTCGTAGACGATGCGGATGTTGCGGAATTCGAGCAGGCACTCGCGCGCCGGTGTGGCCTGGGGCGCGGCCTGTGGCGTCGGATGCGGAATGGTCGTCGGCATCGCGCTCAGACCTGGCCGGCCGATCGGCGCGGCCGCGCGGCGAAGATCGCATCGGTGACAATCTTGGCGGTCTCGGCACAAGCCTGGGTGCCGCCATTGCCATATTGTTTCACCGCGTCGCCGACGCACCACAGGCCTTCGATGCCGGTCTCGCGCGGCAGATCGTAACCGGCGCAGCTGCGTTGCGCCGGCCAGTCGTCGCGCATCACCCGGATCGAGAGGATTTTCGCCTGGTCGAAATTGGCGAACTGCTCGCGAAGGTCCTCGAGCGCGAGCGCGACCTCGGCGTCGGAATCGAAATCGCCGAGCGCCGGCACCGGCACGGCGTAGGCGACGTAAAGATGCCAGCCCGGCGGAGCGAGTTCCGGACAGGTGGCGGAGAGGTTCGCCATGTTGCAGAGCCGGCGCGTCTTGCCGAAGGTGACGATGCCGGGATGGTTGATCAGCGGCTCGCGGCTCGCGACATTGATCACGATATTGGCGGCCGGGCGAAGGTCGTTCTTCACCTTGGCGATGTAATCCGCTGGAAAGGCCTCGCTGCCGGCAAGCGCGACGGTGGTCTTCGGTCCCGCGTTGCTGATGACGAGGTCGGTGTCGATCCGCACCTTCTCGCCGTTCCGGAGCACGGTGACGCCTTCGACGCGGCCGTTGGCGGTGTGGATCGTGGTCGCCGGCGTGCCGAGCCAGATGTCGCCATTGCGCTTGATCGCGCCGCCGAGACTGTTCCAGACGCCGATCGTGCCCTGCGGGCAGAAGCCGAACTTCTTGAAGGCGCCCTTGCTGGTGAAATAGGTGAGGAAGGCGCGGGCCGGCAGCTCGGCGGCGTTGCAGGCGAAGATCGCCGCGCAGAGATTGCGGAACAGCGCGTGCACCGTGGCGCTGCTGGTGTAGCCCTTCAGCCAGTCCTCGGTCGACTGCCGCCCGTCGGGCAGGTTGCCGGAACGGGCATCGGCGAACTTCTCCAGAATGCGCGAGGCTTGTTTCGTGAGTTGCCCGAGCAGCAGCGACCAGCCGCCGCGGCCAACATCGATCACCTTGCCGTCGATGAAGAACGAGCTCGCAGGCTCCGGCGCGCGGATATCGAGCGGCGCACCGACGGTGTGGAAGGTCTCCTCGAACACGCCGCCGAACTCGATCGCGATCGCGCCGATATTGACCTTGAAGCCGTCGATCTCCTCGGTCGAGGCGCGCCCGCCGAGCCGGTCCTTGTCGTCGACGACGAGCGTATGCAGCCCGCCATGGGCGAGACGCGCCGCGGCGCATAGCCCGCCGGCGCCGGCTCCGATCACGACAGCATCGACCTTATGAGAATCCACGCGCAGCCTCCCTCGATGCCGCCGGGTTGGTTCCGACGTGCGCAATCCGCTTGCTTGATGGCAGTCACGATAATATAATCCGACCGGTCGTTCAAATTATTTTTTGACGCAGGTCAATGATCCCACTGCGTCAGGGTTGATGAGTTCTGGTGGACGGTGCCCGCAAAGGGGAGGAGAGAGCGGCGGCTATAGTATAGAGAGACGGAAGCCGCCCGATTCCGGCGGTGTCAGCGGTGGACGAGAGAGACGGGTATGGCGCGGACGCGCTCAGAAAACTACGACGAGATCCAGCGGGGCATTCTCACCACCGCCTGCGGCCTGTTCGCGCGCCAGGGCTACATGCGTGCCTCGATCGCGGACCTCGCGGACGCCTGCAAGCTGTCGCGCGGCGCGCTGTATCATTATTTCGACTCGAAGGAAGCGATTCTGTTCGCGATCCTGGATGCGCATATCCGCGAGATGATCGCCGATGTCGAGGCCGCGATGGCCGGCAAGGCGGCGACGCTGGAGCAGTTTCGTGCGGCGATCCAGGCCATCGTCGCACTGAATGCGCGCTCGAGCGACGAGCAGCGCGTGATCCTCAACGACCTCTCGTTCCTCGGTGAGACCGAGCAGGATGCGATCAAGGCGCTGGAGCGCCAGCTCGTCGACACGGTCTCGGATCTTCTGGTCAAGCTCGACAAGGAAGGCAAGATCGTCAAGCGGACCAAGAAGATCTACAGCATGATGCTGTTCGGCATCCTGAATTTCAGCCACACCTGGTACGACCCGAAGGGCGGCGTCGATCCCGGCGAGTTCGCCGACATGGTGGTGGACCTGTTCCTGTACGGCTTCACCATGCCGGTGCCGGCCAAGGACGCCGCGCGACCGCTGCGCCAGCGCGCGTGAGCCGGCGCGTTTTCGAGCGGCGTCACCGTTGCAGGATGTGCACGTAACAGACCGCGCCGACGCCGACCATATGCGCCAACCCAATGCGCGCGCCGCCATGCTGACGTGGGCCGGCCTCGCCACGCAGCTGCATCACGATCTCGCCGATCTGGCCGATGCCGGTCGGGCCGATCGGGTGCCCCATCGCGATCAGGCCGCCCGAGGGATTGATCGCGCATTGCCCGCCGATATCGAGCGCGCCGTCCTTCAGCATGCGAACGCCATGCCCCTCGGGGCAGAGCCCGATGCTTTCGATGTAGTGCAACTCCTCGACCGTGAAGGCGTCGTGTAGCTCGATGATGTCGAGATCCTTCGGCGTTAACTTGGCCTGCGCCAGAGCAAGGTCGGCGGTCTCCTTGGTGAGCGCCGCGTCGAAGCCGGCGCCCGGCGGATAAACCCGCTCGCTGCGGCCGACCGAGGCCGTGGTGCGAACGGCGCGGCCGGCGTCGATGCCAAGCCTGCGAATGCCGTCCTCGGATGCGACGATCACGGCAGCGGCGCCTTCGCCGATCGGCGTGCACTGCAGCGACGTCAGCGATCCCGACACCCGCTTGCCGCCGAGCACCTCGTCGAGCGTGCGCTCCTGCTGCCGCTGCGCATTTGGGTTTTTGGCGCCGTTGCGATGGTTCTTCACCGCGACCCGTGCGATGTCCTCGGTCGAAGCGTTGTGGCGGACCGCGTATTCATTGGTCAGCAGCGCGAAATGCGTGAAGGGGACGATAGCGTCTTCGGCGAGGTTTCCGATCCCGGTGTCCGGGCGCCGCACTGGATTGCGCTTGTCGACACCTACCGCCAGCGCAACGTCGGAGATGCCGCTTGCGACCTCGATGCAGGCATGGCGGAACGCGGTCGATCCGGAGGCCGACGCATTCTCGACATGCATCAGCGGCGCGCCGGTCGCGCCGAGATGGCGCAGCATCGGCCGCCCCGACGCCATGCCGAGCAGCGCGGTCGCGACATAGGTCGATTCGACCGCGGGCCATTCGATGCGCGCATCGGCAAGTGCGGCGCGGATTGCGGTGAGGCCGAGCTCCACATAGGGCGTCTCGCTCGGGTTCTGGTAGCGATGCCAGCCGATGCCGACGACGTAGACCGGCCGCAACTCGTTGAGTGATCGTGTCATGGCGAACCTCCGGATCAATCAGGATGCGATGCTGAAGCGGAGATCGAGCACGGTCTCGCCGCTCTCGCTCTGTCCGACTGCGGCGAGCCTGCCGCTCACGCGCTGGCCCGGCACAACGGGCGCGCTGTCATCGGCGAGCAGGGTGCGAATGACAGGGCCGTCGTCGAGCGCGACCTTGACGATGGTGAAGGGAGCCGGGCGGTTCTTGTCGGCGTGCAGGTGAACGGTTGCCTCCGCAAGCAGCGTTCCCTTGGCCGAGAGTTCGCAAGGCGTCAGCGCATCGCCGTGGCTGCCACAGCGCTCGCAGCCATAGGTCTGCATCGGGAAGAAGACGTATCCGCAGCGGCAGCGGCCGCCCTTGAGGCGGACTGTCGCCCCCGCCTGGTCATTAGATGCTGCGGAATACAGCCTTGGTTTCAATAGCTTGTTAGGTTGCATGCGTTTCCTCCAAGAAACTTGTTGACTGACCAACAAACATTATTCTAGCTTGAATGCAAGCAAGAAGTGGCCGCACGCAAAGGGAGCGAAGCTGAATGGCACGAGCAGTTCGACGCGCGCAGGAGCAGCGAGATGACGCGCCCGTGTCGGTGTCCCGGCGGACCCAGGTCGAGCGGCGCGACGAGGCGGAGCGGCGGATCCTCGAAGCGGCCGCACTGATCGTCGCCGAAAACGGGCTCGAGGCGATCACGCTGGCAGAGGCCGGCGAACGTGCCGGTTACAGTCGCGGTCTGCCGTCGCACTATTTCAAGACCAAGGCCGATCTGATCTCGGCGCTCGGCACCTACATCATCGAATCCTTCATCACCGAACGCCGTGCCTCCGCGCCGGGGCTGACCGGCTACGACAGCCTGCTCTCGTCGTGCCGATACTACTTCGTGATGCCGGCGCGGAATCCTGTCATGGCGCGCGCCTTTCATGCTGTGCTGGCGGGCGCGCTCACCGTGCCGCCGATCACGGCCACCGTGGCGAAACTCAATCGCGAAACGCGAGGCGAGATCGCCGCCGCCCTCAAGGCGGGCATGGCCGCGGGCCGGTTGCGCGCCGATATCGATCCGGAGACCGAAAGCGCGTTGATCCTCGCCACGCTGCGCGGATCGGTCGCGCAGTGGCTGGTCGATCCGGAGGGGCTGGATCTCGAGGTCATCAGCGCGCACTTCATCGTGACGCTCGAACGGAGGTTGGCGAAATGAGCATTCTGCCTAACAGCGTCGAATACTGGGCCGCCAATCGCCCTGACGATATCGCCTTCATCGAGGGCGATCACCGGATGACATGGTCGCAGCTCAACGATGCCGCCAACCGCGTTGCGCATGGCCTGGCTGCCCGCGGCGTGGTTGCCGGCGACATCGTGGTGTTGCGGACCCAGATCCGGATCGAGTGGCCGATCCTGAGCGAGGCGATCGGCAAGCTGCGCTGCTCGCTGCTTGGCCTGAACTGGCGGCTGACGCCATCGGAGACGCAGTACGTGCTGTCCAACAGCGGCGCCCAGGTCATCGTCTGCGACGATGAGGATCTGGCCGCGCTGAAGCCCGCATTCGAGGGTCTGCCGATCAAGCTTGCGGTCTCGATCGGTTCGGCGTCGCCCGGCTTCGTCGCATTCTCCGAACTGCTCGACGCGCCCGCCGAGCCGCCGCTGCATTCCCCCGGACGGCCGCCGCTGATCCTCTACACATCAGGCACCACGGGCCTGCCCAAGGGCGTGGTCTCGGCGGTGCAGCCGGGCGTGCAGATGGATCAACGCACCAGCGAATATCTCAGCGACGTGGCGCAGACACGGCGCGGTCAGCCGGGCGGCGTCTCGCTGCTGACGCTGCCGCTGCATCATGGCGCCGGCCCGTCGCAGGTCTGGGGTGCGATCCAGCTCGGCAATCCGGTGATCCTGATGCGCCGCTTCGATCCGGAAGGCGCGCTTCGCCTGATCGCAAAGCACCGCGTCACCAGCTGGACCGGCGTTCCCACCATGTACAAGCGCCTCGCGGCGCTGCCGAAGGACGTGCTCGACGCTTACGACGTGTCGTCGATCCGCGCCTTGTCGGTCGGCGCAGCGCCGGTGCCCTACGAGCTCAAGCGCTGGATCATCCGCTATTTCGGCTCGGGCGTGCTTGGTGAAGCTTACGGCGCCACCGAAGTCGGCATGATCAGTTTCCTGCCGCCGGAGATGCAGGAACGCAAGCCCGGTTCCAGCGGCCGCCCGCACAAGCATGTCGACATCTCGATTCGCGATGCCGAGGGGCGCGAGCTGCCGCGCAACCAGTCCGGCGAGATCTGGATCAGGACGCCGGTGACGATCCGCTCCTATCTGAACGGCAAGCAGCTCGGAGCGGACACATGCGACGACGACGGATACTTCCGCGTCGGCGATGTCGGGATGCTCGACGACGACGGTTATCTGTTCATCACCGATCGCGCCAAGGACATGATCATCGCCGGCGGCGTCAACATCTATCCGGCCGAGATCGAGGCCGCGATCCTCAGGCATCCCGATATACAGGACGCGGCTGTCATCGGCATCCCCGACGACGAGTTCGGCGAGCAGGTCAAGGCGTTCTGCGAGCTGAAGCCGGGGCACACGGCGGACGAAGCCGCGATCCTCGATTTCTGCCGCGAGCATCTTGCTTCGTACAAGCGGCCCAAGACGCTGTCGATCGTCGATGAACTGCCACGCAACACCATGGGCAAACTGCTCAAGCGCGAATTGCGCGAGCCCTACTGGAAGGGACGGGAGAGAAACGTATGAGTGATATTCTTGATCTGAACGGCAAGGTGACGCTGATCACCGGTGCGGGCCAGGGCGTCGGACGCCAGATCGCGCTGCATTTCGCCGCGCACAACGCGGCGGGCATCGTCGTCAATGACTACTTCCTCGATCGCGCCGAGCAGGTCGCGCGGGAGATCAATGCCGCCGGCGGCAAGGCGATCGCGGTGCAGGCCGACGTCACTGATCTCGCCTCGGTCAAGGCGATGGTCGGCAAGGCCGAGCAGGCCTTCGGCCCGATCGATGTTCTCGTCAACAACGCCGGCAACGCCGGCGCGACCCCCGATCCCGATGCGCGCAAGCCGTTCTGGGAGACCGGCCCTGAGGTCTGGAACAGCTTCATCGGCGTCAATCTCTACGGCGTCATCAATTGCGCCTCGGCCTGCATCCCGCAGATGATCGAGCGCAAGGGCGGCCGCATCGTCACCATCATCTCCGATGCCGGCCGAGCTGGCGAGGCGGGCCTCGAGGTCTATTCGGGCGCAAAGGCAGGCGCCGCGGGGTTCACGCGCGCGGTCGCGCGATCACTCGGCCGCCACAACATCACGGCCAACTGCGTGGCGATTGCCGCCACCCTGACGCCGGCGATCGAGGCGCGCCTGAAGGCCGATCCCGAGCGGCAGAAGAAGATGATGGAGAAGTACGTCATCCGCCGCCCGGGCCTGCCGTCCGACGTCGCCAACATGGTGCTGTTCCTTGCCTCCGATGCGAGCGCGTGGATCACCGGCCAGACCTATCCGGTCAATGGCGGCTTTACCTTCGCATTGTGAGGCGTAGCGATGACCACTGAGAGCGAACAGGTCGTTCTGACCGAACGGCGCGGCCACATCCTCGTCGTCACTCTGAACCGTCCCGAAGCGCGCAACGCGTGCAACGCCGCGCTCGCGCGCGGCATCTGCGACGCGATGGATCTGCTCGACGCGGAGGATGCGCTGTTCGCGGGCATCGTCACGGGTGCGGGCGGCAACTTCTCGGCCGGCGCCGATCTCAAGGCGGCCGCGCGCGGCGAGCGCAGCGTGACGGAACGCGGCGGCTTCGGACTGTTTCGCCGGCCGCCACGCAAGCCGCTGATCGCGGCCGTCGAGGGCTATGCCGTCGGCGGCGGGCTCGAGCTCTGCCTGTCCTGCGATCTGATCGTTGCCGCACGTGACGCCAAGATGGGACTGCCGGAAGTCAGGCACAATGTCGTCGCCATCGGCGGGGGCCTGTTCCGACTGCCAAAGCGGATCCCCTATCACGTCGCCATGGAGCTGGCGCTGACCGGACAGTTCAAGGGCGCGGAGTACTTCGAGCGCATCGGCCTGGTGAACCGCGTCGTCGAACCGGGGCAGGCGCTCGAAGCGGCAGTTGCCTTCGGCAACGAGCTCCTCATCAACGGTCCGACCGCACTCGCCGCGTCGAAGGAGATCATCTTCCAGGCCGCGAATTGGACCGATGAAGAGGGCTGGACCGCGCAGGGGCCGATCGCAGAACGCGCGCTGAAGTCCGAGGATCGCACCGAGGGGCTGAAGGCATTCGCCGAGAAGCGCAAGCCGGTCTGGAAGGGACGCTGATCATGCAGGCCGCCGCCCGCCGGAGCGCGCTCCCCGCTGCGATCGCGGATCGGCTTCGCCTGCCGCTGATCGCGGCGCCAATGCTGCGCGTCTCCGGCGTCGATCTCGTGACGGCGGTCTGCCGCTCCGGCGCGATCGGCGCGTTTCCGACCGCGAACGCCCGCTCGGTCGAAGAGCTCGATGCCTGGCTGCATCAGATCGAGCACAATATCACCGATCTCGGCCGGCCGGCCGCGCCGCATTGTCCGAACCTCATCATCCGCCAGCCGCGCTTCAAGGATGATCTCGCCTGTCTCGTCCGGCACAAGGTCGAGATGGTCATCACCAGCGTCGGTTCGCCGGCGGCGGCGGTCGCGCCGCTGCACGATGTCGGCTGTCTCGTGTTCGCAGATATCGCCTCGCTGCGGCATGCCGAGAAGGCGATCGAGGCGGGCGCCGATGGTTTGATCCTGCTCACCGCCGGTGCCGGCGGGCAGACCGGCTGGGCCAATCCATTCGCCTTTGTGCGCGCGGTGCGCGCCATGTTCGATGGCCCGGTCGTGCTCGCGGGCGGCGTGACTGATGGCACCGCGCTCGCCGCGGCGCGGCTGCTCGGCTGCGATCTCGCCTATATGGGAACGCGCTTCATTGCAGCGCGCGAGAGTATGGCGAGCGATGCCTATCGGCGGATGCTGGTCGACAGCACACTCGACGACATCATGCTGACGAAGGCCTTCACCGGCCTCGAGGCCAGCATGCTGCGGCCCTCGATCGTCGCGGCGGGTCTCGATCCCGCAAATCTCGATGAGTCCGTGTCGGAGGTGCGCGCGCGCGAAAAGTTTGGCGGAAAGGGCGACGCGGGAGCACCGCGGCGCTGGATCGAGGTCTGGAGCGCCGGTCATTCGGTCTCCGGCGTGCGCGCGGTGACGGGAGCGGCCGACATCGTCGACGAGATCGCCGCGCAATATCACATGGCATTCGAACGAGGCGCCGCATAAGGCGTCCAAATCCAGTGGAGGAAACCGATGAAGACGATCAGCCGTCGAACGCTGTTCCGGACGGCAGCGGCCGGGCTCGCGGCATCCATTGGCGGCAAGGCACTTGCCGGCGCCTCCTATGATCCCGGTGCCAGCGATCAGGAAATCCGCATCGGGCAGTTCGGCCCGCTCAGCGGCCCGGTGTCGTCGTTCGGCGTGCTTGCGAACGCCATGGATGCCTATTTCCGCATGCTGAATGACGCCGGAGGCATCAACGGCCGCAAGATCAAGTTCATCAACTATGACGACGCCTACAGCCCGCCGAAATCGGTCGAAGCGGCGCGGCGCCTGGTCGAGGGCGATGAGGTGCTGTTCATTGCGGGCGCGATGGGCACGCCGGGCAACATCGCCGTGCAGAAATACATGAACGCGCGCAAGGTCCCGCAGCTGTTCCTTGCGGCGGCCGCCAGCAAGCTGTCGGACCCGGCGGCCAATCCATGGACCATGGTCGGCGGATCGACCTACGAGATCGAGGGAGGTGTCGTCGGCCGCTACATTGCCGCCACCATGCCCGATGCGAAGATTGGCCTGCTGTATCAGAACGACGATGCCGGCAAGGCAACGCTGGCAGGCCTGAAGACCGGTCTCGGCGCGAAGACCGCGCAGATCACGTCGGAGCTGAATTACTCGGTTGGCGATCCGACCATCGATTCCCAGATCGTCCAGATCAAATTGTCCGGCGCCGACGTGGTGTTCCTCATCACCATCCCGAAGATGGCGAGCCAGGCATTGCGCAAGATGGCCGCGCTCGAGTGGCGGCCGCAGGTCTTCCTCGGTGCCGGCAATGCCTCGGTCCGCGCGACGCTGAAGCCCGCGGGCTTCGAGACCGCGCAGGGCATTCTCGCTTTCGCGACGCGACAGGACCCCGGCAATCCGCTCTGGGCCGACACGCCGGATATGAAGCAATACATGGCGTTCCTCGACCGTTACGTCCCGAACGCCGATCGCGCCGACGACCTCTACGCGATCGGCTACACCGCGGCGGCTACCGCCGCCCACGTCATCAGGCAATGTGGCGATCAGCTGACGCGGGCCAATATCCTGCACCAGGCGACCAGCCTGAAGAGCTTCGCCGCGCCGCTGCTGATTCCCGGGATCACCCTCAACACCACGCCGAGCGACTATGTGCCGATCAAGCAGTTTCAGCTGATGCGGTTCAAGGGCGAAGCCTACGAGAAGGTCGGCGGGTTGCTCACCGCGGCTTGAGGCGGTGGCCGTCCGCCGGCCCTGCCGATCACCTCGTCTGCACATCCTTGTGAAGGACGTGACGCCCTGTTGCGCGTAACGCGCGCGGGGCACGCTGCGTAATCTGCCACGAACGCCGTAACCGCGGCCGATGGTGGCATCGCAGCGAGGGAAGAAACATCCGCATGAATCTGTCGTTCAACATCGCCGAACAAGGCGAGGGGTCTTATCGTCTGCTCGCGATCCTGCGCTGGGTCATGGTGGTGATCTTCGTGTCGTTCGGCATGCAGAAGTTCACGCTGCAATCGGCGCAAGGCATCGTGCAATTCATCAGCAACAGCCCGTTCGTCTCGTGGCTCTCGGTGTTCGGCCTTCGCGGTGAGGCCTATGTGCTCGGCGTGACCGAGTTCGGCATCGCCGTGCTGCTCGCCGCCGGCGCGTTCAACCCGATCCTGTCTGCGATCGGCGCACTGATGGGCGTGATCACCTTTGCGGTGACCTAGTCGTTCTTCTTCACGACACCCGGGGTGGTGAAATGGAGCCTGTCGACCGACCCGATGGCCTGGAACCTGGCCGGCGAGTTCCTGTTCAAGGACATCGTGCTGCTCTGCGTCTGCCTCGTGCTGCTGCTGGCGTCGTTGCCGCGGTCGACCGTCCGGTCGCGGACCGGATAGGCGCGCGCCGTGCGTTCAATAGTTAAGCCATGCTTAACCACGGCATCGCGCGCACCCTGTATCGGGAACGGGACAATCCGTCGCACGCAGCCGTGTCTTGCAAATCGAATCCCACGGGCATATGCAACCCTTGATTGACGAATTGTTGCTAGTAAGAAACCGTCCCCCGGGAGGGAGCGGAATGTGACGAAGTCAGACATATCGGCGGCGAGCCCGGCAAGCGTCGGTATTGCCTCTCGGTCGCTGCACATTTCTCGTATTTTCAAGCGTCCCGCATTTTTTAGTTCCATTGCAGTTCCCGCGCCGTGGCTGGAGTGGGAGGGCGGTCGCGATCGTGGTTTCGGGGAGTGACCGCCGGAACAGCGATCGGGCCGCCCGTTCCCCAGCCGGAATGGGTAACGGTGCAAGACGCGCGATCGTGAATTCGGACGCATGGGTTCCACCGCTAGGATCGCGATGTCGCCATTTCTCGATGGCTGAACAGGTCCGCCTGCGGGTCACATCGCAACATCGTCCCGAATTCGTTCTACATGAGACAATGGCTCTTCGTCCGGATCGCGGCCGTCCTGCTTGCCGCTGCTGCCAGCGTGCTGACGGGGGCGCGGGCTGATTCCGACATGGATGCGCAGATCAGGGACATCGTCACGACCGAACTGGCGCCGACCGCGACCGCGGCCGATCCGGGCGGCTTGGCCGCGGCGGTCTATGCCGGCGGCCGGGTCGCCTTCTTCAACTACGGCTTCGCCGACACTGCGGCAAAGCGGCCGGTCACCTCGGACACGCTGTTCAATCTCGCCTCGCTGCGCAAGCTGTTCGAGGCGACACTGGTCGCGCTCGGCACCGCGCGCGGCGAATTGCGGCTGGACGATCCCGTCGGCAAGTATCTGCCCGAGTTGCACGGCGACTATGTCAGCCGCGTCACGGTCGGCGAGCTTGTCAACCATACATCCGGGCTGCTGCTGCCGACCGATCATCCGCCATGGCCGAACGAGGCCTTCAGCCGCGATCAGTTCATCGCGATGCTCAATGCCTGGACGCCCCAGAAAGGAGAGCAACCGGGCAAGCAGCGCATCTACAGCCATGCCGGCTATGTCCTGCTGCAGTTGGTGCTGGAGCAGCGCTATCGCATGCCCGTCGCGACGTTGATCGAGAGCCGCATCCTCAAGCCGCTCGGCATGACCTCGACCTCCGTTCCGGATCGTGGCGAGGACAATCGCGCGGCGATGGCGCCGGAGATCATGCAGCGCGTGGTCCAGGGCTACTCCCACGACGGCACGGCGATCGGTCCACCCGGCGATCAGCAGAGCTACTACGATTTTCCCGGCACCGGCCAGATGTTCTCGTCGGCGCGTGATCTCGGCATGCTGCTGCGCGCCTGTCTCGACGGCGCGGTGATCGATCCCGAATTGCGCGCCGCATTGCAGATGACCATGCGCGAGAGTTTTCGTATCGATGCGACGTTCGGGCAGGCGATGGCGTGGGAGCACGTGCGGCTGGACGGCGTCACCGTCATCGACAAGCCCGGCGGCCTCAACAATGCCTCGGCCTATATCGGCCTGGTGCCGGCGCGCCGCTTCGGCATCGTGCTGCTCGCCAATCGCGGCGACTATCCGCACGAGATCGCGCGCTACAGGATACTGCCCGCACTCGCGCGACTTTGATCAAAACCAAGATACTTTAGCTATGCCGCGTGCCAATCCGATGACACGGCCTGCGCGGCCGGGCAGGAGATGCCATGCAAAATTCGTCATGGCGCGGAACCGCGGTCGGCTATATAAACCGGTAGCTTCTTCTCCTGCTTGAAGAGGCTGATATGACTGACTTACAAAATTCTGATTTGCACGCTCCTGATTTACATACTTGGCTTTCGCAACAGCCGCACGGCTTGCGAACCTTCAGGACCTTCCAGCAAAAACTCGAGACCCTAGGCAAGGACGACCCGGAGCAACGCGGCGTTTGCCGGCTGCTGAGCGGCCTCGTCGGCAATTACGTCGAAATCTTCGACGAGGAGCCGCTGCCGGTCGCGGTCGCCGACCGCGCCTATGGGCGCCTGCTCGATCTCGTCGCAAGCCTCGATCTCAAGGGCAATCCCGATCGCCGCCTCGCCGACATCAACCGCATCGCGTCCTGCGATCTGCTGAATTGATCGCGCGTCATCCTCGCGCGGCGGCGAGCTCGCGGTAGAGCGCGGTGTAGCGGCCGGCGCGATTGTGCCAGGAGACATCGGTGGCCATGCCGGCCTGCTGCAGCCGGCGCCAGGTCACCTTGTCGTTGAACAGCAGGTTCGCCGTGCGCAAGCCATGGGCGAGCGCTTCCGAGGTCACGGGTGCGAATTTGACGCCGGTTGCAGCACTGCCGGTGACCGCGGCTTCGTCGAAGCCCTGCACGGTGTCGGCAAGGCCGCCGACATTGGCAACGATCGGGACCGCGCCGTAGCGCAGCGCGCAGAGCTGGGTGAGGCCGCACGGCTCGAACCGCGATGGCACCGCGAGCGCATCGGAGCCTGCCTGGATCAGATGCGCCAGCGCCTCGTCGTAGCCGATCACGACCGCGATCCGCCCGGGATTGTCGCGCGCCAGCGTGGCGTAGCGATCCTGCAGATCGCGATCGCCGCTGCCGAGCAGCGCGAGCTGAATGCCTTCGCCGAGCAAGGTCGGAATGTTCTCGAGCAGCAGGTCAAGGCCCTTCTGCCATGACAGCCGGCTGATGACGCCGAGCAGCATCGCATCCGGCGCCGGATCGAGCCCGAAGCGCCGCTGCAGCGCCGCCTTGTTGGCCGCGCGCTCCGCCATTTGCCAGGCGCTGAAGCGCGCGGCGATGTCGGGATCGGTGGCCGGATTCCACACATCGATGTCGATGCCGTTGAGGATGCCGCTCAGCACGTCGGCGCGTTCGCGCAGCAGGCCGCCGAGCCCCATGCCGCCTTCGTCGCTCTGGATCTCCTGCGCATAGGTCGGCGACACCGTGGTGATGCGGTCGGCGAATTGCAGGCCGGCTTTCAAGAGGCTGATGGTGCCGTAATATTCGACGCCGTGAAGCGAATAGGCCTCGCTTGGCAGGCCGAACGCCGCCAGCATGTCCGGCGAGAATTGCCCCTGATAGGCGAGGTTGTGCACGGTCATCACCGTGCCCGGCCGCGGCTGCCCGCCATAATGCAGATAGGCCGGCGCGAGCCCGGCCTGCCAGTCATGCGCATGCACGATGTCGGGGACGAAGCCCTCGATCGCACCCCGGCCGATTTCGGCCGCCATCTGCGACAGCGCCGCAAAGCGGATGCCGTTGTCGGGCCAGTCGCGTCCGTCGGGACCGACATAGGGATTGCCGGGGCGCGCATAGAGATGCGGCGCGTCGAGCGCAACAAGATCGAGGCCGTTATGGGTGCCGCCCAGCAAGCGGATCGGCCCGCCGTAAAATTCTCCCCAATTCAGCAGCGTTTCCGCCGAGGCCAGCGCCTTGAGCACATCGGGATAGCCGGGCACCAGCGTCCGCGTCGTGACGCCGTGCTGCTTCAGCGCCGCCGGCAGCGCGCCGACCACGTCGGCGAGGCCGCCGGTCTTGACGATCGGGTAGACTTCCGAGGCGACCGCGAGGACGCGGATGGGCGTCATGTCGGGAGCCTGTCGATCATCGGTTGCGTGATCAGCGTGATCCCGTTCTCGGTGGTGCGGAAGCGCTTGCCGTCGAACTCGGGATCCTCGCCGACCACGAGCCCTTCCGGGATCCGCACGCCACGATCGATCACGACGTTTCGGAGCCGCGCGCCGCGGCCGACATTCACATAGGGCATGATCACCGCGTTCTCGACGTTGGCGTAGGAATTGACGTGAACGCCGGTGAACAGCAGCGACCGGCGCAGCGCCGCGCCCGAGATGATGCAGGCGCCCGAGACCAGCGAGGTCACCGCCTGGCCGCGCCGTCCGTCCTCGTCGTGGACGAATTTGGCGGGCGGGGTGATCTCGGCATAGGTCCAGATCGGCCATGCGCGGTCGTAGAGATCGAGCTCCGGCACGACGTCGGTGAGATCGATATTGGCGGCCCAATAGGCGTCGACGGTGCCGACATCGCGCCAGTAGGAGCGGGGATCGTCGCCGGAGCGGACGCAGGAATCGTTGAACTGATGCGCCACCGCGCGGCCGTGCTTGACGATATGGGGGATGATGTCCTTGCCGAAATCATGGTTGGAATTCGGGTCGGCGGCATCGCGGCGCAATTCGTCGAACAGGAATTGCGAGTCGAACACGTAGATGCCCATGCTGGCGAGCGACTTGTCGGGCTTGCCGGGCATCGGCGGCGGATCGGCCGGCTTCTCCAGGAACGACTGGATCAGGCCGTTGTCGTCGACATGCATGATGCCGAAGCCGCTGGATTCGGTGCGCGGCATTTCGAGGCAGCCGACCGTGACGTCGGCGCCGCTCTCGACATGCTGCTTCAGCATCACCTCGTAGTCCATCTTGTAGATATGGTCGCCGGCGAGCACCAGAATGTACTTGGTGCCGTGCGCCTCGAGGATATCGATGTTCTGATACACGGCGTCCGCCGTGCCGAGATACCAGTTGGTCTCCGAGACGCGCTGGCTTGCGGGCAGGATGTCAAAACTCTCGTTTCGTTCCGGGCGGAAGAAGTTCCAGCCGCCTTGCAGATGCCTGATCAGGCTGTGCGCCTTGTACTGGGTCGCCACCGCGATGCGGCGGATGCCCGAGTTCACGGCGTTGGAGAGCGCGAAATCGATGATGCGGGACTTGCCGCCGAAATACACCGCCGGCTTGGCGCGCCTGTCGGTGAGCTCCTGAAGTCTGCTGCCGCGTCCGCCGGCCAGCACATAGGCGAGGGCGTGACGCGACAATGGTTCATTTCCGACTGATCTCATGGTCATCCTCCCAGAACTCCAGGCGTGGCCTCGCTACCTTCTCTTGTCCGGAAGGCCTGATCGGCGCCAACGGGGCCGATTGGAACGTTAGCAAGCGCGCCCCGGTTGGGCAAAGCGGGATGGCGGATTTTCGTTCCCTGAATTCCGGCCTCCGAAGATCGGGGTTGCGGGCTGGTTAAGGCTATTGACGGCGCGCGATTTCGGCCTAGAGCAGGCCTGCGCATTTCCTGCCCGAGGCCGGCATCTCATGACAGTTTCTTCCGTCACACCCCAGACCATCCGCACAACGCTGCTGCTGCGCCAGGAGATCGCGCTGCTCGATGTCAGGCATGAGGCCGAATTCGCCACCGGCCATCCGCTGTTTGCCGCCAACATGGCAGCCGGCCGGATCGCGCTGGAAGCCGAGCTGCGATTGCCGCGCAAGGACGTGCCGATCGTTCTCTATGACAATGGCGAGGGACTGGTCGCTGCCGCGGCCGGCGAGTTGCAGGCGCTGGGCTACAGCAACGTCGCGGCGCTTGCGGGCGGCTTGCAGGGCTGGACGGCGGCCGGCTACGAGGTGTTCGAGGACGTCAATTCCTATGCCAAGGCCTTTGGCGAGCTGGTCGAGGCGCGCAGGCACACGCCCTCGCTGAGCGCCGACGAGGTCGCCGCGCTGATAGCCGACAAGGCAAACATCGCGATCCTCGATGTCCGTCGTTTCGACGAATACGCCACCATGAACATCCCGGGCTCGGTCAGCGTGCCCGGCGCGGAGCTGGTGCTGCGCGCAGGGAGCGCGGCGCCCGATCCTGATACCACCATCATCGTCAACTGCGCCGGCCGCACCCGCTCGATCATCGGCACGCAGTCGCTGATCAATGCCGGACTGCCGAACAAGGTGCGGGCGCTGCGCAACGGCACGATCGGCTGGACGCTGGCGAAACACGATCTCGAACACGGCGCCGGCAAGCGCGGCGGCGTCGGGCCGTTCGAAGGAGCCGCCGACAATGCGCGCGACGTCGCCTATCGCGCCGGCGTCCGCCGCATCGGCGCGGCTGAACTCGCCGCGCTCGAAAAGGACGCACACCGCACGCTGTATCGCTTCGACGTCCGCGACGCCGAGGAATACGCCGCCGGTCATCTGGCCGGCTTCCGCCACTATGCGGGCGGCCAGCTGGTGCAGGAAATCGATATGGCCGCGCCGGTGCGCGGCGCCCGCATCGTGCTGACCGACGACAAGAGCATCCGCGCCGACATGACGGCGTCCTGGCTCGCACAGATGGGCTGGGAGGTTTACGTGCTCGACGGCGGCTATGACGGTCCGCTGGAATTGGGGCCGCCGCGCGTCGTGCCGCGGCCCGATCCCGCGCATCGTTACCGCCGTCCCTATGAAGGCACCGGCGTCGCGGAAAAGGCGATGCAGGCCTATCTCGATTGGGAGTACGGCCTGGTCGACCAGCTGCGCCGCGACGGCACGCACGGGTTTTATGTGATCTAGCGGATGACATGGTGGGGGATGCCGCCAAAATATCGAAAACAACCCCATGCAAAGTAGCCGGTGGCTGCCGGCGGACACGGCAACTTGACTCGTCGGGCAACTCAGCGGTATTGTTCTATTATTCAGAAATCGTGCAAGCCATCGTCGTCCCTGCGAAAAGCAGGGACCCATACGCCGCAGCGGACGTTGTTGAAGGGACTCGTCGTTCCAGCATCGCCCAACAATTGGCATTTGTGGTTATGGGTCCCTGCTTTCGCAGGGACGACGATGAGGATGGTGTTCGATTCACACCACGCAGTGTCATCACCCGCGCAGGCGCAGGCGGGTGATCCGGCATTCCAGAGACCGCAGTGCTTGAGCCGAGGGGCCGCGGCGTACAGGGTCGCCCGGTCCCGTCCACGCCAAGGCTTCGACGCGGCGACGTATCCTCGGCGCGCCGAAGTCTGCTGCGAAACGTAACTCGACCCGCCGCTACTTCGGCAGCACCACCGGCGTCAGCTTGAACGGGCCGGGGTCCTTGCCCTTGTTGTCGCCGATCACGTAGGACAGCTTGCCTTCGGCCACCCAACCGACATCGCCGATCTGCGTCACCGAGACCGGCTCGGCCAGGCCATCCTTGATGGTGTCGATGGTTGCCTCGCTGCCCTTCACCGTGACCTTGTCGAGCTTGCCGTTGCCCTCGATCAGCAGAAAGCCGCCGCCATGGGCGCGCAGCGCGTCGGCATGGTCGAGCGGCCGCGACGGCTTCAGCTCGGTCACGGCGCCGGCCTTGCCGTCCTTCATCTCGATCCTGAACAGCTTTGCTGGAATGAAGGTCGTGACATAGAGGTTGCCGTCGGTGCCGATCGCGATGCCGTCGAGCCCGACGCCGTCCTTGGCCGGCACGAGCTGCGGATCGGTGGCGAAGGTCGCCAGCGCCGTGCCGCCGGGCTTCAGGCTGTAGACGAACGGCGCGAAGGAATCGCTGACATAGGCGGTGCCGTCGGCGCCGACCACGATATCGTTGCAAAACGACTTCGGATCGCTTAGGGCGAAGCTGCCCTTCGGCGCGCCGCTCTTGAGATCGAAGGTCTTCAGCCAGGCGCCCTTGACGTCACTCGGACCCGCAACGCCCATCGCGCTGATGTCGTTGGAGCAGACATAGAGCGTCCCGCTCTTCTCGTCGGCGAGCACGCCCAAGGTCGAGCGGCTGTCGGCGGCACCGGGCTTGACCAGTTGCTCGGCCTTGCCGCCCGAGATCTTGGTCACGCCGCCATGGTTGAAGCTGCCGACGTAAAGCGTCCCGTCGGAGGTCGAGGTCACGCTTTCCGGAAAGCTCCTGTCGGGGACGCCGACCGGAGCCGTTTCGGCGTGCGCCGCGCCGGCTATGCCAAGCGCAAGGATGATGGAAGCAGCGCTCACGAGAGTCTTGGTTTGACGCGTTTTCTTCACGCGAACCGGTATCCACTTCGCTCGAAAACGCTGCAGAGATGCGCGGCGGATCTTGAGCAGTTCTCCCGTTGCGCGCGGATGTCCCGCGTCGCCGTTGTTTTTTATCATGATCGCGTTTCCTCAATGAACCTGGTTGGACCAGGCAGTAATTGTGAGGCGATCGTCTCCGGTCGATGGTTGTTGTCTGCAGGATTCCCGACCGGATTGTTCACCCGCCTGCCTTGTCGCCTCGATATATACGATAATATATAGCGCAAGGAAAGCTGCGGAGAGGGAAGCAGCGGAGAAGGAAGCTGCGACGGCGGGAGAGCGCGTCATGGAGCGGGAACTGGCGTCGCGCCACCAATGCATGCGCTGCGGCTCCGTCATTGCGAGGAGCGGAAGCGACGAAGCAATCTATCTATTCCCACGCGGAGAGATGGATTGCTTCGCTGCGCTCGCAATGGCGCAGCCGGCGACGGAACTCAGTCCGGACTGAACGCGTCGTACACCAGCTTCCGGAACGCCGGCGTGATGCGCTGGCGTTCGTTCTGGGTCTGCTCGAGCATGATGTAGATCATGTCGAGCTTCGGATCGACGCCGAAATAGGTGCCGCTTCCGCTGTCCCATTTCAATTCGCCGATCGAGCCGGGCGGCGGTGGCTTGGCAATGCCGGGATCGGTGCGCACGGCGATGCCGTAGCCATAACCGAAGCCGTCGCCGGGAAAGTACCAGTAGTCGCGGCCGACGCCGGAGCCCGGCCCGATATGGTCCGTCGTCATGGTCTTGAAGGCTAACGGGCTCAGATAGCGCTTGCCGTCGAGCTCGCCGCCATTGAGCAGCATCTGCGCGAAGCGCGCATAGTCGAGGATGGTCGACACCAGGCCGCCGCCGCCGGATTCCCACTCTGGATGCGCGCGCCGGTCGTTCTCCCCCGCGATCAGGATCGTGTCCGAGGGCAGCGGCTCTGCCAGCCGCGTCCGTTCGGTTTCCGCATCGAGCACGTATCTTGTGTCGTTCATCTTCAAGGGATCGAAGATCCGCTCCTTTTCGAACTGATAGAGCGACTTGCCCGAGACGATCTCGATCACGCGGCCGAGCACGTCGGTGGAATGACCGTAGCGCCACATCGTGCCCGGCTGCCGCGACAGCGGCAGCCTGGCGAGCCTTGCTGTGAACTCCTTGTTGTCGAACTTGCCGTCGAACAGATGGCCTGCGCGGTAGAGCTTCTGGATCCAGTCGGCGCCGATATATTCGTAGGTGATGCCCGAGGTATGCCGCATCAGATCCTCGATGGTGACCGGGCGGATCGGCGGCACCAACTCGAGCTTGCCGAGATCGTTGCCGCCATCCGGTTCGATGCCGACCTTCACGTCGGCGAAGGCCGGAATGTATTTCGACAGCGGGTCCTGCGGCGACAGCCTGCCTTCGTCGACCAGCATCATCGCGGCGGTGTTGGTGATCGGCTTGGTCATCGAATGCAGCGCGAACATCGTGTCGGTGCGCATCGGCGACCTGGTCGTGACGTCGCGATAGCCGAAGGTCTTCAGATAGACCGGCTTGCCGTGCTGCTGGATCAGGATGGCGGCGCCCGGAATTTTTCCTGTCGCAACCTCGTTGTCGAAGAACGCGGTGATGCGTTCGAGCTTGTCCGGCGACGGGGCAGGGGCGTCGGTGGCGCGCGCCGCACTTGATGTGACAAATGCAAGACACACGATCGCGGTCACTGCCTCACGAAGCGTCCGCACGGCAGTGTGGAATGCTCGATCGTATCCGCCTGACATTGAAAGCCGCCCCTGCCTGATGCCCTGGACGCCGCAGTTTTAGCGCAGGCGCCCCCGCACCATAATCATTTTCGGGCGAGTTTATTCCCCAACGATGGTGGAAATTTATACGATTTGCGTGGCGCCGACCGGCGTGCGCACGGCGTTCGACAGCACCTGCAGCGCCTGGCTCAGTTCGGCGCGATTGCGCGCGGCGCCGAGCGAGACACGCAAGCCGCGCGGCGCGGCATCGCCGGCCGCAAAGGCGTCTTCGCCGACCACGGCAAGGCCGTTGCGCATCAGATGCGACAGCAGGTCGGTGCCGTCGAAATGTTTTGGCAGCGGCATCCACAGATGGTGGCTCGCTGGCCGCGCCGCATAGCTGACGCCTTTGAGGAAGCGGGCCGCGAGCTGCTGGCGCGCGGCCGCCTCGTTGCGGATGGCGCGGATGATGTCGGCGGCGACGCCGGAGCGCAGCCATTGCGTCACCAGCGCGACCATCAGCGATGGCGGCATCTGCATGGTGGCCTGCATGCCGGCGCGCATCCGCTGCTCGGCGCTCGCATCGGGCGCCAGCAGATAGGCGACGCGCAAGGCCGGCGCGATGCATTTGGCGATGCTCGCGGCAAGGTAGGTGTGTTCGGGAATCAGGGTTGCGATCGGTGCGACCTGCGGTTCGAGCGGGCCGTAGACGTCGTCCTCGATCAGGACGCAGCCGCGCTTCCGGATGATGTCGGCGATCGTCTTGCGTCTGATAGCGCTCATCGTCGCCGTGGTCGGATTCTGCTGCGTCGGCACCAGATAGACGGCCTTCGGCTTGTGCTTGCGGCAGGCGTCGTCGAGCGCGTCGGGCCTGGCCCCCTCGGCGTCCATCGCAACGCCGACGAGGCGGACATCGAGCCGCGCGGCAGCGGCCTTGATTCCGGGAAACGTCAACGCCTCCGTCACCACGACATCGCCGGGCGACGTCAGTGCCAGCAAGGCGTTGAAGATGATCGCCTGCGATCCCGGATAGATCACGATGCGGTCGGCCGATGCCTGCGGCACACGCGGCGCGAGCCACGCGGCGCCGGCGTCGCGCTCGTCAGCGGTGCCGCCAGGGCGCGCATAGCCGAGATAGGCGGAGAACCCGGCTTCGGAGCGGATGGTCGCCAACCCTTGCGCGATGCGCAGGTCGAGATTGGCCTCGACCGGCTGCGGCGGCAGGTTCATCGACAGGTCGATGTTGACGGGGGCGGGCAGATCGGACGCCGCGCGCGCCGTGGTCTCCGAGACGAAAGTGCCCTGGCCGACCCGGGCGTCGAGCAGCCCGCGCCGCCGCGCCTCGCCATAGGCGCGCGTCACGGTGGTGAGATCGATGTGGAGCGCCGCCGCCAGCGCGCGATGGGTCGGCAGCCGCTGGCCGCGCACCAGCCGGCCGCTCGCGATATCGGCGGCGAGCGCATCGACGATGCGCAGGAACATAGGGCCGTGCCATTCCGAAACTGTAGGGACCCAATCCATGCAATCCAGCGCTTTGTCTTTGATTGTATGCTCGAGAATGCATATTGTATGGATCATCAGATCAGGTCAAGGACGATGGTCATGACGGAGACAGTTTCCCTTCCCAAGGCAATGTGGCGCGGTTTCACGATGAAGTGCCCGAACTGCGGGCGCGGCCATCTGTTCGGCCGCTTCCTCAAGGTGGCGGATCATTGCGAGGTCTGCGGCGAGGACTTCACCCCGCAGCGCGCGGACGATTTCCCGGCCTATCTCGTGATCGTCGTGGTCGGCCACGTCGTGGTGCCGGCGCTGCTCTGGATGGAAATGACCTACGCGCCGCCGGCCTGGCTGCAACTGGCGATCTGGCTGCCGTTCACGCTGTTCAGTGCGCTCGGGCTGTTGCAGCCGACGAAAGGCGCGATCGTCGGCTTGCAATGGCAGCTCGGGATGGAGGGATTCGCGACGACGCGGCGTGCGGTGGCGCCGGTGCGGGCGCGCAGCAATGTCGGCACTGTAGGGCGGATCAGCGGAGCGTAATCCGCCGCGCTACTCGCGAGAAAGACGGTGGGTTACGCCTTCGGCTAACCCACCCTACGAAATCAAATCGGATGATGATGCGGCCGGAACATCCGGCCCTTTTCCGTCACCAGCACCACGGCGAGCGCGGCCAGCGTGCAGAGGAAGAAGCCGGTCGCGAACGGCAGCAGCGTGCCGTCGTAATCCTGGCCGATCGTGGTGCCGACACCGATCCCGAGCAAAGTGGTGATGGTCCCGTAGAGCGACGACGCAGTGCCGGCGATCTTGCCCTGCGGCTCCATCGCAAGCGCGGTGAAGTTCGCCATCATCAGCCCGAACGCGAACATCATCAGACCGGCGAGGACCATGAACAGCGGCAGCGACAGCGTGTCGGTCTTCACCGCGAGGAACAGCGCGCCGGCGACGACTGCAAAACCGGTCAGCGCGGCGTGCGAGATCACCCGCATGCCGATGCGGCCGACGATGCGCGAATTGAGGAAGCCGGCGATCGCGACGCCGACCGCGCAGGCGGCGAAGGCAACCGGGAAGTAATGTCCGAGCTTGAAGATCTCGGTGAAGATCTGCTGCGAGGAGAACACGAACGCAAACAGCGAGCCCTGCACGCCGCCGGCGGCGAGCGCGTAGCCGAGCGTCTGGCGGTTGGTGACGGTCTGGCGGAACGCGGACAGCACGTCCGGGATCGCCAGCGACTTGCGGTTCTCCGGCGCCAGCGTCTCCGGCATCCGGAGCGCGCTCCAGGCCAGCGCGATCACGCCGTAGATCATCAGGATGACGAAGATGCCATGCCAATTTGTCAGCAGCATCACCGCCTGGCCGAATGACGGCGCGATCACGGGCACTGCGATGAACACCATCATCGCCAGCGACATCACGCTCGCCATCCGCCGTCCGGCGTAGCAGTCGCGCACGATCGAGGTCGCGATCACGCGGGTTGCCGCGGTGCCGAGCC
Organism: Bradyrhizobium sp. USDA3010; assembly: GCF_056429065.1. Taxonomy (NCBI): domain Bacteria; kingdom Pseudomonadati; phylum Pseudomonadota; class Alphaproteobacteria; order Hyphomicrobiales; family Nitrobacteraceae; genus Bradyrhizobium; species Bradyrhizobium sp. USDA3010. The sequence continues at coordinate 55,106 of NZ_JBWJZD010000020.1, forward strand.
CTTGCAGTGCGCGCGCCAAGAGCAGCGTCTCGAACGAGGGCGCCATGATCGCAAGCAGGCCGGCGATGGTGTAGACGGTCATGCCGCCGAGCAGCACCGGGCGGCGGCCGAAGCGGTCCGACAGCGGGCCCATCACGAACTGGCCGACGCCGAAGCCGACCAGGAAGATCGACAGCACCATCTGCGGACGGTTGGCGTCGGCGATCTGGAACGCGGAACGGATGTTCGGCAGCGCCGGCAGCATCATGTCCATCGCCAGCGGGTTGAGCGCCATGATGGATGCGATGACGACGACGAATTCCGGAAAGCCCATCGGGCGGTGGCCTGAGGACACCCAGGCATCGGCATTGATGTCAGACACTTAGAACCTCTTGGAGACGCCCAGCATAGCGGCCTTGCTGCATTGCACAATCGGCGTTTTGGGATAGGAGACCGTCGGCGGCGGGTGAGGTAGCCGGGTCATGGAACCGGCCCCGAGGGCATTGGATGGCGCAATATCGTTGCTTCTGCAACTATTTTGCTCGTCCCCCGCCGGAAGCTCTGCTATCCCGGTACCAGCATCCGTGCGGGCAGGCGCATCGCGGCCGGTCAAGCCCGCACGGCCAAAAACGGGTTTTGGGGAGGCCACATGACCATCGAAATGTCCGCGCGCTCGCGCGGCGCTACGCTGTCGGATGAGGAACGCAAGGTCCTCACCGCAACGCTCGTCGGCACCACGATCGAGTGGTACGACTTCTTCGTCTACGCCCAGGCCGCGGGCCTGGTGTTCGGCGCGCTGTTCTTCGCGCCGATGAACGCAAACAATCCGCTGCTGGCACAGATCGTCTCGTTCGCGACGCTCGGCCTCTCATTCCTGTTCCGCCCGCTCGGGGCCATCGTCTGCGGCCATCTCGGCGACCGCTTCGGGCGCAAGAATATGCTCGTCGTCACGCTGCTGCTGATGGGCGCTGCGACCGCACTGGTTGGTCTGCTGCCGACCTACGCGCAGATCGGCGCCTGGGCGCCGGCACTCCTGATTCTTCTGCGGATCCTGCAGGGCTTTTCGGCCGGCGGCGAGTGGGGCGGGGCGGCGCTGATGGCGGTGGAATCGGCACCGCGCGACAAGCGCAGCTTCTTCGGCTCATTCCCGCAGATCGGCACGCCGCTCGGCATGATCCTGGCAACCGGCGTGTTGTGGGCGCTGACAGCTTCGCTCGGCAAGCAGGCGATGATCGAATGGGGTTGGCGGATTCCGTTCCTGCTCTCGATCCTCCTGATCGTCGTCGGCATCGTGATCCGGCGCACGGTCGAAGAGTCCCCGGTGTTCCTGGCGATGCAGCGGCGGCACAAGGAATCCTCCGCGCCGCTGCGCGAATTGATGCGCAATCACAGCAAGGAGATCCTGCGCACCGCGTTGATCTTCATGGCCAACAATGCGGCCGGCTACATCCTGATCGCGTTCATCATTAGCTACGGCACCAACACGCTGAAGATGCCGTCGGAGCAGTTGCTCTTGATCGGCACGCTGGCGGCAGTGAGCTGGTTCATCTTCACGCTGCTCGGCGGCATTCTCGGCGACAAAATAGGCCGCGTACGCTGCTTCCAGATCGGCTACGGCCTGATGGTACTGTGGGCGGTGCCGATGTGGTTCCTGATCGACAGCAAGAATCTGTTGCTGTTCTTCGTCAGCGCCGTCGGTCTCACCGTCGCGCTCGGCCTGTCCTATGGCCCGCAGGCGGCGCTCTATGCCGAGCTGTTTCCGGCCAAGGTGCGCTATTCCGGCGTTTCGATTGGCTACGCGCTTGGCGCGATCTTGGGCGGCGCTTTCGCGCCGATGATCGCGCAATGGATCATCGGCACCTACGGCCAGTCCTGGCGCGTCGGCGTCTATATCGCGGTGCTGTCGCTGATCTCGCTGATCACGGTGTCGACGATCAGGGATCCGCAGGGCGTCGATCTCAACGTGAATGACGCGGGCGGGTAGGCGCTGTAGGGCGGATTAGCCGAAGGCCTAATCCGCCACCGTTCCTGTGCCGCGGTGGATTACGCTGCGCTAATCCACCCTACGCAACGACGCTAGCCGCCGACCATCGCCTTCAGCTTCTTGACCGCGCTGTCGGGTGTCGTCAGCACCTCGCACCCGGTGACTTCAGCGACGCGCTCGGCCGCCGGCGCCATGCTGTATTGCGCGAGCGCGATCAGATCGCAGTCGCGCAAATCCCTGGCCGCCTCGACCACGATGCGGTCGTGCTCGGCGCGGTCGCCGCGATCGAGCGCCGCCAGCGCGCCCTCGGCGAGTTTTGGCACCAGCGTGACCGACGCTGGAAATTCCGGCGGCATCGACACCAGCGTCGGCGGGAAGGTCGAGAGCAGGCCGATGCGCTTCCCCTTGGCGACCGCCTGCTCGATCATCGCCTCGTTCGGCTTCAGCACCGGCATCGGCGCATGCGCGCGCGCGACCGCCTCGATGCATGGGCCGAACGCCGAGCAGGTGAAGAGAATGCCGTCGGCGCCGGTGCTGACGGCGTAGCGGCCCATCGTGAGGAAACGCTCAGTCATGCGCTCGCTGAGCTTGCCGTCGCGCGCAAGATCGGCCGAAAGGCTGTCGTCGAGCAGGTTCATCAGCCGCGCCTCCGGCCAGTGGCGCGCGAACGAGGCTTCGATCGGGACGATCGAGTGCTTCAAGGCGTGAATCAGGGTTATGCGCATCGATGTTTCTTGTTCTCCCTCTCCCCGCTCTTCGCGGGGAGAGGGTTGGGGTGAGGGACTCTTTCCCCGCAATCGGGGCGAGGCAAGAAGCGTTATTTGAACGGGATCGCGTACATCAACCCGCCCTTGCTCCAGGTGCCGTTGAGGCCGCGCTCGAGCTTCAAGGGGCTCGCCTTGCCGACATTGCGCTCGAAGATCTCGCCGTAATTGCCGCCGGCCTTGATCGCCGCGACCATCCATTTGTTGTCGAGGCCGAGCCGGCTGCCGAGATCGCCGGACGCGCCGAGCAGGCGCTGGATCGCCGGGACCTGCGACTTCGTCATCTCGTCGACATTGGCCTGCGTGACGCCGAGTTCTTCGGCTTCAACCAGGCCGTAATGCAGCCAGGTGATGATGTCGCTCCAGACCTCGTCGCCGTTGCGGGTGAACGGGCCGAGCGGCTCCTTGCTGATGGTCTGCGGCAGCACGACGTAATCTTCCGCCTTTGGCGCGGCGGTCGCGACCGCGCCCGCGAGCGCCGACGCGTCCTGGGTCATGGCATCGCAGCGGCCGCCGAAGAAGGTCTGGTACATGGTGTCGGGGCGGTCGAACACCAGCGGCTTCCAGTCGATGCCGTTGGCGCGGCCGTAATCGCCGAGCGTCACCTCATGCGTGGTGCCCTGCGCGACGCAGACGGTCGCGCCCTTGAGATCCTTCAGCTCCTTCACGCCGAGGTCCTTCTTCACCACAAAACCTTGGCCGTCGTAGAAATTGACCGGGCCCTGGCGCAGGCCGAGCGTGGTGCCGCGCAGATAGGTCTGCGTCGAGTTGCGGTAGAGCACGTCGATCTCGCCGGACTGCAGCGCGGTGAAGCGGTTCTGCGCGGTCAGCGCAACGTAGCGCACCTTGGCGGGATCGCCGAGCACGCCGGCGGCAAGCGCGCGGCAATAGTCGACATCGAGGCCCTTGAAGTTGCCCTGTGAGTCCGGCGCCGAGAAGCCGGCAAAGCCGGTCGACACGCCGCACACCAGCGTGCCGCGCTGCTTGATGGTGTCAAGCGTCGCCGCGCTTGCGCCCGCGATGCCTGCGATGAGAACAGCTGTAGTGATCAATCCCCTGTACATTTTACACCTCCTCCTAATGACCAATGTCCTTGAGCGCGCTGTCTACCGCGGCGCCGAGCCTTTCGACGATCATGTCGATGTCGCCGGAAGTTGCGATATAGGGCGGGGCGAGCAGCACATGGTCGCCGCGCTGGCCGTCGGCGGTGCCGCCCGACGGATAGCAGCCGAGCCCGCCGGCAAACGCTGTGGACTTGATCCGTTGATGCAGCTTCAGCTTGGGATCGAACGGCTGCCGCGTGCCGCGGTCGGCAACCAGCTCGATGCCCCAGAACAGGCCACGGCCTCGGATGTCGCCGACATGGCGGTGATTGCCGAAGCGCTCGGTGAGCCGCTGCTCGAGCTGGCGGCCGCGCGCCTTGACCTGGTCGAGCAGCTTCTCCTCGGCGATCACCTTCTGCACCTCGAGCGCGGCGGCGCAGGCGAGCGGATGTGCCAGATAAGTATGGCCGTGCTGGAACGCGCCGGAGCCGTTGCGCACGGTGTCGACGATGGCACCGCTCGCGAGCATCGCACCGATCGGCTGGTAGCCGCCGCCGAGTCCCTTGGCGACCGCCTGGATGTCGGGCGAAATGCCTTCCTGCTCCCACGCATGCAGCGTTCCGGTGCGGCCCATGCCGCACATCACCTCGTCGAGGATCAGGAGCGCGCCGTGACGGTTGCAGATCTCGCGGACCGCCTTGAAGTAGCCCTCCGGCGCCGGCACGCAGCCGGCGGTGGCGCCGACCACGGGCTCGGCGATGAAGGCAGCAACGTTCTCGGGGCCGAGCCGCCGGAATTCCGCCTCGAGCTCGGCGGCGAGCCGCGCCACGAAGGCGGCCTCCGATTCATCGTCGCGCTTCTCGTGATAGGCGAAAGCGGGGGTGACATGGCTGAACGCCGGCGACAGCAGCGGCGCATAGGGTTCGCGCCGCCAGGCATTGCCGCCGGCCGACAGCGCGCCCAGCGTGTTGCCGTGATAGCTCTGGCGGCGCGCGATGAAGCGGGCGCGCTTCGGCTCGCCGCGCTCGACGAAATATTGCCGCGCCAGCTTGATCGAGGCCTCGATCGCCTCCGACCCGCCGCTGACGAAATAGACGTAGCCGAGGCCGCCGGGCTCGTGGCCGACCAGCCGCTCGGCGAGCTCTTCCGCGGGTTCCGACGAGAAGAAGCCGGTATGCGCATAAGCAAGCTTGGACGCCTGCTTTGCGATCGCAGCAAGAATACGCGGATGCTGATGCCCGAGGCAGGACACCGCGGCGCCGCCGGAGGAGTCGAGAATGCGATGGCCATCCTCCGCGATCAGCCAGACGCCGTCGCCGCCGACCGCTTTCGGCGGGGTCTCGCGCAGGCTGCGATGCATCACGCGGCTCTTGTTGGCGGCCAAGGGGACTGCCATGACGCTCATCCTTTCTCGACAAAGTATTGTGACATCTCGGTTAGCCGGCCCTCGGTCTCCTCCAGCTTCCGCTTCGCACCCGCGCCGCCCAGCGTGAAGGCGACGGCGGCCAGCGACTGCGCCACCGCAATTGCGCCGGTGAGGCTCGGGAAGAAGCCGGGCGAGGAGGCGGCCTCGAACAGCAAGAGATGATCGGCGCCCTCGGCCATCGGCGCGCTGATCGTGTCGGCGATCGCGATCAGCGTGGCGCGCGCTTGGTGCGCCGCACGCGCGGTCTCGACGCTGACCAATGTGTAGGGCGCAAAGCCGATCACGACCACGGCGTCGCCTGAGCGGAAGGCGCCATGGTCGAGATCGAACGGGCCGGAACCGCCGACCAGCTGCACGGCATCGGGGCGGAACAGGCGAAGCTGATAGGTCAGGAGTTCCGCAACGCTGCGGCAGCTGCGAAAGCCGGTGATCCAGATCCGATCAGCGGCGTGCAGCGCACGCGCGGCGTCGGCGATCGCGCTCGCGGAAATCCGCGCCAGCCCCGCGGCTTCAGCCTCGAGCTTGTCGTGCACCAATTTGACATCGGCATTCGGCCCGGCGCGGCGGCCCTTGGCACGGCCGGAGAACGGCGAGCCCTGCGCCGGGCGTCGCGCCTCGGTGAGTGCGGCGCGCAATTCGTCCCAGCCGGAATAGCCGAGCGCCTTGGCAAGACGGGTGAAGGATGCAGGATCGGCGCCGGCGACCGAGGCGAGCTCGCGCATCGAGCGGGTGGTGGCGTCGTAATCATTGGCTGCGACAAAACGCCCGACCTCCTGCAAACGCATCGGCAGCGATGGCAATGCGCTGCACAATTCGTTCAGGGGCGATGGTTTCGGCTGAGCCTGGGCCATGAAACATATGTTGCACGAATATCAATTTGGTGCAACATATGAAGTGCGCAGCCCCGAATACGCTCTTGCGCATGGCAGAAGATCGCTTCTCACTGGGATCCTTGTGCTGTGACGACATCGACGCCGAAACGCTCTCCCGCCCGGGCTCCAAGTCGGTCCTGGCGGCTTTCGCTCAGCGATCCCCGCGTCGCCGGCCTGTTCTGGCAGGTCCTGGTGGTCGCCATCGCGGTCGCCATCGTCGCCTGGCTGTGGTCGAACGCGATCCATAATCTCTCGGTGCGGCGCATCTCGACCGGCTTCGCCTTCCTCGGCCGCGAAGCCGGCATGCCGATCGCGGATTCCTGGATCGACTACTCGCCGAAGAACACCTACCTGCGCGCGTTCATCGTCGGCATCGTCAACACGCTGCGCGTCGCTGTCATCGGCATCGTGCTGGCGACCGTGATCGGCGCGCTGGTCGGCATCGCGCGGCTGTCGTCGAACTGGCTGTTGGCGCGGCTCGCCGCTGTCTATGTCGAGGTGCTGCGCGACTTGCCGCTGCTGCTGCAGCTGTTGTTCTGGTACGTGCTGATGCAGGGCCTGCCGGCGGCGCGCCAGGCGTGGAAGCCGGTCGAGGGCGTGTTCCTCTCCAACCGCGGGCTCATCTTGCCATCGGTTCCGTTGCAGGAAGCCAATTGGTGGACGATCCTTGCGCTGGTCGCAGGCCTCGTCGTGCTCCATCTCGTCAGGCGCCGCCTGATCGCGCGGCAGATGCTCGACGGCAAGGCGCGGCCGGCCTGGCCTTACGCGCTCGGCCTCGTGGTCGCGCTGCCTGCGCTGGTGTCGTGGCTCCTGGGGGCGAGCTGGAGCATCATGCTGCCGGAGCTGCGCGGCTTCAACTTCGTCGGCGGGCTGACCCTGGCGCCGGAATATTTTGCGCTGCTGATCGCGCTCGTCACCTACACCTCGGCGTTCATCGCCGAGATCGTGCGCAGCGGCATCCAGGCGGTGCCGCGCGGCCAGTGGGACGCCGCCAAGGCGCTCGGGCTGAAGCGCAGCTTCGTCTTGCAGCAGATCGTGCTGCCGCAGGCGCTGCGCGTCATCATCCCGCCGATGACCAGCCAGTATCTGAACCTGACGAAAAATTCCTCGCTTGCGGTCGCGGTCGGCTACCAGGACATCGTCTCGATCGCCAACACCACGCTGAACCAGACCGGGCAGGCGATCGAGTCGATCGCGCTGATCATGATGGTGTTCCTCACCATCAGCCTCGGTATCAGCCTGTTCATGAACTGGTACAATGCGCGGATCGCGCTGGTGGAGCGCTGAGATGAGCTCGGTCGCGCACCTTCCGCAGGATCCGTTGCCGATCGGGCCGCGGCCCGCACCACGGGCGCTTGGCGGTCATCTTACCGCGTGGCTGCGCGCCAATTTGTTCGCCTCGATCCCGTCCAGCATCATGACCTTGCTGCTGCTGTTCGTGCTCGGCAAGGCGTGCATCAGTCTCTGGCAATGGGGTATTGCCAACGCGGTCTGGATCGTCTCCGGCAACGACAGCAGCGCCTGCCGCGCGCTGCGCGGCGTCGGCGCCTGCTGGGCCGTCGTCCCCGAGAAGTACCGCTTCATCCTGTTCGGCACCTATCCGTTCGACGAGCAGTGGCGGCCGGCGCTCGCGGTCCTGATCTTCATCGCGTTGTTCGCGGTCTCGAGCCGTCGCAGCTTCTGGCGCAAGGAGCTGTTCCTGCTGTGGGCCGCAGCCTTGATCGCAATCGGATGCCTGATGTGGGGCGGTTTCCTTGGGCTCACCTTTGTCACGCAGGACCGCTGGGGCGGGCTGCCGGTGACCTTGATCCTCGCGACGTTCGGATTGGCGTTCGGCTTCCCGCTCGGAATATTGGTGGCGCTCGGCCGCCGTTCGAGATTACCGGCAATCCGCTCGCTCTGCGTGCTCTATGTCGAGCTGGTCCGCGGCGTGCCGCTGATCAGTCTGCTGTTCATGGCGAGCGTGATGTTTCCGCTGTTCATGCCGGACGGCGTCAATATCGACAAATTGCTGCGCGCGCAGATCGCCTTCATCCTCTATGCCGGCGCCTACCTTGCGGAAGTCGTGCGCGGCGGCTTGCAGGCGGTGCCGCGCGGACAATATGAGGCCGCCGACGCGCTCGGGCTGTCGTACTGGGAAAAGAACGCGCTGATCGTGTTGCCGCAGGCGATCCGCCACGTCATCCCGCCGCTGGTCAACACCTTCATCGCCTTCTTCAAGGACACCAGCCTGGTGCTGATCATCGGCATCTTCGATCTCCTGACGACCGCCAAGACCGCGATCGTCGATCCGGCCTGGCAGTCCTTCAGCGTCGAGGTCTACGTCTTCGTCGGCGTGATCTATTTCATGTTCTGCTTTGCGATGTCGCGCTACAGCCGCGGCCTCGAGGCACAGCGCGGAACCAACTGAGCGATCGTCCTCGCCAATTCCTGAATGTTCGGTTTGCCGTTGTGCCGGGCATGACGGCTTGGGGGCGATCAAGCCCCTTGCCAAGCCGTCTCGATCCTATTTATGATCATAAAATGGATAAATTGGCTCTACCCTCCCTGGACCCGTCGCGGCGCGCCTCGATCAAGCGCAAGCGCTCGGACGCGGTCGCCGATCTGATCCGCAGCCACATCTTCCAGGCCGGCTTGCAGCCGAACAACCGGCTGCCGCAGGAGGTTGAGCTGATCGAGATGTTCGGCTGCAGCCGCTCGACCATCCGCGAGGCCCTCAAATCATTGGAAGTGCAGGGGCTGGTGCAGAACACCACCGGTCCCGGCGGCGGCGCGCGGGTGGCGCCGGTGTCGATCAACCGGATCGTCGGCCTGCTCAGCAACTACTTCTATTTCCAGTCGATCAGCACCGCGCAGATCTACCAGATCCGTCGCCTGATCGAGCCGGAGCTCGCCTTCAGCGTGGTCGGCCACCTCACCGCGGAGCATTTCGCGGCGCTCGACAAGGCGATCGCGGTTCAGGAGCATCATCCCGGCGGCATCGCGGACTGGGAGCACCACCGCCACGCCGAGATCGATTTCCACGACATCCTGATCGAGGCCTGTCCCAATCCGCTGCTCGGCCTGGTCGCCCGCTTCGTCAACGAGGCGATCCGGCATTTGATCGGCAAGCTCGGGGTGCAGGAATTCGCCTCGAGCTTCACCTGCGAGAATATCGAGTTTCACAAGCGCCTGATGGCTGCGTTCCGCTCCGGCAATGCCGCGCGCGCCCGGCGCGTGATGCTCGACCATGTGCTGAGCGCCGAAGCCGTGGTCGTCCCCGCGGAAGACCGCCGCATGGATCTGCCCGTCTTTCACCAGCCGTTGCGGCTCGACTGAACCGCATCGGTTGACTGCTGCATCACGCGTTGGAGGAAACAACAATGGTCACGCGGCGCGAAAATGAATTGTGGAGCTGGTCGGCCGTCGATCTGGCGCGCGCGATCGCGACGCGTGTGATCTCGAGCCGGGAGGCCGTGCAATCCAGCCTCTACCGGATCGCGCAGGTCAATCCGGCATTGAACGCCATCGTTGAGGTGCTCGCCGATGAAGCGCTGGCCACGGCAGATGCTGCGGATGAAGCGGTGAAATCCGGCGCGGCGCTCGGCATGCTGCACGGCGTGCCGGTCACGATCAAGGTCAATGTCGATCAGCGCGGCCATGCCACCACCAACGGCGTCGTCGCCTTCCGCGACGTCATCGCGACCGAGGACAGCCCGGTGGTCGCGAATTTCCGCAAGGCCGGCGCCGTCATTGTCGGCCGCACCAACACGCCGGCCTTCTCGCACCGCTGGTTCACCAACAACGATCTGCATGGCGCGACCTATAATCCGTGGAGCCGGCGGCTGACGCCGGGCGGCTCCAGCGGTGGCGCCGCATCGGCCGTGGCCTCCGGCATGGGCGCGATCGCGCACGGCAATGATTTCGGCGGCTCGATCCGCTATCCCGCCTATGCCTGCGGCGTCGCCGGCCTGCGTCCGACGCCGGGACGGATTCCTTCGTTCAATCCGTCGGCGACTTCAGATCGTCCGATCACGGCGCAGATGATGTCGGTGCAGGGGCCGCTCGCGCGCTCGGTCGCCGATCTGCGCACAGCCCTTGCCGCGATGGCGCAGCCGGACGCGCGCGACGGCACATGGCTGCCGGTGCCCTTGCAAGGTGCGCCGCTCAAGCGTCCGGTCGGCGTTGCGATCGCGGCGGCGCCGTTCGGTGACGAGGCGCCGGAGGTCAGCACAGCGGTGCGTGCCGCCGGACACTGGCTCGCCGAGGTCGGCTTTGCCGTGGAGGAGACCGTGCCGCCGCGGCTCGCGGAGGCCGCCGATCTCTGGCACCGGCTCGTCATCAATGAGGAGCGGCGCGTGCTCGCGCCGATGATCCGCAAGTTCGGCGACGTGAGGGCCCGCTACAATCTGGACGGCCATATTGCGTATGCGCCGGAGCTCGATGGCGATCAGGTGCTGGCCTGCTTCGAGCAGCGGCTGGCCATCGTGCGGGCCTGGCAGCTGTTCCAGGAACGTTGCCCGGTCATCATCCTGCCGGTCTCGGCGCAACTGCCGTTCCGCTTCGATCAGGATCAGGAGGACGCAACGGTGGTGCGTGCGCTGCTCGATGCGCAGCGGCCGCTGCTCGCCGTCCCCGCGCTCGGCTTTCCGTCGGTCGTGGTGCCGACGGGGACCGCCGGCGGCGTGCCGGTCGGCGTCCAGGTGATCGCCGGCCGTTTCCGCGAGGATGTCTGTCTCGCCGTCGCCGAGGTGATCGAGGCGCGTGCGTCGACGCTGACGCCGATCGATCCGCGCGACTGAACCAACAACAAAGCACTCAACATAACGGGAGAACACCGCGTGACGAATGCACCGATCTGGCAATGGTCCGCCGTCGAGACGGCCGCGGCGATCAGGAACAACGAAGTGACCTCCGAGCAGGTGGTTCGCGCCCATCTCGATCGCATGCACGCGGCCAATCCGGCGCTCAACGCCGTCGTCATCGATCTCGGTGACGCTGCGCTGAAGGCGGCTAAGGCGGCGGACGAGGCGCTGGCGGCGAGCAAAGGGAAGGGCGGCGCCGTCGGACCGCTGCACGGCGTGCCGGTCACGATCAAGATCAACATCGACGTCGCGGGCCAGGCCAATTCGAACGGCGTGGTCGCCTTCAAGGACAATATCGCGCCGGGCGACTCGCCGGTGACGGCCAATCTCAAGAAGGCCGGCGCAATCATCATCGGCCTGACCAACACGCCGGAATTCTCGCTGCGCGGCTTCACCGACAACCCGCTGCACGGCTTGACGCGCAATCCCTGGAACGCGGACGTGACCTGCGGCGGATCCTCGGGCGGCGCCGGCGCGTCGATCGCGGCCGGCATCGGCACCATCGCGCATGGCAACGACATCGGCGGCTCGTTGCGCTGGCCGGCGCACTGCAACGGCATTGCCACCATCAAGCCGACCCAGGGCAGGATTCCGGCGTTCAATCCCAGCGCCACGGCAGAACGGCCGCTGATGGCGCAGTTCATGTCGTCGCAAGGACCGCTGGCGCGCCACGTTGCCGACGTGCGCCTCGGCCTCGAGGTGATGGCGCAGCGCGACCCGCGCGATCCCTGGTACGTGCCGGCGCCACTGACGGGGCCGAAGCCGGCCGCACCGGTCAAGGTCGCGGTCGCAAAGATCCCCGAAGACATGGCGACCGATCGCGGCGTGATCGCGCTTCAGCGCAAGGCGGCCGATTATCTGGCCGACGCGGGCTACGCCGTCAGCGAGGTCGAGGTGCCCGATCTCAACAAGGTCTGGCAGCTCTGGTGCGACCTGATCATGACGGAAACCCGCATCCTGCAGCAAGACCAGATGCTGGCGACCTCCAGCGCCGACTTCCAGAAGACGTTCCACGGCTTCATGGCGCTGGCCAACCCGCTCGACCAGACCGGCTACATGAAGGCGATTGCCGAGCGGTCGCGCCACATCAGGAACTGGATGATGTTCCTCGAGCAGTATCCGCTGGTGCTGATGCCGACCTCGGTGCGCCAGACGCCGGAGGTCAATGCCGATCTCGGCGGCGACCAGCGCGTCAAGGAGTTGTTCTGGAACGATTTGCGCTTCATTTCGTCGATGAACGTGCTGGGGCTGCCGGCGGCCGTGGTGCCGGCCGGCCTGCATGAGGGATTGCCGGTCGGCGTCCAGATCGTCGGCTCGCGCTATCGCGAGGACATGTGTCTCGATGCGGCCGAGGCGATCGAGCGCAAGGTCGGCATCCTGGCAAGACAATTGTGGGAGCGGCGCTGAGGCGATTTCGAAAACCACCCAGCACTGTAAGGAACGCCGCGGCGAGATCTCGTCGCGGCGTTCGCATGATCGGCGACGCGCTCGTGTCGGCGCCCCGGCCATGTTCCCCCTCCCGGAATTCTCGCGCGGAATCGCAGGGCGCCATGCCGGCCACGGGGTTGTCGGCGATCCCTGATTGCTTCAGGAGATCATTCGAACCATCCGAACCCTTGGGAACGAAATGTCCATCACGAAACGCTCGCCTGTCCTGGTCGCAATTGCCGCCGCGTGTCTCTCTCTTGCGGCCGGCGCTGCCCGCGCGGAGGATGGTGTCCTGCGGGTCGGCATCATCACCGACATGAGCGGGCAATATTCCGACGGCAATGGCCCGGGATCGGTGATCGCGGCGCAAATGGCCGCGGAGGAAATCGGCGGCACGGTCGCCGGACGCAAGATCGAGATCATTTCGGCCGATCACCAGAACAAGCCCGATGTGGCAACCGGCATCGTGCGCAACTGGATCGACAACAAGGGTGTCGACGTGATCGCCGAAGGCGTCAATTCCGCGGTGGCGCTCGCGATCCAGACCGTGACGCGCGAACGCAAGAAGCTGTTTCTGATCTCGGGCTCTGGCTCGTCCGACCTCACCGGCAAGCAGTGTTCGCCGACCAGCGTGCAGTGGACCTACGACACCTATGCCTCCTCGAACGCGACGGCGAAGGCCGTGGTAGCGCGCGGCGGCACGCCCTGGTTCTTCCTCACGGCGGATTACGCGTTCGGCCAGGCGCTGGAGCGCGACGCGAGCAAGGCCGTGACATCGGCCGGCGGCAAGGTGCTCGGCGCGGTTCGGCATCCGTTCGACACCGCCGATTTCTCATCCTTCCTGCTGCAGGCCCAATCCTCCGGCGCAAAAATCCTGGCGCTCGCCAATGCCGGCTCCGACTTCCGCAACGCGGTGTCGCAGGCCGACGAGTTCAACATCCGCGCCAGCATGCAGCTCGTCGCGCTGCAGGTGACGCTCACCGACGTGCCCGCGCTTGGCCTCGCGCACGCGCACGATCTGCTGTTCACCGATTCCTTCTATTGGGATCGCACGCCCGAGACCCGCGTCTTCGCCCAGGAGTTCTTCAAGCGGCATGGCGCGATGCCGACGGCCTACCAGGCCGGCGTCAACTCGGCGCTGCGGCATTATTTCAAGGCGGTCACGGCGACCAACTCGGTGGATTCGGAGACCGTGATCGCGCAGATGCGCAAGACTCCGGTCAATGATTTCTTTGCCCAGAACGGCGTGGTGCGCGAGGACGGCCGCATGGTGCACGACATGTATCTGATGCGCATCAAGAAGCCGGAAGAGTCCAAGAGCAAGTGGGATCTCTACGAATATCTCGCGACGGTGCCGGGCGACCAGGCCTTCCGTCCGCTCGATGAAGGCGGCTGCCCCTACCTTGCCAAGCCGCATTAGGGCGGGAGACGCCGCAGAATGCTGTGAGGTGAGCACGTCTCTCAGGCTCCCTCTCCCCTTGCGGGAGAGGGTGGGGAGAGGGGTGGCCCCGGGGCGAGCTGAACGATCAGGGCACCAACCGCGCAATCGCGTTCACTCATCGCTGTGACGAATTCGGAGAGAGCCCGTCGTGTGGCACCCCTCTCCCTAAACCTCTCCCGCAAGGGGGGAGGGACCCCGGCCGCCGGTGCGTCCCTCACGCGCGCCCACTGAGTTGCCCGACGGCGCAAGCCCCTTCGCTCTCCCTGCGCCCTCTTCTGCATTCGATGCCGTCCTGCGAAAGCAGGGACCCACAACCACGAATGGTTATTGTTGCGCGCCGCTGGAACGACGAGTCCCCTTAGCAACATCCGCCGCAGAGTATGGGTCCCTGCTTTCGCAGGGACGACAGCTGTGATGAAATCAAGCGGAATGTAATCGTGGCGGCCGTAGCACGGCGCTCATATCGAGAGGCACCATGACCAACACCATCGAGGCTTCCGACGGCGGCTACCGCTTCATGCCCGGCGTCAGTCAGTATTCCTGCGGCGTCGGTGCGCTGCCCGGTTATGCCATCGAGCGGGTCAGGTTCTCCGAACCGGTACCCTTGACCGCGGGTTTTGAACGGATAGCCGAGATCATCAGGGACGCGGGCCGCCCGTTGACGGCGTTCGCTGCCTGCGAACTGCGTTCGCCGGCGCCGTTCACCGAGGACGGGTTCAAGGCGTTCAACGAGATCTACATCAAGACGTTGATCGCCTGGGGCGTGATGCGCGACGGCGTCAATCCGGTGGCCCGTAGCAACGTCTGTCCAAAGCTCGATCCGCCCGCCGAGCCGTCGTTCCACGCCTTCTGCTACACGGTGCCGGCGGCGAAGGATGCACCGACGAGCTTCGTCGTCGCCGGCAGCGGCGAGTCGGTCGAGGGCAAGGCCAATTATCGCGATCATACTGTCGCGCTCGGCGACACCAGCCCGGCCGGCATTCTGGCGAAGGCGAAATTCGTGGCTAACGAGATGGAACGCCGGATGAGCGCGTTCGGTGCCTCCTGGCGCGACACCACCGCGGTACAGCTCTACACCGTGCACGATGCCTATCCGGTGCTCGAAAGCGAGCTCGGCCGCCGTGGCGTGCTTCGCAACGGCCTGACCTGGCATTTCGACCGGCCGCCGGTGGTTGGATTAGACTATGAAATGGATTGCCGGCGTGTGCAACTCGAACGCGTAGTGTGATGTATCGGTCGCGTGATGCATCAAAAGCGCGTGTGGGCGGATGTGTAAGCGCGTGCCCTTTCTTGACACGGGTCGCGTCAACCGTTTCCCTTCGCCATCGAAATCATCGGCTGGGTGAACGCGGGTGCAGAACCAATCTGTGATCAGGCGGCGGGATTTGCTGGCGCTGATCGGGACCATCGCCGGCAGTTCGGCGATGTATCAGGCGATGACGAGCCTCGGCTTCGCATCCGAGTCCGCCTACAAGGGGCCGCTCAAGCTCGCGGGCGACGTGAAGGGCGCTTCGGTGCTGATTCTCGGCGCGGGGCTTGCCGGCATGACGGCGGCGCTGGAGCTACGCAAGGCCGGCTACAAGGTCCAGATCCTCGAATTCAACAACCGCGCCGGCGGCCGCAACTGGTCGATCCGCGGCGGTGACAGTTTTACCGAGCTCGGCGGCTTCAAGCAGACCTGCCAGTTCGAGCAGGGGCTCTATCTCAATCCCGGCCCGTGGCGGATTCCCTATCATCACCGCGCGCTGCTCGATTACTGCCGCCGGCTCAACGTGACGCTGGAACCCTTCATCCAGCTCAACCACAATGCCTATCTGCACGCGACGCGTGCGTTCGACGGCAAGCCGCAACGCTTTCGCAGCATCAAGGCGGACTTCCAGGGCGGAGTGTCGGAGCTGCTCGCGAAAGTCAGCCAGCAGGGCCGGCTCGACGAGTTCGTCAGCAAGGAAGATCAGGAGATCCTGCTGCAGTCGCTGCGCGACTGGGGCGCGCTGGATCGCGACTACAAGTACAATGCCAACCTGGGCTCGGCCGAGTTCCGCGGTTATGCACGCGATCCCGGCGGTGGCTTGATGGGTGATCCGCTGCCGAGCGACCCGGTCTCGCTGCAGGAGCTCTTGCGGTCGCGGATGTGGCGCTATTTGCAGAGCTATGCGCGCTACGATTTCCAGACCACGATGTTCCAGCCGGTCGGCGGCATGGACATGATCGGCAAGGCGTTCGCGCGCGAGGTCGGCGATCTCATCCGCTATAACGCCAAGGTGACGCAGATCCAGCAGAACGGCTCCGGCGTCACCGTGAGCTATGTCGACACCACTAGTCCGTCCGCGGTGCAGCAGGCGACCGCCGACTGGTGCATCTGCACCATTCCGCTGCCGATCCTGAGCCAGCTGCCGCTCGACGTCAGCGGGCCGATGAAGAATGCGATCGAGTCCTTGCCCTACGCCGCCTCGGTGAAAGTCGGGCTGCAGTTCAAGCGGCGGTTCTGGGAAGAGGATGAGGCGATCTATGGCGGCATCAGCTACACCGACCTGCCGATCCGGAACATCGGCTATCCGAACTATGGTTTCAACCGCGGCGGCCGCGGCGTCCTGCTCGGCGCCTATTTGTACGAGGGCGCCAATTCCTTCGAGTTCACGGCGATGACGCCGGCCGAGCGGGTCGCCAGCGCGGTCGAGTTCGGCGCCAAGATCCACCCGCAGTACAAAAGCGAGTTCGAGAACGGCGTCGCGGTGGCGTGGCATCGCGTGCCGTTCACGCTCGGCTGCGCCGGTGAATGGACCGAAGCCGGGCGGGCGCAGCATTACCGCAATCTCTGCCAGATCGACGGCCGCATCGCGCTGGCGGGCGAGCACGCTTCGCAGTTGCCGGCCTGGCAGGAGGGCGCCATCCTGTCCGCGCTCGACGCCATTACCCGATTGCACGAACGCGTGGTGAAGACATGATGGTGCGGACAGGAACATCGGTTATCGCGGCGCTTGCACTGCTGTCCGCGACCGCGGCCCTCGGGCAGGACAGCGGGGTGACCAAGCGCACCTTCTCTTCGGGCTACCGTTTCGTGGAGATGACCGGGGAGGAGCTGTTCGGCAGTGTCTGCCAGGGCTGCCACATGCCGGATGCGACGGGCGCGAGCGGCGCCGGCACCTATCCCTCGCTCGCCGGCAACAAGAATCTCGAGACCGGCAGCTATCCGATCTACCTCGTCGTCAACGGCCGCCGTGGCATGCCGGCGTTCGGCGACATGATGACCGATGGTCAAGTCGCCGCTGTTGTGAACTATCTGCGGACGCACTTCGGCAACACCTACCAGGACGCGGTGACGACCAAGGACGTCCAGGACGCCCGCCGCTAACCACTTTGGAGAGAGTTCGATGAAATTCATCGGTATCGCACTGGGCGCCGCGCTGTCGGCGATGGCGACCGCTGCCTCGGCTGACGTGGTCAGGCATCCGATTCCCAACTCGACCTTTCCGATCGCGCAGGCGGTGACGGTCACCGGCAACACCACGACGGTCTATGTCAGCGGCCAGGTGCCGCCGGTCGCCAACAAGGATGCCGATCCGTCGAGCCCGCAGGCCTATGGCGACACCAAGACCCAGACCGTCGGCGTGCTCAACCGCATCAAGGCCGTTCTGGAAGGCCAGGGGCTCGGCATGGGCGACGTCGTCAAGATGCAGGTGTTCCTGGTGCACAATGCGGCTGCGCCGATGGACTTCAAGGCTTTCATGGAGGGCTACACCCAGTTCTTCGGCGGCAGCCAGCCGAACCTGCCGGCGCGCTCGGTGGTCGGCGTCGCCGCGCTCGCCAATCCCGGCTTCCTGGTCGAGATCGAGGTGATTGCGGCCAAGGAGGCCAAATAAGGACTCCAAATAGCGTGCGCGAAAGCGCGGAGCATGCGCGCGGAAATTGAAGGGCTCGCCGTCTTGCCAAAGCGCGTGCCGCCTGTCTGAATTCATCTCCAATCAGGTGGTGGAATTCTGGGAGAGCACGATGTCGCACAAGCCCCGAAACATGGTTCGAGCGCTGCAGATCGCGGCAGCGTTCGTTCCGCTCCTGCTCGCGTCCGGCGCCAGCGCGCAGGGACTGACCGAGCAGCAGCAATTTGCCCGCGGCATCTACCAGGAACTGGTCGAGATCAACACGACCACCGCGACCGGCGATACCCAGAAGGCGGCAGAGGCGATGGGCGCGCGGCTGCGCGCGGCGGGCTTTCCCGAGGGCGACGTCCACGTGTTCTCGCCCGCCCCGCACAAGGGCAATCTGGTGGCACGGCTGCACGGCTCCGGTGCGCGCAAGCCGATCCTGCTGGTCGCCCATATCGACGTCGTCCCCGCCCTCCGCGAGGACTGGTCGGTCGATCCGTTCAAGCTCACCGAGCAGGACGGCTACTTCTACGGCCGTGGCTCGAGCGACGACAAATACATGGCGTCGGCCTTCATCACCAATCTGATCCGCTACAAGAAGGAGGGCTACAAGCCCGACCGCGACATCATCGTCGCGCTCGAGACCGACGAGGAGATCCTCGATGCCAACGGTCTCGGCATGCAGTGGCTGATCAAGAACCACCGCGACCTGATCGACGCCGAGTTCGCGCTCAACGAAGGCGGCGGCGTCGGCCTGAAGAACGGCAAGGCGATCCGCAACAGCGTGCAGACCAGCGAGAAGGTCTCGATCGGCTACCAGCTCACCGTGAAGGATCGCGGTGGCCATAGCTCGCTGCCGCGCAAGGACAATGCGATCTATCGGCTCGCCGAAGGCCTGGTGCGGCTCTCCAACTACGACTTCCCGATGAATCTCAACGAGACCACGCGAATCTATTTCACCAAGACCGCCGAGGTCGACAAGTCGCATGCCGACGATATCAAGGCGATCCTGGCACCGCAGCCTGACCCGGCGGCGCTGGCGCGTTTGTCGGAGAATCCCGGCTACAACGCGCAGCTCCGCACCACCTGCGTCGCGACCATGCTGGAAGGTGGCCACGCCATCAATGCGCTGCCGCAGCTGGCAACCGCCAAGGTGAATTGCCGGATTCTGCCCGGCGAGCCGGTCGAAGGCGTTCAGGCGATGATCGAGCGCGTGCTCGCCGACAAGCAGATCGAAGTGACCCCGACCGGAAAAGCCGTGTTGAGCCCGCCGTCGCCCTTGAACGAAGAGATCATGGGATCGGTCGAGAAGCTGTCGAAGGAGTTCTGGCCGAATGCCGAAATCGTCCCCGTGATGAGCACCGGCGCCACCGACGGCAGCTATCTGCGCAACGCCGGGATTCCGACCTATGGTCATTCCGGGCTCGGATCCGATGTCGATGACAACCGGAATCATGGCAAGGACGAGCGCGTGCTCGTCAAATCGTTCTATGAGGGCGAGGAGTACCTCTATCGCCTGGTCAAGATGCTTGCCGGCGGGAAATGATGGCTGACAGCAAGGCAAAGATGCGGGTTGCGGTCGCAGGCCTCGGCGCGATCGGCACCGATGTCGTCAAGGCGCTCGATCGGGGCATCGAGGGCCTGACGCTGGTTGCGGTGTCGGCGAACAGTCCGGACAAGCACCGCGGCTGGATCGCCGAGCTCAAGTCTGCGCCGAAGCTGGTGCCGATCGATGAGCTTGCCGAGCTCGCCGACATCGTGGTCGAGTGTGCGCCGAGCAAGCTGGTGCGCGCGATCGTGGCGCCGGTGGTCGAGCGCGGCAAGACCGCGGTCGTGCTCAGCGTCGGCGCGCTGTTGCAGAACGAGGACCTGGTCGACCTCGCCAGGGCGCATGGCGGCCAGATCATCGTGCCGACCGGCGCGCTGATCGGGCTCGATGCCGTGACTGCGGCTGCGGTCGGGACCATCCATTCGGCAAGGCTGGTGACGCGGAAGCCGGTCGCGGGCCTCATCGGCGCGCCGCATCTGGTCGAGAACAACATCCGGATCGATGACATCACCGAGCCGCTGCGCGTCTTCGAGGGCAGCGCGCGCGACGCCGCGAAGGGCTTTCCGGCCAATCTCAACGTCGCGGTGGCGTTGTCGCTCGCCGGCATCGGGCCCGATCGCACAAGGGTCGAGATCTGGGCCGATCCGACGGTGACACGCAACACCCACCGGATCGAGGTCGATTCCGATTCCGCGCGGTTCTCGATGATGATCGAGAACATCCCCTCGGAGAACCCCAAGACCGGCCGCATCACGGCGCTGTCGGTGATCGCCTGCCTGCGCAAGCTGCGTGCGTCGTTGCGGATCGGAACGTGATGAAGATCGGGCCCGACGATCTCTTGCTGATCATCGACGTGCAGAACGATTTCTGCCCGGGCGGCGCGCTGGCAGTGGCCGACGGCGATGCCGTCGTGCCTGTCGTCAACCGGCTCGCCGGGCGCTTCGACCATGTCGTGCTGACCCAGGATTGGCACCCGGCGGGCCACAGCTCGTTTGCGAGCTCGCATCCGGCCGCGGCGGCGTTCTCCTCGGTCACCATGCCCTATGGGCCGCAGACGCTGTGGCCGGATCATTGCATCCAGGGCACGGCGGGCGCCGCGTTTCATCCCGACCTCGTAACCGACCGGGCCGAGCTCGTGATCCGCAAGGGGTTCCGGGCCGCGATCGATTCCTATTCGGCGTTCTTCGAGAACGACCGGACAACGCCGACCGGGCTCGCCGGTTATCTGCGCGAGCGCGGCCTCAAGCGCGTCGTGATGGCCGGGCTCGCGACGGATTTCTGCGTGCAGTATTCGGCGCTCGATGCGCGGCGGCTTGGCTTCGAGACCGCGGTCGTGCTGCCGGGCTGCCGCGCCATCGATCTCGGCGGCTCGCTTGCTTCCGCCACCGCGGCGATGCGCGAGGCCGGCGTGGCGCTCGTTGAGGAGATTCCCTGAGCGTGGCCGGGTCGGGGCAAAAACCATTGTTTTAACTGGCCTTTTGTTCTAATCCCCAGCCGTTGATGATCACGCGCAGCGGAGCTTTCGTGTCGGGACAGGTTTTGCGGATCGGGACGCGAAAGAGCGCGATGGCGCTCGCACAGACGGATGAGGTCGCGCGGCTGCTGCGCGCCTCGGCGGGCGACCTTGCCGTCGAGATCGTCAAGTTCGAGACCCGCGGCGACCAGGACCAGACCAGCAAGCTGTTGCGTCACGGCGGCAAGGGCGGCGCCTTCGTCGCCGAGATCCGCGAAGCCATGCGATCAGGCACGCTGCAGGCTGCGATGCATTCGCTGAAGGACGTGCCGGGCAATGAGGAGACGCCGGGTCTCGTCCTCGCCGCGATGCTGGCGCGCGATGCCGCCAATGACAGTCTCGTGTTGCGGCCGGGTCTGACGCTGGATGCGTTTCGCGCCTCGCGCGGCAAGGGCTTCATGATCGGCACCAATGCCGTGCGCCGCGCCGCCTATCTGCGGAGGCTGTTTCCGGAGGCGACGGTCATTCATTTCCGCGGTGCCGCCGACACGCGAATTGCAAAACTCGATCGCGGTGCCAAGCAGCGGCTGCCCGATGGCGGCGAGGTGGGGCCGGCGGATGCGCTGGTGATGGCGCGTTCCGGCCTCGAGCGCATCGGCATGACCGCGCGCATCGCGCATGATTTCTCCGTCGACGAGATGCTTCCGGCGGTCGGTCAGGGCATTGTCGCGGTCGAATGCGTCGAGGGCGACTGGGCGACGCGGGCGCGGCTTGCCGGGATCGATAACGTGCAGTCGCGGCTCGCCGCCGAGGCCGAGCGCGAGGTGCTGTGGGTGCTCAACGGCCATTGCAATTCGCCGATCGCCGGCCACGCCATGCTCGCCGGACGCGAGATGACGCTGCGCGCCTCCGTGCTCGACGAGGCCGGCGCCGGCTTCATCGAGGTGACGCGGCGCGGACCGGCGGACCGGCCGCGCGAACTCGGTCGCGCCGTCGGGATGGAGCTGCTCGCGAAGGGCGCCGCCGAGATCATCGCCCGCACCCGGGTGGACGAGTAGCGTCCGCCGCCGCCGTCGCGATCGATTTCTCAGGCAATGTCGGCGAAATCGCCGTGCCGGCCCTTGCCGGCCGCGAAGCGGCGTGCGCCGGCCTCGGTCTCGCCGCTCGCAACCGTCGCAAGCCCGAGACGGAATTCGTTCAGCGTGGCCTGGTCCCAGCCGAGCTCCCATTGCTCGATCGCGGAGAGCCGGTCGCTGCGCAACGCCGCCTGCGGCAGGCGGCACAGATCATGGGCGAGGCTGTGCGCCTCGGCGAGCGCCGTACCGGGTGCGACCACGCGGTTGGCGAGCCCGATCCGTCCGGCTTCTTCGCCGGAGACACCGCGTCCGGTGAGGATCATGTCCATCGCGCGGCTGTGCCCGATCAGCCGCGGCAGGCGCACGGTGCCGAGATCCATCAACGGCACGCCGAAGCGCCGACAATAGACCCCAAAGGTGGCATCGCGCGCGGCGACCCGGAGATCGCACCAGATCGCAAGCTCGAGCCCGCCTGCCACGGCGGGTCCCTCGACTGCGGCGATCACCGGCTTCGACAACTTCATCCGCGTCGGGCCCATCGGGCCGTCGCCGTTCTCGACACGGTGGCCGCGATGACCGGCCGCGGTGCGCTTCAGGTCGAACCCGGCGCAGAACGCGCCGCCCGCGCCGGTCAGGATCGCGACCGACAGCGACGGGTCGCGATCGAAGCTACGAAAGGCCTGTGCCAGGCCCTGGGCGGTCTCCGGATTGACCGCGTTGCGCGCCTCGTCAAAGCGATCGATGGTCACGATCGCGATGGCCTGCTCGGTTCGGTATTTGACGGTCGGGTGGTCCAGCATGCTCGGTCCTCGGTCCGCAGTGTCGGAGCGGATCAGCGGGCGCCAGTGCGGCTCTCGATGATCGCAGCCAGGTTCTGGTGAAAATGCCTGATCGCACCCTCGAACAGGCCGAAGGTGAAGTGAGCATTTGCCCGCGTTGCGAGCCCGCGCTGCGCGGCGCAGGCCATCTCGCGATCTTCGGCCGCGCCAGCGGTGACGAAGTCGCGTCCCTGGGCGACCGCGGCGCGGCCATCTTCCGCGGCGATCTGGTTCGACAGCGTGTAGGTGACGAGCCGGGTGCGGTCCGCGGCGAGCGGCTCGAGCACCGTCATCAACCGGTTGGTCGGGAATGTCGACAGCATCACGTTCGGAAACAGGTGATAAACATGCGTCAGCATGCCGGTCGTGCTGCGCTCGCCCGGCGGCACATTGCGCAGCTTCTCGATGCGCCGATAGGGGAAGCTGATCCGGCTGTTGCGGCCGAAGGCTTCGATCACGTTGAGATTGTCGTATTGCAGCGGATAGAACGTATCCTGATGCGTCGATCGGATGTGGTAGCCTTCGAGGAACCCTTCAGCGACGATCTTCCAGTTGGCCTCGACCTCCTGCGCCGTGGTCGCGTAGAGCTTCCAGTCGTCACCGAACAGCGTCGGCATGCCGCCGGCGTCTGACGTTGCAGCGGGATCGTCCTGCGAGACGAACACCAGGCCGGCGCGCTCGATGCAGGTGACCGGCACGAGGCCGTGCGTGCTCTTGTCGAGGCCGGGAAAGCCGTAATCATCGGGGATGCCGCGGAGCCGGCCGTCGAGGCCATAGGTCCAGCCGTGATAACGGCAGGTCAGCGCCTTCCGGCAGCCGGCGCCGTCGACCAGCTGCACGCCGCGGTGGCGGCACGCATTGCGGAAGGCGCGCGCGATGCCGTCCGCGCCGCGGATCGCGACAACGGGCGTCATCGCCGCGTCGCGCGCGACATAGGCGCCGATCTCGGCGAGCGCAGCCGACGGGCAGAACGGCGTCAGCGTGCGACGGAACACATGTTCGATCTCGGCCGCGAAGCGATCCTGCGACAGATAATGCGCCACGGGTTCATGCCAGACGCCGTCGCTGAGATCGGTCGATTTGGCGTCGATATGCCTGAGGATGCGGTCGACGATGGATGCTTCGTCCGCGAGCTGTGCCGTCATCGCCGTCCTCCCGCTCGGTTGGCCGGGCTTGCCGCCGGTCCGTTTCGAGCGATAGGATTCCCTATTGCCCTGCACTGGACAAGCGAAACGAGCCAGGTTCGGATGAATCACATTCATCCGAACTTACTTTTCGCGCGACATCGACGGCGGCCGGCCGTTAGGATCGGCTGATGAGCAGGAACTATCCAAGGCCGGGGCGCCGGCCACCGTCGCAGGGGAGGGACGACCTCGCCGCAGCGAGCCTTCGGCCGGCGCATTTGCTGGCACTGCAGGCGTTCGATGTCGCGGTCAGGCTCGGCAGCTTCAAGGAGGCCGCCGGCGTGCTCAACGTCAGCGCCTCGGCGATCAGCCACCGTATCCGCAATCTGGAAGTCCATCTCGGCGTTGCGCTGTTTCACCGCGCCCATCGGGTTGTTCGGCCGACTCATGCCGGCGAGAAGCTGGCCGCTGCGACCGGTCGCGCCTTCGCGCTGCTGGCGCAGGCGGAGTCGGCAGTCGAGGCGGCTGGCCAACACCGGCTGCGGTTGAAGGTGCTGCCGCAATTCGCGTCGGCCTGGCTGATCCCGCGGTTATCTTCGTTCCTCACCCAGCATTCCGGGATCGATCTCGCGATCGAGACCTCGAACCGCAATGTCGATTTCGACACCGAGACCTTCGACGCCGGCGTCAGCTTCGGCCCCGACAAGCCCGAAGGCGTCGTCGCAAATCGCCTGATGGAGGTGAGGACCGTTCCGGTCGGTGCGCCGGCGCTGGCGCGGCGGTTGAAGCTGCGCACCGCAGGCGACCTCGGCCGCGCCGCCCTGATCCATGTGACGACATTCCCCGCAGCCTGGCCGCTCTGGTTCAGGCATGCCGGCGAGCCTGTGCCGCCCGCCACGCGCGCGATCTCGGTCGACAGCTTTGTGGCCGCGCTGCAAGCTGCCGAACGCGGCGCGGGCGTCGCGCTCGCGCTGGAACCCTTCATCGGGGAAAATGAGCGGCGCGGTACGATCCGCCGGCTCCTGCCGGTCGGGCATGTGACCGGCAGCTATTGGCTGGTTCATCCGCCGGGTGCGCAGCGCAATCGCGCGCTGCAGACATTCAAGAAGTGGCTGCTGGCCGAACTCGCGAAGCCCGATTAGCGCTTCGGTTCTGATTCAATCGGTACCGAAGCTCTCTCATTTTGACGCGTTTTCTTCACGCGAACCGGTGTCCACTTCGCTCGAAAACGCTCTCGCGCGCAACGGCCAGCTGCCGATGATGTGGAAGCGAGAAGCTGGATCCGCTTGCTTGAACAGCGCGATGCGGTCGATCGCGAGCGTCGCAAGGTCGATCGCCGCGAACCGCTCGCGCAGGCGTGCCACGATCGAGCCGCGCCGCTCCTCGCTCAGCCGTCCGGTCAGGGTCATGTGGAAGCGGAATTCCTCCATGACGTAAGGATAGCCCCAGCGATCGAGATAGTCGCGCTGCCGCTGCGTGAGCCGCTCGGGCTTGCGCCGCGCGCGATCTTGCGGCGTCAGCGGCGCACGGAAGGCGTCGAACTCGGTGACGCAATCGGCGGCGAGCTGTTGCAGATCATCGGAGCGGCTCGCCGGGATCACGGCGATGAAGCCGCTGATAGCATCGACAACAGGTTCGATCACCGGAATGCGCCGCGCGCGGCCGGCGAACGCAGCGCAGGCATCGAGGAGCTCGGCCTCGTTCCTGCCATCGGCAAGCGCAGTGGGTGCCTTCAGCGTGGCGTGAAAGCCGTATTTGCGCGGATCCTCCGTCACCTCGCGCCAGTCGGGCGCAACGCCATCGGGAAACGGCAGGTCGTCGCCTGACACGGCATCGTAGCCGAGCAGCGCCGAACCGAAGCGGTGCAGGGCGCTGTCGGGCGACGGCGCATAATAGATCGCGTAGCGCGGAGTGTTGGCCATGGCAGCAGAATAGGTCCTGACTATGCTGCCGCAACCGTTTTGCGCGGGGCGAGCGAGTGAACGAGGCAGTTCGCATCAGCCAGATGCACCAGCCGTCCAGCCGCGATCACGGCGACGATGCGCGGCCGCAGCGGCACCTTGTCGTCGACGACGACGATGTCGGCGCGGCGGCCCGCAGCGATCACGCCGCGATCGGCAAGCCCTGCCGCGCGTGCCGGCGCCGACGAGATCAGGTCCCAGGCCTTGGCAAGCGGCAGGATGCCATCGGCGGCGAGGCGGAACGCGGCGAGCAGCTGCGCCGGATAATAGTAGTCCGACGCCAGCACCGAGCAGAGGCCCTGTGCGATCATGTCGGATGCCTTGGTCCAGCCGGTGTGGCTGCCGCCGCGCACCACATTGGGCGCGCCGAACACGATGAAGTCGCCCGCGGCGGCGGCATCGCGCGCGGTCTCCTCATTGACGGGGAATTCGGCGATCGTGGCACCGAGCGCGCGAAACTCCTGGCGCATCGCCGGGCTGTTGTCGTCATGCGAGAGCATCCGAGTGTTCGCCGCGCGCGCCGCTGTAGCCAGGCGCGCGATCGAAGCGGGTACCTCGGGACGGCGCGCCACGATCCGATCGAGCATGTCGTTGACGGCTTCGAGCGAGAGCCCGGTGCGTTCGGCCAGCTGGTTGCGCTTCTTCGGCTTGACGTTGCTGTGGTCGTTGAAGGCGAACAGGTCGATGCGGCCTTCGGTGAGCCATTCAATGATCTCGGCTTCGGCCTCGAGATTGTGGGTCTCGTGACGCAGGTGGAAGCGCGTATCGGCGGCGAGCTGCGGCCGCAGCGCCTCGATCGCATCGAGCAGCTTGCGCGCGTTCTCCGCGCTGCGCAGACCGGGCTCCCACGACCAGGTCGTGCCATGGAAGACGGTGGTGATGCCGTTGGCGATCGCCTGCCGGTCGCTGTCGATCAGCGCCACGTCGGTCGGGAAATCGACGCCGGGGCGCGGCATCATCTGCCGCTCGAACGCATCGCCGTGCAGATCGATGATGCCGGGCAGCACCAGCAGGCCGCCGGCATTGATGTGAAGCGCGGCGCGGCCCTGTTCGGCGTCGAGCGCGCCGATGTCGCGGCCTGAGGTCCGCAGCGAGGTCTCGACCAAGGCGCCGTCAACCAGCGTGCGTCCGCCTTCGATGAAAATGTCCGTCACGATACGGGGCTCCGTTATTGATTCTATGATTGGGATACGGCCTCGGTCTCGTACTTGTCGAGAAATTCCTCGACAGCGAGCGTGCGAAAGTCGGGCAGGACACGACGAAGTGTTTCGTGATCCCAGTCCCACCACGCGAGCGCTGTGAGGCGATCCGCTGTTGTCTCGGAGAAGCGCCGCTTGACCGGACGCGCCGGATTACCGGCAACGATGGTGTAGGCGGGGACATCCTTGGTCACGATCGCGCCGGCGGCAACCACTGCGCCGGTTCCGACGTTCCGGCCCGGCAGCAGGATCGCACCGTGACCGATCCAGACGTCATGGCCGATATGCACGTGATGCGCACGTCGCCAGTTGAAGAAGTCGATGTCGTCGCTCTCTCCGGGAAAATAAGCGCTGGCGCGGTAGGTGAAATGCGCCTGCGTCGCGCGATGCATCGGGTGGTTGCCGGGATTGATCCGGGTCATCGCCGCGATCGAGCAGAACTTGCCGATCGAAGTGTAGGTGATCTGGCTGTCGTTCACGACGTAGGAATAGTCATCCATGCTGACTTCAAGCAGGATCGTGCGCGCCCCGACCTCGGTATATTTGCCGAGCTTGCTCTCGCGCACCGACGCAGTCGGGTCGATCGTCGGCACAACCGAGAGTGTTTTTCCGGCCATCAGGGCCTCCGCAAATCTTGTAAATCTTTGGCTTCCGGGGAGATGCGGGCTCGTCATCGGGACGCTTGATGACAACATCATGACGTTACGATGACGTCAAACGAACGGCAGGGGAGGGGTGTGGACGATGGCCGCACTGCAACGTCACGTCACATAACTGTTAAACACCGGGGATAGCGATGGCTCAACGCGACGCGGTTGGAGCATTACATGCTGGTGGTGGAAGGTTTGACGTGCCGGTTCGGCACAAAAGCCGCAGTCGATAACGCGTCTTTTTCGATCGCGCCGGGGAGCTTTGTCGGCGTGATCGGCCGCTCCGGTGCCGGCAAGTCGACATTGCTGCGGATGATCAACCGTCTCGCCGATCCGACCTCCGGCCGCATCCTGTTCGAAGGCACTGATGTGACCGCGCTGCGCGGCAAGGCGCTGCGGCAGTGGCGGGCGCGCTCGGCGATGATCTTCCAGCAGTTCAACCTGGTCGGCCGTCTCGACGTGCTGACCAACGTGCTGATGGGCCGGCTTGCCCAGATCCCGTCCTGGCGTTCGCTGGCGCAGGTCTGGCCGGAGCAGGACAGGGCGCTTGCGCTGTCCGCGCTCGAGCAGTTCGACATCGCCCAGCTCGCAGCGCAGCGCGCCGACCAGCTCTCCGGCGGCCAGCAGCAACGGGTCGCGATTGCCCGCGCGCTGGTGCAGGAGCCCGACATCATTCTTGCCGACGAGCCGATCGCCTCGCTCGATCCGCGCAACACCAAGATCGTGATGGACGCGCTGCTGCGCATCAACAAGCATTTCGGCATCACGGTGCTCTGTAATCTGCACTCGCTCGACCTGGCGCGAACCTATTGCGATCGCCTGATCGGCATGGCGGCGGGTCGCGTGGTGTTCGACGGCGCCCCCGCAGCGCTGACCGACCATATTGCCCGCGAGCTCTACGACCTCGAGGCCAATGACGTCATGGGCGGGGCACCGCTGCCCGTGCCCGATGGCGCAACTGCTTCGGCGCTCGGCACCGCAGCCGCGGCCTGAGCGGCGCATTTTCGAAAAACAGGGCAACCGGGCATTTCGCCCGGCGAACAGGCGTAACTACCAAAGAGGGGTAACATGATCACTCGTCGCATCATTCTGGCCGGCGCCGCCGCGCTGGCATTCGCAGGATCGGCTTCGGCCGAGGACTGGAAGACCAAGTATCCGGAGATCACCTTCGCGGTGATTCCCGCCGAGAATGGCTCCGGCGTCACCGAACGCTACGGTCCGCTTACCGAATATCTGTCGAAGGAACTCGGCATCAAGGTGACCCTGCGCGTCGCCAACGACTACGCGGCCGTCATCGAGGGCCAGCGCGCCGGCAACATCCACATCGGCTACTACGGCCCGGCGTCGTTCGCCCGCGCCCGCCTCACCGGCGTCAAGACCGACGCGTTCGTGATCGACGTCAATGCCGACGGTTCGAAGGGCTATTATTCGGTGTTCTACGTGCTCGCCAAGAGCCCGTACCAGAAGGTCGAAGACCTCAAGGGCAAGAATATCGGCCTGGTCGATCCCAACTCGACCTCCGGCAACAACATGCCGCGTTTCAAGCTGAACCAGATGGGGATCGATCCGGAGACCTATTTCTCCAAGGTCGTCTTCACCGGCAGCCACGAGAACGCCGTGCTGGCGCTGGCGCAGGGTACCGTCGACGTCGCCGCCAACTGGTGGAATGCCGACGACGATTCCAACCTGACCCGCATGCTGGCCAAGAACATGGTGAAGTCGAGTGACGGCACGCCGCTGAAGAAGGAAGACTTCCGCATCATCGTGAAGTCCGACCTGATCATCAACTCGCCCTACGCCTATCTCGAGAGCCTTCCCGACGACATGAAGGCGAAGATCAAGCAGGCCTTCCTCGACATGCCGACGAAGGATCCGGAAGCCTTCAAGAAGCTGTCGGACGGCAAGAACCGTCCGTGGCAGCCGGTCACCAACGCCGACTACGACAAGACCATCGAGCTGATCAAGTTCGTCGACGCTCTGCGCAAGAAAGGTTCCTGATCGCACGTCGCTGCTGAACTGGGCCGGGTTTCGACAACCCGGCCCTTTTCGTTCACCCCTCGAGCAGACTGGCCCGCATCGATGGCGACCGCCATTTCCATCCTTCCCGCGCAGCAATTGGCGACGCTGAACGATGCCTATCGCAAGGCGGTCGCGCGCAAGCGGCTGAAGGCGACGGTGGCGGCCGCGGTGTTCTGCGCGGCGCTGTTTATCGCGGCACTCGGCGCCGACGTGAACCTGCACACGTTCTTTACCTATTTCGGCAACTTCGTCAGCTATTTCGACCGCATCCTGACGCTGGATTCCGGTGCCCGGGTCTGGACCGATCCGGTGGAATGGTTCTGGGGCCTGAAGAAATGGTTGCGGCTGCTCGGTGAGACCCTCCTGATCAGCTATGTCGGCACCTTGACCGGTGCTGTGTTCGCCTTTGCGCTGAACTTCTTCGCGGCCCAGAACACCTCGCCGGGACCATGGGTGCGCTTTACCGTCCGTCGCCTGCTCGAATTCGCCCGCACCGTGCCCGGCATCGTGTTCGCGCTGATCTTCGTGATCGCGTTCGGCCTCGGGCCGATGGCCGGCGTGCTGGCGATCGCGATCCACACCACCGGCGCGCTCGGCAAGCTGTTCGCTGAGATCGTCGAGAATGCCGACATGAAGCCGGTCGAGGGCATCCGCTCCGCCGGCGCGAGCTGGCTGTCCTGCATGCGCTTTGCCATCCTGCCGCAGGTCTCGGCGGGCTATGCCAGCTATGCGCTGCTGCGCTTCGAGATCAATGTCCGCGAGGCGTCGGTGATGGGCTTCGTGGGCGCCGGCGGCATCGGGCAGGAGCTCGTGGTCGCGATCC
The DNA here is from genome assembly GCF_056429065.1 of Bradyrhizobium sp. USDA3010. NCBI lineage: Bacteria > Pseudomonadati > Pseudomonadota > Alphaproteobacteria > Hyphomicrobiales > Nitrobacteraceae > Bradyrhizobium > Bradyrhizobium sp. USDA3010. Next base: position 85,422 of record NZ_JBWJZD010000020.1, read on the forward strand.
GCAAATTCTACTATTCCGACGTCAGCGCGATCCTCGTCACCATCATCGTCACCGTCTTCATCATCGACATCTCGACCGGCTGGCTGCGCGGCCGGCTGTTCGGCAAGGAGACCCGGCGATGAGCCAGCTGCCGAAGCCGGACACCGCGGACTTGCGTGCGAAATACCCCGGCGTGTTCGAACGCCCCGCATCGGCGCGGCTGGCGATGCCGGCCACGATCGTGGCAGCGCTCGCGATCTTTGCATACGGCCTGGTCGATCTCGACTTCTCGCCGTCCAGGCTGATCTCGGGAATGAGCCAACTCGGCTGGATCACCATGATGATGATCCCGCCGAATCCCGGCGCATCGTTCCCGCTCTATATGCAGGCGCTCGGCGAGACGCTGTCGATCGCGCTGCTCGGCACCACGCTTGCGGCGCTGCTGGCGCTGCCGGTCAGCCTCTTGGCGGCGCGCAACATCATCCCCTCGAACCTGATCCGCTTTCCGGTGCGCCGCTTCCTGGATTCGATCCGCGGCGTCGATACGCTGATCTGGGCGCTGGTCTGGATCAACGTCGTCGGTCTCGGCCCGTTCGCCGGCGTGCTGGCGATCATGGTCTCCGACTTCGGCGCGTTCGGAAAGCTGTTCTCGGAGGCGATCGAGGCGGCGGACCGCAAGCAGGTCGAGGGCATCCGCGCCTCCGGCGGCAACGCGCTGCACGAAATCCGCTTCGGACTGTTGCCCCAGGTATTGCCTGTGATCGCCGGCCAGGTGCTCTACTTCATCGAATCGAACACGCGGTCGGCCACCATCATCGGCATCGTCGGCGCCGGCGGCATCGGCCTGCAACTCGCCGAGCAGATCCGCGTGCTGGAATGGCAGAAGGTGTCGTTCCTGATCCTGATGATCCTGATCGCGGTCGCCGCGATCGATTTCATCTCGAGCAAGCTGCGCTTTGCCATCATCGGCCAAAGGGCGGTGGTGTAGCCTCTCCTTCGCCTCTCCCCGCGTGCGGGGAGAGGCCGGAATTTTCGCGTAGCGCAAATTCCAGGTGAGGGGGACTCTCCCCGGACTCACAGCTTCCGGATTCGTCGAGACAGCCCCTCACCCCAACCGTCTCCCCGCAAGAGCGGGGCGAGGGGGAAGGGTCAGCTATTCTCGACCAGGAACTCCACGCGCTCGGCGGCGAAGCGCGAGCGCTTGGTCACCAGCGGGCGGTCCAGCATATCGACATCGGTCGCGTCGACCACCAGCACCGGCCGGCCCAGCGGCAGATCGAGCCGTGCGGCGTCGGTCGCATCGGCAATCGCCGCGGTGATCCGGGTCGAGGCGCGGTGGTAGTCCTTCACGCCGTAATGCCCGAGCAGTTTCGTCATCGAGCGAACGTCGGCGAACACGCTGCCGGCATCGGGAAAGCGCTCGGCCGACAGCCATGTGGTGGAAACGCAGATCGGCGTCCGGTCGGCGAGCCGCACCGCCTCGATGCGGATCAGCGGCGCGCCGATCTTCAGGCCGAGCTCGCGCGCGATCTCGCGGTTGGCGACGTCGCTGCCTGCATCGATCAGCTGGCCGCGCGGCTCGTGGCCGCCGGCGCCGACGATCTCCGAGAATCGCGTGCGTGAACGCAGCGGATAGGCGAGGCGCTGGGCTTCGACATAGGTGCCGCTACCGCGCTCGGCGCGCACCAGGCCGCGCTCCGCCAATGCGGCGAGCGCCCGCCGCACGGTGTGGCGGTTGACGCGGTAAGTCTCGGCGATCTCCATCTCGCCGGGCAGCTTTTCGCCCGCAGCAAAGCGGCCGTCGGCGATGCCGCGCTCGATGCCGTCAGCGACCTGCCGCCACAAGGCGACGCCGGAACTTTCCTGCATGCTCATGGCGCGGTGATACCAGAAATCTTCGGTTTGTCACGAAACAGTCATGGCGCTCGGCTATCAAGTTGTCTATTATCATAGACAACTTGATGCAAGCAAGGTTGTCCAAAGGTTGCACATGAATTCGACCGGACCAGACAGCAAACAGGCCCAGCGCAAGGCCGCGATGATAGTGTTGGCGCACTCCGCCGCGGCCGACATTGCAGGCAGGCTGGCGGCGATCGCAGTGCCGACGCATGAAAACCTGCGCGAGCCGGAGAACGGCCTCGTGATGCTGCGCGGGCGGATCGGCGGTGACGGTGCGCCGTTCAACCTCGGCGAGGCGACGGTGTCGCGCGCGGCGGTGCGGCTTGCGACCGGCGAGGTGGGCTTCGGCTACACGCTCGGCCGCGATGCGCACAAGGCGCAGATGATCGCGCTGTGCGACGCCATGGTGCAATCGGCGAAGCTGTCCGGCGAGGTGGAGGCCAAGGTGATCGCGCCGCTGCGTGTCGCGATGAATGCCGAACGCGCCCGCAAGGCTGCGGAGACCGCGGCGACGCGGGTTGATTTCTACACGATGGTGCGCGGTGAGGGATGATGCAATGACGACGATTGCCGAAATGCCCGCAGGGTTTGCCGACAAGGTGCTGTCGGCGCAATCTACGTTCCGCTCCGTGATGGATGCGATGGCGCGCCCGGGCAGCGTGCAGCGCGTCGCGGCAAGCGTCGGAACGCCCGCCGGCATGATGCGCGGCGCGGCCGCGATCGCGCTGACACTGTTCGATCACGACACGCCGATCTGGCTCGATGCCGCGATGTCGGCGACGCCGGACGTCGCCCGCTGGCTGAAGTTTCACGCCAGCGCGCCGGTGGTTGCGGGTTCCGCGATCGCAAGCTTTGCGCTGATCGGCGATGCAGCAAACCTGCCCGCGCTGGAGCGTTTCGCGTTCGGCAGCAGCGAATATCCTGACCGGTCGACCACGCTGATCCTGCAGGTCGACAGCCTGACGCAGGGCCCGGCCTTCGAGCTGAAGGGGCCCGGCATCGACGGCAGCACGGTGCTGCAGGCGATGATCAAGCCGCGCGACCTGTTCCAGCGGCTGTCGATCAATGAAGCGCTGTTCCCGCGCGGCATCGACGTCGTGCTGGTCCATGACGACAAGATTGTCGCGATCCCGCGCACCACGCGGCTGATCGCAAGCGGAGTGTGAGCGATGTATGTAGCCGTCAAGGGAGGCGAGCGCGCCATCGAGAACGCTCATCGGCTGCTGGCGCATGAGCGGCGCGGCGACCGCGATGTGCCCGAGGTGACGCTGGCGCAGATCTCCGAGCAGCTCGCGCTCGGCGTCGACCGCGTGATGACCGAAGGCTCGCTCTACGATCGCGAGCTTGCGGCGCTCGCGATCAAGCAGGCGCGCGGCGACATGATCGAGGCGATCTTCCTGGTTCGCGCCTTCCGCGCCACGCTGCCGCGCTTCGGGGCCACCGAACCGGTCAACACGGGCGAGATGCAGGTGCGACGGCGCATCTCCTCGACCTTCAAGGACGTTCCGGGCGGCCAGATCCTGGGGCCGACCTTCGACTACACCCATCGCCTGCTCGATCCGCAGTTTGCGGAAGGTTTTGTGCCGGAACAGCCGATGACCGCGGAAGCCTCGCAGGCGGCAACGCCGCGGGTCACCGACATTCTCGGCCGCGACGGTTTGATCGAATCGTCGCCGCAGGCAGATAGCAACGCGCCGGTCGGTGACCTCACGCGCGAGCCGCTGAACTTCCCGGCCGATCGCGATCTGCGGCTGCAGAATCTGGCGCGCGGCGACGAGGGCTTCCTGCTCGCGCTCGGCTATTCGACGCAGCGCGGCTACGGCCGCAATCATCCCTTCGCCGGCGAGATCCGCTTCGGCGAGGTCGAGGTCGAATTCTCAGCCGAAGACGTCGGCTTCGCGGTGCCGCTCGGCTCGATCGAGCTCACCGAGTGCCAGATGGTCAACCAGTTCAAGGGCTCGACCACCGAGGCGCCGTGCTTCACCCGCGGCTATGGCCTCGCCTTCGGACAGAGCGAGCGTAAGACCATGTCGATGGCGCTGGTCGACCGCGCGCTCCGCGCACGCGAGCTCGGCGAGGAGGCGGCGGCGCCGGCGCAGGACGAGGAATTCGTGATGTCGCACTCCGACAATGTCCAGTCGACCGGCTTCGTCGAGCATCTCAAGCTGCCGCACTACGTCGACTTCCAGTCCGAGCTCGGCCTGCTGCGCAAGCTGCGGAAGGAGTTTGCGGAAGCCAACGAAGCCGTCGAACTGCAGGAGGCCGCGGAATGAACGCGCCGACGTACAATTTCGCCTATCTCGACGAGCAGACCAAGCGGATGATCCGCCGCGCGATCCTGAAGGCGATCGCGATCCCCGGCTATCAGGTGCCGTTCGCGAGCCGCGAGATGCCGATGCCCTATGGCTGGGGCACCGGCGGCGTGCAGGTGACGGCGGCGGTCCTCGGGCCTAACGACGTGCTGAAGGTGATCGACCAGGGTTCGGACGACACCACCAACGCGATCTCGATCCGCAAGTTCTTCGGCAAGACCGCGGGTGTCGCGACCACGACCTCGACGACGGACGCGACCGTGATCCAGACCCGACACCGCATTCCCGAGGCGTCGCTGCATGCCGGACAGGTGCTGGTCTATCAGGTGCCGATCCCCGAGCCGTTGCGCTTCCTCGAGCCGCGCGAGACCGAGACGCGGCGGATGCACGCGCTCGCCGAATACGGGCTGATGCATGTCAAGCTCTACGAGGATATCGCGCGCTTCGGCCATATCGCGACCGCCTACGCCTATCCGGTGAAGGTGAATGCCCGGTACGTGATGGACCCGTCGCCGACGCCGAAATTCGACAATCCGAAGATGGACAATTGCGCGGCGCTGCAGCTGTTCGGCGCCGGGCGCGAGAAGCGCATCTACGCGATCCCGCCCTACACCACCGTGGTCTCGCTGGATTTTGAGGATCATCCGTTCACGCGCTACCGCTTCGACGCGCCTTGCGCGCTGTGCGGCGCCGATGATTCCTATCTCGACGAGATCGTCACCGACGACAAGGGCGGGCGGATGTTCGTCTGCTCCGACACCGACTTCTGCGAGCAGCGCCAGGCCGCCGGCCATCGCGGCACCGAGAGCGCGGCGCCGCACAAGGAGAAGGCGCATGTCTGAGCATTCGAGCCTCGACAACGATCAGCCGCTGCTGGTGGCCGAGGGGCTTGCCAAGAATTACGGCCGGCTCCCGGCCTGCCGCGATGTCTCCTTCGCGCTCTATCCCGGTGAGGTGCTGGCGATTGTCGGCGAGTCCGGTTCAGGCAAGTCGACCCTGCTGCAGCTGCTCTCCGCCCAACTCGCGCCGAGCGCGGGGCGGGTGTCCTACCGGATGCGCGACGGCATGCTGCGCGATCTCGCCGAACTCGGCGAGGCGGAGCGGCGCTTCCTGTTCCGCACCGACTGGGGCTTTGTGCATCAGGACCCGGCGCAGGGCCTGCGCATGGGCGTGTCGGCCGGCGCCAATGTCGGCGAGCGGCTGATGGCGGTCGGCTGGAATCACTACGGCCGGATCCGCGACACCGCGTCGACCTGGCTCGATCGGGTCGAGATCGACGTCGGCCGCATCGACGACGCGCCGAAGACCTATTCTGGCGGTATGCGGCAGCGGCTGCAGATCGCGCGCAACCTCGTCACCGAGCCGCGGCTGGTGTTCATGGACGAGCCGACCGGCGGCCTCGACGTCTCGGTGCAGGCGCGCCTGCTCGACCTGATGCGCAATCTCGTCAGCGAGCTCGGCCTTGCCGCCATCGTCGTGACCCACGATCTCGCGGTCGCGCGCCTGCTGTCGCATCGCGTGATGGTGATGAAAGGCGGCCGCGTCATCGAGACCGGTCTCACCGACCAAGTGCTCGATGATCCCCGCGAGCCCTATACGCAGCTGCTCGTTTCCTCGATACTTCCGCCATGAGCTTGCCAATGACCGCGATGATCGAACTTGCCAATGCCGAGAAGACCTTCACCATGCATCTGCAAGGCGGCGTCGAGCTGCCGGTGGTGCGGGGCGTCTCGTTCCACGCCGATCCGGGTGAGTGCGTGGTGCTGTCGGGGCCGTCGGGCGCCGGCAAATCCTCGATCCTGAAGATGATCTTCGGCAACTATCGCTGCGACAGCGGCCGGATCGGCATTCGCCACCGCGGCACGGTGGTCGACCTCGCGACCGCCGAGCCGCGCCAGGTGCTGAGCATCCGCCGCTCGACCATCGGTTATGTCAGCCAGTTCCTGCGCGCGGTGCCGCGGGTGGCGACGATCGACGTAGTCGCCGAGCCGCTGATCGTCAACGGCGTGGCGCGCGAGGAGGCCCGCGATCGCGCCGGGAAATTGTTGCGCCGGCTCAACATTCCGGAGCGGCTGTGGACCTTGCCGCCCTCGACCTTCTCCGGCGGCGAGCAGCAGCGCGTCAACATCGCGCGCGGCTTCATCTCGGACCTCCCGATCCTGCTGCTGGACGAGCCGACCGCTTCGCTCGATGCGGCGAATCGCGCAGTGGTGGTTGAGCTGATTGCGGAGAAAAAGACCAAGGGCGTCGCGATGGTCGCGATTGTCCATGACGACGAAATCCGCCGTCTGATTGCCGACCGTATCGTCGATGTGACCTCGTTCGCCGCCGCTGCCTGAAGGACCGTTTGAAATGACCGCCAAGCAAGACACCATCATCGGCAACGCCCGGCTGGTCCTCGCCGATCGCGTGATCGAGCAGGGCTGGGTTGCGATCGCTGACGGCAAGATCGCCGAATTCGGCGAGGGCAGGGCGCCCGAGGCAGCCGAGGACGCCGGCGGCGATCTCCTGATGCCCGGGCTGATCGAGCTGCACACCGACCATCTCGAAATGCACTACGTGCCGCGGCCGAAGGTGTTCTGGAATCCGGTCGCCGCCGTGATCTCCTATGACGGGCAGCTCGCGACCTCGGGCATCACCACCGTATTGGACTCGCTGCGGGTCTGGCGCGAGGACGGCGCCGAGGATGTCGACGGCCGCGCCGGCGTATTGGCGGCGGCGATCTCGGCCGCACGCGAGGAGGACCTGCTGCGTGCCGATCACTTCCTGCATCTGCGCTGCGAGGTGCCGATGCCTGACGTCGTCGCCGAGGCCAAGGAGCTGATCGACCGGCCCGACGTGCGGCTGATGTCGCTGATGGATCATACGCCGGGCCAGCGCCAGTTTCGCGATGAGGTGAAGCTGCGCGATTACTACCGCGGCAAGGGCGGCGGCATGACCGATGCCCAGCTCGACGTGCTGTTCGCACGGCGCTTCGCCTATCAGAAGGAATATGCCGTGGCGAACACCCGCGCGATCGTCGCGCTGGCGCATCAGTACAGGATTCCGCTGGCGAGCCACGACGACACCACGGATGAAAACGTGGTCGACGCCGTCAACGACAAGGTCGCGGTCGCGGAATTCCCGACCACGATGGAAGCCGCGCGCGGGCTGCATGCCGCCGGCATCGACATCCTGATGGGCGCGCCGAACGTGGTGCGCGGCGGGTCACACTCCGGCAACATCGCCGCCGTCGATCTCGCCAATGAGGGCATGCTCGACATCCTGTCGTCGGACTACATCCCCTCCAGCCTCTTGATGGCCGCCCTGCAACTGCCGCGGCATGTGCCGGCGATCGATCTCGCCTCCGCTGTCCGCACCGTGACCAAGACACCCGCCGAGGCGGTCGGCCTCGCCGATCGCGGCGAGATCGCGGTCGGCAGGCGCGCCGATCTGATCCGCGTGCATGTTGCGCGCGATCTGCCGGTCGTGCGCAGCGTCTGGCGCGAAGGAGCCAGGGTCGCATGAGCGAAATCCCTGCCGTCGCCGCGCAGCAGCACGCCACCACGATCGGTCCGGGCCGGTTGATCCTGGTGGTTGGCCCGAGCGGCGCCGGCAAGGATACGCTGCTGGGGCTGGCGAAGGCGGCCTGCGCCGACGATCGAGGCGTCGTATTTCCTCGCCGCCTGATCACCCGCCAGGCCTCGGCCTCGGAAGACAATGAAGAGGTCAGCGCGGAAGCCTTCCAGCGTGCGGTCGCCGCCGGCAATTACGCCATGCACTGGGAAGCGCACGGCCATCGCTATGCGCTGTCGCGCGCGATCAATGACGAGATCCGCGCCGGGCGCACCGTGATCGCGAACGTCTCCCGCACGGTGATCGCGGCGGCGCGCCGCCACTACGCCAAAGCCGTCGTGGTGTCGGTTACGGCGCCGCCGGATGTGCTGGCGGCGCGGCTCGCGATGCGGGCACGCAGCAGCGACGGCCTTCTCGCGCAACGGCTCGCCCGCACCGTCGACGAAAGCACGTCGACACCTGATTTCACCATCGTCAATTCCGGCACCGCCGAATATCACGCGCGACAGCTTGTCCGCATCATCAAGGGCGAGCGTTGGGACGAGTAGAGCGTATTCGAGCGAAGTGGATACCAGTCCGCGTGAACAAAACGCGTCAAAAAGACAAACGAGGGGAACAGCACGAATGTCGGTGATCTCTACGATCGAGCAGCTTGAGGCGATCTACGGCTTCCCGAACGACGCGTCGACCGTGAAGGTCGCCAATCACGTAACGCCGCTCTATCGTGTGCTCATCGAGAAATCGCCGTTCGTGTCGCTTGCGACCTCGGGACCCGAGGGGCTCGATTGCTCGCCGCGCGGCGACCTCCCGGGCTTCGTACGCATCCATGATTCGAAGACGCTGATGATGCCGGATCGCCGCGGCAACAATCGCTGCGATTCGCTGCGCAACATCATTCGGGATCCTCGCGTCGGGCTGCTGTTCCTGATCCCGGGCTCGGGCAGCACGCTGCGCGTCAACGGCCGCGCCTATGTCACCGCCGAGCCGGAGCTCCTGGCCTCCTTCAAGATGGAAGGCAAGGCGCCGCGGACGGTGATCGTGATGAATGTGGACGAGATCTACTTCCAGTGTGCCCGCGCGATCGTGCGTTCCGACCTCTGGAATCCGGATAAGCGGGTCGATCCGAAGGCCCTGCCGACGCCGGGCCAGATCCTCGCCGAGATGAGCGAGCACACGGTCGGCGGCGAAAAGTACGATCGCGAATGGCCGGAGCGGGCGCGACAGACGATGTGGTGACATCTCATCTTCCTCGCCCCGCTCTTGCGGGGGCGAGACGAGCGAAGCTCGCTCTTAGAGGGTCGGGGTGAGGGGTCGTCCCGCGATAATGCTGAAAGTTGTGCATGCGGCGGCTCCCCCTCACCCGAATTCGAGCTTCGCTCGAATTCGACCTCTCCCCGCAAGCGGGGCGAGGTGACTTCCGACGCGCCGAAGCTCCTGTTACGACTACGTCTTCGCCTGCTCATCGAACGCCTTCAGCGAGACCGCCGCGATCTCGCGCAGCGCGTTGCGGTCGGCGCCCGAGGAGGCCATCACGCACATGCCCGATGTGACCGCGGAGAGATAGCGGGCAAGCATGGCCGGATCGGCGCTTTCGCCCAGGTCGCGTTCGGCCTTGGCGCGGACAAAGCGCTCGCGCAACTGGTCTTCGGTGCGGGTGCGGCGCGCCGCCAGTTCGAATGGAACGTTTTCCGAGCCGGTGCCGCAGGCGAGGCCGCCCTGGACCAGCAGACAGCCGGGCGGGTTGGCGGGGTCGGTCTGGGCGTCCGCGTGCTCCATCAGAAATCGTTCGGCGACCTCTCGGGCGGTGGAAGCGCCCAGAACCTTCTCCATCCAGGCGTCGCGCTTTTCGGAGTAGCGGTCGAGCGCGGCCTTCAGCAGGCCCTCCTTGCTGCCAAAGGCGGCGTAGAGGCTCGGCGGATTGATATTCATCGCCTCGGTGAGTTGCGCGATCGTGGTGCCCTCGTAACCGTGCCGCCAGAATACGTCCATGGCCCGGTCCAAAGCGGCGTCCGCGTCGAAGGCGCGAGGGCGTCCCATTCCCATTTTTTGTTGCTCCGTAAGCCGGGTGCCGTTTCTGTGACGGATTGTCCCTGACTTATCCTCTTGTTGCACGTGATGTTTTTCCGCGGCTTCCCATTTCCCCACGAATGAGATAATAAATTCATAGTGCTCGATACATAAGTATCTTGCGCACCGGCGTCCAGCTCCACATCTGTAGCGAACACTACAGATATCTGGAGCGCGTGAATGCCCTCGTCAACCCAAAATCCCCGTTCCGGCCGTTTCCGACGAATCGTCGGCGGTGTCGTGATCCTCGGCGGCCTCGCGGTGGCCGGTTCGATCGCGACCGGCCGTTATTTCCACGCAGCGCAGGCGACCGCGGCCGCCGCCACTGAACCGGCGGTGCCGGTGACCGTCTCCGTGATCCAGCCGCGGCCGACCACCCTGTTCGATGACTTCTCGGGCCGGCTCGAGGCCGTCGACCGCGTCCAGCTTCGGCCGCGGGTGGCGGGCGCGATCCTGTCGACCAACTTCACCGAGGGCGCGCTGGTGAAGGCCGGCGACATCCTGTTCAAGATCGATCCCGCGCCTTACGCGGCCGAAGTCGACCGGGCCCAGGCCCAGCTCGAGGCCGCGAAGGCCCGCGCGATCTTTGCCGCAAACGAGGTCGAGCGCGGCGCGCAACTGGTCGGCAACAACATCGTGACCAAGCGCGATTTCGACCAGCGCGACAACACCAATCGCGAGGCGATCGCCAACGTCAAGGCCGCCGAAGCCGCGCTGCAGACTGCAAAGCTCAATCTCGATTACACCGAGGTCCGCGCGCCGGTCGACGGCCGGGTCGGCCGGATCGAGGTCACGGTCGGCAATCTCGTCGCGGCAGGGACATCTTCGCCGGTCCTGACCTCGCTGGTCTCGGTCAATCCGATCTATGCGAGCTTCGATGCGGATGAGGAGGTCGTGCTGCGCGCGCTGAACTCGATCGCGGACGCGTCCGGCAAGCGCGGCAATCTCGATCAGATCCCGGTCGACATGGTGACGTCGGGCGGCCTCAGCGCCAAGGGGCACATCCAGCTGATCGACAACCAGGTCAACGGGCAGAGCGGCACCATCCGCGTCCGCGCCGTGTTCAAGAACGAAGACGGCCGGCTGATCCCGGGGCAGTTTGCCCGCGTGCGCATGGGCCAGCCCAAGCAGCAGACGCTGGTGCTGATCGACGAACGTGCCGTCGGCACCGACCAGGACAAGAAGTTCGTCATGCTGGTCGGCGACGACAGCCGCGCCGTGTACCGCTCCGTCTCGCTCGGTGGCGCGGTCGATGGCCTGCGGATCGTCACCGCGGGCCTGAAGTCCGGCGACCGCATCGTTGTCAACGGCCTGCAGCGCGTGCGTCCCGGTGCACTTCTGAAGATGGAAGTCGCCGAGATGGGCGCCCGTGGCACGCAGCAGGCATCCACTGAAACCAACCAGCACGTCGTGCAGCGCTAGGCGCTGCACGCGGGGGCGGAGCCATGAATCTCTCAAAATTCTTCATCGACCGGCCGATCTTCGCCGGCGTGCTGTCGATCCTGATCTTCCTGGCCGGCCTGATCTCGCTGCTGGCGATGCCGATCTCGGAATACCCCGATGTGGTGCCGCCGTCGGTCGTGGTGCGGGCGACCTATCCCGGCGCCAATCCGAAGGTGATCGCCGAGACGGTCGCGACGCCGATCGAGGAGCAGATCAACGGCGTCGAGGGCATGCTCTATATGTCGAGCCAGGCGACCACCGACGGTGCGATGACGCTGACGGTGACCTTCCGTCTCGGCACCGACCCCGACAAGGCGACCCAGCTGGTGCAGAACCGCGTGCAACAGGCCGAGCCGCGCCTGCCGGCCGTGGTGCGCCAGCTCGGCATCATCACCAAGAAGAGCTCGCCCGACCTCACCATGGTCGTGCATCTGCTGTCGCCCAACAACCGCTATGACATGACGTATCTGCGCAACTACGCAGTGCTCAACGTCAAGGACCGGCTGGCGCGGATCGACGGCGTCGGCGACGTCCAGCTTTATGGCGCCGGCGACTATTCGATGCGGGTCTGGGTCGACCCACAGAAGGCCGCCGAACATGCGCTGACCGCAAGCGACGTCGTGCGCGCGATCCAGGCGCAGAACGTCGAGGCTGCGGCCGGCGTGGTCGGCTCCTCGCCCAGCGTCAAGGGCCTCGACCTCCAGCTCTCCGTCAACGCGGAGGGACGGCTGTCGACCGAGGAACAGTTCGGCGACATCGTGGTGAAGACCGGCTCCGCCGGCGAGGTGGTGCGGCTGCGCGACGTCGCGCGGATCGAGCTCGGCGCCTCCGAATACGGCCTGCGCTCGCTGCTCGACAACAAGCAGGCGGTCGCGATCCCGATCTTCCAGGCGCCCGGTTCGAACGCGCTGGAGATCTCCGACCACGTCCGCGCCACGATGGCCGAGATCAAGAAGAACATGCCGGAAGGCGTGTCGTACCAGATCGTCTACGATCCGACGCAGTTCGTGCGCTCCTCGATCGAGGCCGTCATCCACACGCTGCTCGAGGCGATCGCGCTCGTCGTGCTGGTCGTGATCCTGTTCCTGCAGACCTGGCGCGCCTCGATCATTCCCTTGATCGCGGTTCCGGTGTCGATCGTCGGCACCTTCGCGGTGATGCATGTGTTCGGCTTCTCGATCAACGCGCTCAGCCTGTTCGGCCTGGTGCTGGCGATCGGCATCGTGGTCGACGACGCCATCGTCGTGGTCGAGAACGTCGAGCGCAATATCGAATCCGGCCTGTCGCCGCGCGATGCCACCAACCAGGCGATGCGCGAAGTGTCCGGCCCGATCATCGCCATCGCGCTGGTCTTGATCGCGGTGTTCGTGCCGCTGGCCTTCATCTCCGGCCTCACCGGACAGTTCTACAAGCAGTTCGCGCTGACGATTGCGATCTCGACCGTGATCTCGGCGATCAATTCGCTGACGCTGTCGCCGGCGCTGTCGGCGCTGCTCTTGAAGGGGCATGACGAGCCGAAGGATTGGCTGACCCGGGGCATGGAAAAGTCGCTGGGCTGGTTCTTCCGCGGTTTCAACAAGGTCTTCACGAAGTCCTCGGAGAACTACGGCCGTACCGTCACCAAGGTGATCTATGGCAAAGCCGTGGTGATCGGCCTCTATGTGCTGCTGATCGGCCTGACCGGCGTGCTGTTCAAGCAGGTGCCGAGCGGCTTCGTGCCGGGCCAGGACAAGCAGTATCTGGTCGGCTTTGCCCGGCTGCCGGACGGCGCCACGCTCGACCGCACCGAGGAAGTGATCCGCAAGATGAGCGACATCGCGTTGACCCAGCCGGGTGTCGAGAGCTCGGTGGCGTTTCCCGGCCTGTCGATCTCCGGCTTCACCAACTCCTCCAACGCCGGTATCGTGTTCTCGACCTTGAAGCCGTTCGACGAGCGCAAGGATCCGTCGCTCAGCGGTCCGGCAATCGCGGCGGCGCTCAACAAGAAATATGCCGGCATCCAGGATGCCTTCATCGCGATGTTCCCGCCGCCGCCGGTCAACGGCCTCGGCACCATCGGCGGTTTCAAGCTGCAGATCGAGGACCGCGCCGGCCTCGGCTACGAGGCGCTGAACGATGCCACCAAGGCGTTCATGACGGCGATGCAGAAGGCGCCGGAGATCGCCGGCGTGTTCTCGAGCTTCCAGGTCAACGTGCCGCAGCTGTTCGCCGACATCGACCGCACCAAGGCGCTGCAGCTCGGCGTGCCGGTCACGGAGGTCTTCAACACGCTGCAGATCTATCTCGGCTCCTACTATGTCAACGACTTCAACAAATTCGGCCGCACCTATTCGGTCTATGTTCAAGCGGACGCGCCGTTCCGCGCGCGTGCCGACGACATCAGGCAGTTGAAGGTGCGCTCGTCGTCCGGTGACATGGTGCCGCTGTCGGCGCTGTTGAAGGTCCGCCAGAGTGCGGGTCCGGAACGCGCGATCCGCTACAACGGCTTCCTGTCGTCGGACATCAACGCCGCTGCGGCGCCGGGCTTTTCGTCCGGCCAGGCGCAGGAGGCGGCGACACGGATCGCGGCTGAAACGCTGCCGCCGGGCTTTGCCTTCGAATGGACCGACCTGACCTATCAGGAGTTCATCGCCGGCAATTCCGGACTCTGGGTGTTTCCGCTCGCGATCCTCCTGGTGTTCCTGGTGCTCGCCGCGCTCTATGAGAGCCTGGCGCTGCCGCTCTCGATCATCATGATCGTGCCGATGGGCCTATTGGCGGCGATGTTCGGCGTCTGGCTGTCGAAGGGCGACAACAACGTCTTCACCCAGATCGGACTGATCGTGCTGGTCGGATTGTCGGCCAAGAACGCCATCCTGATCGTCGAATTCGCGCGCGAGCTCGAATTCGCCGGGCGCTCGCCGATCCGCGCCGCGATCGAGGCGAGCCGGTTGCGGCTGCGGCCGATCCTGATGACGTCGATGGCGTTCATCATGGGCGTGCTGCCGCTGGTGCTGTCGACCGGTGCGGGCTCGGAGATGCGGCGCGCGATGGGCGTCGCGGTGTTCTCCGGCATGATCGGCGTCACCGTGTTCGGCCTGTTCCTGACGCCGGTATTCTATGTGCTGCTGCGCACGGTCACCGGCATGAAGCCGCTGACGCAGCACGGCGAGGCGACCATTCCTGGAAAAGCACACGCGGCATGATGCCGCGCGTGCAGAGCGTTTTCGAGCGAAGTGGATACCGCTTCGCTTGAAGAAAGCGTCAAAACAACAAACGAGAGCTTCGGTTTTGATCGAATCAAGACTGAAGCTCTCGTTGGTGTCAGTTTGAAGGGGATCAGGCTGCGATATCGAGCAGCAATTGTGACGAACCGCGGACCAGCACCTTGCGGCCCGCGGGCGTCAGTTCAAACGAATCTCCACGCACCGCGACATAACCGAGCGTGATCAGGCTTTCGACGGCGAACCGGTTCAGCCTTGAAGGGTTTGCTGCGGGAGCCCGCAACGCTTTCAACGCATCCCACTGATCGGGTCTGAGTTCGAATTCTTCGCTCATTGGTCCAGGCACTCCAGAAGTTCTTGGCGTGCGAGATACAGAGCGCAGATGAATTTCGTGCGACCACAACGAGTCAGGATTTCGATTTATGTGGACACGCCGTCACATCGCCGTGTCATTGGAATGCTTCAAGTTTTTCGAATCATTGTGGCGCATTGCCACGTGATGCTGTCACAGTGATTAACCGCACGTCGTCACACAGGTTAATCGTCTCGATTAACCAGGTTAATCACCTCGATTAACCGGGCTAATCAGCTGGATTAACCGGGTTAACCGCGCCGCACGCTTGCGCCGCCATCGACCGGCAACGTCACACCGGTCACGAAATTGGCCTCATCCGAGGCGAGGAACAGCGCGGCATTGGCGACGTCCCAGCCGGTGCCCATCTTGTGACGCAGCGGCACCTTGCTGTCTCGCTCGGCCTCGACTTCCGCGCGGCTCTTCTTGAATTCGCGGGCGCGCGTGTCCACCGCCATCGGCGTGTTCATCAATCCGGGCAAGATCACGTTGGCGCGAATGCCATATTGCGCATTCTGGTAGGCGAGCTGTTCGGTGAAGGCGATCATCGCCGACTTGGTCGCCTTGTAGGCGACATAAGGATAGGTCGTGATTGCGGCCATCGACGAGATGTTGATGATCGAGCCGCGCTGCTGCTTGCGCATGATCGGGATCACGTGCTTGGCGGCGAGGATGCAGCTCTTCAGGTTGATCGCCACGCAGCGGTCGAACGCTTCCTCGGTGATGTCGAGCAGTTCGGCATCGCCGCCGGAGAGGCTGACACCGACATTGTTGTGCAGGATATCGACGCTGGCCCAGCGGCCATGCGCATCCGCCACCATCGCCTTGATGTCGGCATTCTTGGTGACGTCGGCGTTGAAGGCGACGGCGGTGCCGCCCTTGGCCGTGATCATATCGACGGTTTCCTGCGCCGATGCCAGGTTGTGATCGACGCACAGCACCTTGGCGCCTTCGCGCGCGAAGGTCAGCGCGGTGGCGCGTCCGTTGCCGATGCCTTCGCCGGGGCTCTGGCCGGCGCCGACGACGATGGCGACGCGATCTTGCAGGCGCATGTCACTTCACTCCTGGGATCGGGTACTGCTGCAGTACCTCTTTGTAGGCTGGTTCGTTGTCGATCTGCATGGTGGCGAGCACCCGCACCACCGCGCAGTAGAACGCGATCGTCAGCACCAGATCGGTCATGTGCTCATCGGACAGCTCTCTCTTGATCTCGGCGAAGGTCGCCTCCGACATCGCGAGCTCGCGCACCATCTCGCGGGCACCCTTGAGGATTGCTTTCGCCAGCGGTTCGAGCTTTGACGGCTTGCCCTCGGTCTCGGCGATCAGGCCCTTGATGTCCTCGTCGGTGACGCCGAACTCCTTGCCGATCTTCACATGGTGGGTGAACTCGTATTCCGACTTCTCGAGCCAGCCGACCTGCAGGATCGCGAGCTCGCGCAGCCGCGGGTCGAGCTTGCTCTTGAAGCGGATATAGCCGCCGATGCCGTTGAAGGCGCGCGCCATGTCCGGCGAGTTCACCAAGAGCTTGTGCAGATTGGTGTTGCGCTTGAGCATGTCGCGATATTCGGGAGCGACCTGGTCAGCTTCGAGATAGGGCAGGCGGGCCATTGTTGTTGTCCTTGCTTCGGCGGCTTGCGGAACAGGCGGCTGTCGCTTCAGCCGTAAAGCGCTTTGTGCTCGCGCTCGTAGTTGGCGTAGGAGTCCTTCATGCTGGCGCCGTTGAGCAGCATGGTCGCGACCACCGCGTTGTCGGCATCGAACACGGTCGAGCGCACCCACATGCTCTCGGTGCGCTTGCTGCCCGAGAGCGCCACGACCTCGCGCTCGACCCAATAGGTCTCGCCCGGGAACAGCGGCCCGCGCACAAGCCGGATCTCCTGATCCGCGAACAGCCCGACGGCGGGGCCGCGGACCGGCAAGCGGTCCTCGCGGGCGCGGTACTGGAACAGCACGCTCAGCATCTCCATCGGGATGATGGCGCGGCCCCAGGGATTGTACTCCAGCGAATAATAATCCGACGGCTCGGTGATCACCTTGAGCTTGTCGGCCAGCGAGAACGGATAGAGATCGCCCATGTTCTGGTCGAAATCCATCTTGATCGCCTGCCGGGGCGTCTTCATGCCGACCTTGATATCGGCGAGGATCACCGGGTCGGTCAGCGGCTTCAATTCGCCGAGCCTGCGGGCGAGCGCCGTCTCCGTGCCATCGCCGTCGATCGAGGCGGTGCCGCGCAGGATCTCGGTGCCGTCGCGCTTGATCATCCCGATGGTGCAAACGGTCTGGCCCGGTTTCGGCTTCTCGATCTGGGCCTGCACCTCTTCGCCCTCGAACACCGGATTGCGGTAATGCGCGGACAGGCACCCGGTCATGAACCAGGCCCGGCCCCAGATCCGCTCGCACAGCGGCGCGAACTGGCTGAAATGGGTCGGTCCCTCGATCGTGCCGCCGCG
The DNA here is from genome assembly GCF_056429065.1 of Bradyrhizobium sp. USDA3010. Classification (NCBI taxonomy): domain Bacteria; kingdom Pseudomonadati; phylum Pseudomonadota; class Alphaproteobacteria; order Hyphomicrobiales; family Nitrobacteraceae; genus Bradyrhizobium; species Bradyrhizobium sp. USDA3010. The sequence continues at coordinate 102,682 of NZ_JBWJZD010000020.1, forward strand.
GAAGCCGAGCTTCTGCGCGGTCGCATCGTCGTGAATCGAGGCATGGGAGTCGTAGGTCTGGGCCTGCAGCATCTGCTTCGGGCTGCGCCAGGGACCCATCAGCAGATTGCCGTTCTCCACGATTTCCGTCGTGAATGCGGATTCGACTTTAATCATCCTTGGTCTCCCTTCGCGCGCCACCGTTTCAAAGATGCCGGGGTTCGGCAAGCCTCGCAGAGCAAGAAGGCCTCGCATGCGCAACATGAGATATGTGCTGCGGCCATGGAACAGGGCTGTTCATGCATAACAAAATCAGTGCATGCTGATGCATGATCATGGGCAAGAGAATGAGACCGGTTCGGACCGGCGTGACCTGATCGGCGGGGAGCCTGAAACTGATGGCGTTGATGGAAGTTGGACTGGACGACAAGTACCGGTTGGATACGAAACGAATCTTCCTTTCCGGTACCCAGGCTCTGGTCCGATTGCCGATGTTGCAGCGCGAACGCGACCGCGCGCACGGGCTGAACACTGCGGGTTTCATCTCCGGTTACCGCGGCTCGCCGCTCGGCATGTACGACCACGCGCTGTGGCGGGCGAAATCGTTCCTCAGGGAGCATGACATCGCCTTCGTTCCCGGCCTCAACGAGGACCTGGCGGCGACCGCGGTGTGGGGCAGCCAGCAGGTCGGCATGTTCCCCGGTGCCAAGGTCGATGGCGTGTTCGGCATCTGGTACGGCAAGGGCCCCGGCGTCGACCGCTCGCTCGACGCGCTCAAGCACGCCAATTCCGCCGGCACCTCGCCGAATGGCGGCGTGATCGCGCTCGCCGGCGACGACCATGGCTGCCAGTCCTCGACGCTCGCACACCAGAGCGAACAGGTGTTCGCCTCGGCGCTCATGCCGGTGGTCAATCCGGCGACGCTGCAGGACTATCTCGACCTCGGCATCCTCGGCTTTGCGCTGTCGCGCTATTCCGGCTGCTGGGTCGGCTTCAAGGCGATCTCGGAGACGGTCGAAAGCTCGGCCTCGATCGTCAGCGATCCCGATCGCATCAAGATCATCATGCCCGACGATTTCGAGATGCCGCCGGGCGGGCTCTCGATCCGCTGGCCGGATCCGCCGCTGGAGGCCGAGCGCAGGCTGCACGGACCCAAGATGGAGGCGGTCGCGGCCTTCGCCCGCGCCAACCGGTTCGACCGCATTGTGCTGGATTCCAAGCCGGCACGGCTCGGCATCATGGCGACCGGCAAGGCCTATCTCGATCTGCGCCAGGCGCTCGCCGATCTCGGCATCACCGATGCCGAGGCCCAGGCGCTGGGCCTGCGCATCTACAAGGTGGCGTTGACCTGGCCGCTTGAAGCGCGCGGCGCGCGCGACTTCGCCGAAGGCCTGCAGGACGTGCTGGTCGTCGAGGAGAAGCGCGGCTTCATCGAGGACCAGCTGGTCCGCATCCTCTACAACATGGACGCGTCCAGGCGTCCGTCCGTGGTCGGCAAGCGCGACGAGAGCGGCGCGCCGCTGCTGCCGAGCGAGGGCGAGCTGACGCCGACCATGGTTGCCGCCGCCGTGGTGGCGCGGCTGCGCAAGCTCGGCCACCGCAGTCCGCTGCTGGAGCAGCGCCTGGCAAAACTCGAGGCGTTCGATCGCCCGGCCGAGGGCACGGGCACCGCGAAGCTGCAACGCACGCCGTATTTCTGCTCGGGCTGCCCGCACAACTCATCGACCAAGATTCCGGAGGGCAGCCGCGCCATGGCCGGCATCGGCTGTCACGGCATGGCGCTGTCGGTGCCGAACCGCAACACCCAGACCATCTCGCATATGGGCGCGGAGGGCGTGAGCTGGATCGGGCAGGCGCCGTTCACCAGCGAACAGCATGTGTTCCAGAATCTCGGCGACGGCACCTATACGCATTCGGGCTTGCTGGCGCTGCGCGCGGCGGCCGCGGCCGGCGTCAACATCACCTACAAGATCCTCTACAACGACGCGGTCGCAATGACCGGCGGCCAGCCGGCCGAAGGTGGCTTCACGGTGGCGCAGATCGCGCACCAGGTCGCGGCCGAGGGCACCAAGCGGCTCGCGATCGTCTCCGACGATCCGGACAAATATCCCGCCAATTACTTCCCGTCCGGCGCCACCATCCATCATCGCCGCGAGCTCGATGCCGTGCAGCGCACGTTGCGCGAGATCGAGGGACTCACCGTCCTGATCTACGACCAGACCTGCGCCGCCGAGAAGCGCCGCCGCCGCAAGCGCGGGCTGTTTCCCGATCCGGCCAAGCGCGTCTTCATCAATGAGCGCGTCTGCGAAGGCTGCGGCGACTGCTCGGTCGCGTCGAACTGCGTCTCGGTGCAGCCGCTGGAGACCGAGCTCGGCCGCAAGCGCCGCATCGACCAGTCGAACTGCAACAAGGATTTCTCCTGCATCGAGGGCTTCTGCCCGAGCTTCGTGATGGTGCAGGATCCCAAGCTGCGCAAGACCGACCGCACCGCCGCCGATCCCAAGGCGCTGTTCGCGGACCTGCCGGCACCGCCCGCGGCCGCACTCAGCAACCCCTACAACATCCTGATCACCGGCATCGGTGGCACCGGCGTCATCACCATCGGCGCGCTGCTCGGCATGGCCGCCCATGTCGAGGGGCTCGCCTGCTCGACGCTCGACTTCACCGGCCTGTCGCAGAAGAACGGCGCGGTCATGAGCCATGTCCGGCTGGCGCCGGCGTCCGACATGCTGACCACGGTCCGCATCGCGCCCGGCAATGCCAATCTGATCCTCGGTTGCGATCTCGTCGTCGCCACCAGCGTGCCGGCGCTGAGCCGCGCCGAGCGCGGCGTCACCCGCGCCGTCGTCAACGCCGATCTGTTGCCGACCGCGAGCTTCGTGATCGATCCCGATATCGACTTTGAAGCCAGCTCGATGCGCGACGCGCTGAACGGCGCGGTGAGACCTGATGATCTCGACATCCTCGATGCCACCGGGCTTGCGACCGCGCTGATGGGCGACAGCATCGCGACCAACGCCTTCATGCTCGGCTTCGCGTTCCAGCGTGGTGCGATCCCGCTGTCGCTCGAGGCCATCCTGAAGGCGATCGAGCTCAACGGCGCCGCGATCGAGATGAACAAGACCGCGTTCTCGTGGGGCCGGCTCGCCGCGCATGATCTGCAGCGCGTGGTCAGCGCCGCGCGCTTCAAGAGCGCAGGCGCCGCGCCGGCGAAGAAGACGCTCGATGAGGCGATTGCGTTCCGCGCCAAGTTCCTCACCGACTATCAGGACGCGGCTTACGCGAAGCGCTATCTCGACGACGTCGCGCGCGTCCGCTCCGCCGAAGCTGCGGCAGCGCCGGGCTCGCATGACCTGACCGAGGCCTTTGCAAAGGGCCTGTTCAAGCTGATGGCCTACAAGGACGAATATGAGGTCGCGCGGCTCTATTCCGACGGCGAGTTCAGCAAGGCCTTGAGGGAGCAGTTCGAGGGCAATTCCGGTCTGAAGGTCTTGCTGGCACCGCCGCTGCTGGCGCAGCGCGATCCCGTCACCGGGCGCTTGCAGAAGCGCGAGTTCGGGCCGTGGATCTTCAAGGCGTTCGGCCTGCTGTCGGGGCTGAAGGGCCTGCGCGGCACAGCATTCGACATCTTCGGCTACACCGCCGAGCGCAAGATGGAGCGCGCGCTGCCGGTGGAGTATGCGGCGATGATCCTGCGTCACCTCGACGGCAAGAAGCCGCTCGATTTGCCGCGCCTGGTGGCGCTGGCGAAGACCGCGGACCTCGTGCGCGGCTACGGCCACATCAAGGAAGGCAACGTCGCCCGCTACCGCACCGAATGCGCGCGGCTGGAGCGTGCGATCGGCCAGCCGCTGGCACAGGCGGCGGAGTAGGCTGGAGCGTATTCGAGCGAAGTGGCTACCGGTTCGCGTGAAGAAAACGCGTCAAAACAAGAAGCTAGAAACCCGTTCCGATACCATCGGAACGGCGCGCCAGGTGGCTGGCAGCGGAACTTTCCACGACCGCCTTGGTTGACCGGTAACCCTGCCCCGTAAGCCGTGGCTGGATTCGCGCGGCCGGGCTCCTACATGATGGCTGTTCTGTTCGAGTGATTTCAGGAGGCCCTTTGATGGTCCTGAAAAGCGCTTTTGTTGCAACTGTTTGCACCGCGTGCCTGGCGTTGGGTGGCGTGGCGTTGGCTGACGACTACCGCCCAAGCGAGTTCTTCAGCCTCGATCTCTCGCGGGCCGTGCTCTCGCCGAAGCCGCTTGGCCCGCCGGCGCAGTTCGAGCCGGTTCCGGTCGAGGCGAAGACCGACCACGGACCTGATCAGCGCGCCAATGTCGCACCGAAGGTCGAGCAGCCGAAAGTCGAGCGGCAAAAGGCCGTGCGGACAAGCAGGGTAACGGCACCGCATGAACGCAAGCGCGCAGTGGCGCAGGTTCCCGCCCGCGCCAAGCTCGCGCGGCGCCATTCGAACCCGCTCGATGCGGAAGCCCGCGACACCAGGATCCAGACCTGGCCGTGCCGCACCGGCGGCATCTGCAACTGGCAGCGGTGAGAGTGCCCGCCGCGCCTGTGCTCTCTCGAAGTGCGCCAATCCCAAACCCGTCATCCTGAGGAGCGCGCTCTTGCGCGCGTCTCGAAGGATCGACGGCCCGTCTTTGGCCGATTCATCCTTCGAGGCTCGCTCTGCTCGCGCCTCAGGATGACGGGATTAGCATCGAGTGCTCGGCGTTCCTGTGCTGTTCCGATCTCCATATCCCCCGAGTCATCCCGCCGTCGCAAAACCGTCGGCGCAGAGTCAAGAAACCGTAAGGGCGGAGTCAAACAGCGCAGGCAAAACCTTCGTTGCGATTCGACGAAGGTTATTCGATGCCGACAGCGATCTCCGCGAGGGGGCGAGGCCTCACAAGGCGTCAGCTTCTGGTGCGCTCGGCGTCGACGGCCGCGCTGGCGGGATTGGGCGCGCTGGCAAAGCCCTATCTGAGCCGCGCCGCGGATCGGCCTGCGATCGCGGGCATCCAGTCCGGCGACGTCGCCAGCGATTCCGCTGTGATCTGGGCCCGCGCCGATCGCGCCGCGCGGATGCAGATCGAATGCGCCGCGGTCGAAAGCTTCGCCACCATCCTGCGCACCGCGTCCGCCGACGCGCTGCCCGAGCGCGACTTCACCGCAAAGCTGCTGCTCGATGGCCTGCCGCCGGGGCAGGACCTGTTCTATCGCATCAGCTTCGAGGATCGCGACGGCATTGTGGGCGAAAGCCGCGTCGGGCATTTCCGCACCGCGCCGGTCGACCGCCGCTCGGTCTCGTTCGTCTGGTCCGGCGACGTCGTGGGGCAGGGCTGGGGCATCGACCCCGCGCGCGGCGGCCTGCGCAGCTATCGCACCATGTTGAACGAGCACCCGGATTTCTTCATCCATTCCGGCGATCACATCTATGCCGATTGCACGGTGCCGTCGGAGCAGATGCTGCCGAACGGCGAGGTCTGGCGCAACATCGTCACCGAGGAGAAGTCGGTCGTCGCCCACAGCCTCGACGAGTTTCGCGGCAACTACAAATACAACTGGTTCGACGACAACTTCCGCGCCTTCCACGCCGAGGTGCCGATGTTCGCGCAGTGGGACGACCATGAGGTGGCCGACGACTGGTCGCCAATCGGCACCGCCGACGCAACCGGCTATGATGCGGACGGCAATTCGCGCCTGGTGGCGCGGGCGCGCCGCGCCTTCCACGAATTCATGCCGATGCGGCTGATGCCGGAGCGCGACGGCCGGGTCTATCGCAAGATCGCCTACGGGCCGCTGCTCGACGTCTTCATCATCGACATGCGCTCCTACCGCGATTCCAGCTGGAATAAGCAGGGCGATCCGGACCAGGCGTTCATCCTTGGTCAGGATCAGCTCGCCTGGCTGAAGCGGGAGCTGGTGGCGTCGGATGCTGTCTGGAAGGTGATCGCGGCGGATCTGCCGATCGGCCTCGTCAGCCTGGACGCCGTCGCGCTCGGCGACGGGCCGCCGGAGCGGCGCGAGTACGAGATCGCCGATCTCCTGTCCTTCATGAAGCGCGCCGGCATCCGCAACACGGTGTGGCTCACCGCCGACATGCACTACACCGCCGCGCATCATTATGATCCGAACCGCGCAGTGTTCCAGGAGTTCGAGCCGTTCTGGGAGTTCGTCTCCGGCCCACTGCACGCCGGCACCTGGTCGCCGGGCGAGCTCGACAACACCTTTGGCCCGAAGGCGATGTACCAGAACGGCTGCTCGGCCGAGCAGGGCGACAATCTCGCGCCGTGTTTCGGCCTCCAATTCTTCGGCCGCGTCGACATCGACGGCAGGACCGGCGTGATGAGAGTGACGCTGAAGGACGTCGACAACCACGATCTCTGGTCGGTCGACATCGAGCCGCGGCCGGACGCGCGGCCCGGCCTGATCATGGCGCAACATATCTAGGCTCGCGAAAGCCGTCGCGACATCTTGATTGCGGGCGGCTTGCCCGAAGGCCCGGTTTGCGGGCAAACTGGTATCGGCAGTCCTGCCAATTTCATTCCTTTCAGACGATTTGCTGGCGTGACGTCGTCGATGACATCGGCGGCCCACGCGTCAGGAGCTATCCATGGACAATCTGCAGACACAGGGCATCAGCCTGCCGCAGCTCGGGCTCGGCACCTTCCGCATGCAGGGCGATGCCTGCCGCGCGGCGGTCGAGAGCGCGCTCGGGCTCGGTTACCGCCATATCGACAGCGCCGAGATGTACGGCAATGAGGAGGCGATCGGGGCCGCGATCGCGGATTCGAAGGTCGCGCGCAAGAACCTGCATGTGACCACCAAGGTCTGGCATGAGAACCTGGCGCCGGATGCGATCCGCAAAGCGTTCGACGCCAGCCTGAAGAAGCTGCGCCTTGATCACGTCGACCTCTATCTGGTGCACTGGCCGTCGCGGAGCATGAAGCTGCCTGCCGTCTTCGAGACGCTGATGCAGCTGAAGGAGGAAGGCCGCACCCGCGCGATCGGCGTCGCCAATTTCACCACCGCGCTGCTCAAGACCGTGGTCGAGGACATCAAGGCGCCGATCGCCTGCAACCAGATCGAATATCACGCGATGCTGGACCAGACGCCGGTGCGGAAATATCTCGCGGCGAAATCGATCCCGCTGGTGGCCTATTGCCCGCTGGCGCAGGGCCGTTTCGCCACCGACGAGACGCTGGCGAAAATCGGCAGCAAGCATGATGCGACCGCAGCGCAGGTGGCGCTGAAATGGCTGCTCGACCAGGATGGCGTTGCGGCGATCCCGAAAGCCTCGCGTGCCGAGAGCCAAAGGGCCAATCTCGACGCGCTGAAGGTCAAGCTCGACGACCACGACCGCAAGGCGATCGCCGCGCTGCGCAAGGACATGCGCTGCGTCAATCCGGGCTTTGCCCCGGCGTGGGACTGAAACGCGTCGGCCCCCGAGATGGACGAAGAAAAAGAAAATGGCTCCGCGAGGAGCCATTTTCCGTTGTGTCGGCCTTTTCGCACTTCTTCAGTAACGATCGCGCCTGATCACGACGCTGCGGTCATGGTCGTGATGCCAGCCGCGATGCCAGCCACGGTCATGGCGCATCTCGGCGCGCGCGCCCCAGCCGCGATCCCAGTGGTGATGGCCGCGCTTGATCACGACGGTCTCGGCGCTCGCGATCGACGGAACGGCCACTGCAAGCGTACCAATCGCCGCAAGAACAAATCCAAACTTTTTCATCTCATCCTCCTCAAATGATGCGTGGAGGAAACCGTGCAGGCATCGAAACGTTCCTCGGGAACCGGGGGAGTTTTCTGAACGCCTGTTCAGCAACTGTCCCAGTGCAACGCTCGCCGCGCGTTCACTGCACAACCGATGCGTGAGCGTTAGCGCCTCTTTCGGCGGCCTTGCCTAACCCCGGCGTCCGACGCATCATCGCGCCACAAAAATCAATGTTCGGGGGGACGTTGCCGTGAGCGAATTTTCACGCCGGGATTTTCTCAAGGGTACAGGATCGGCCGCTGCTGCTGTCATCGCAGGACCGGCCGCTGCGGCGATGGGGCCGGACGACAAGTTCGATCTCGTGATCAAGAGCGGCGACGTGATCGATCCCAGCCAGTCGCTGCGCGGCAAGCGTGACCTCGGCATCCGCTGGGGCCTGATCGAGGCGATCGAGGACGAGATCCCGGCCGCGCGCGCCGCCAAGACCATCGACGCATCGGGCAAGCTCGTGATGCCGGGCCTCGTCGACCTGCACTGCCACGTCTATCCCTACGGCTCGGCAATCGGCATTCCCGCCGACGAGCTGGTGCAGTTCCAGGGCACCACGACGGTCGTCTCGGCCGGCGATGCCGGCGTCAACAATCTCGCGGCGCTGCGGCGCTTTATCGTCGCGCAGTCGCGCACGCGGATCTACGCCTTCGTCCATATCGCCAACAACGGCCTGTCGGCCTTCCCGGTGGCCGAGCTCTACAACATCGACAACGCCCAGGTCGAAGCCTGCGCGATGGCGCTCGCCGAGAACCCGGACTTCCTGATCGGGGTCAAGGTGCGGATGTCGGAGAACGTCATCTTCAAGCATGGCATCGAGCCGCTGAAGCGCGGCATCCAGGCCTGCGAGATGTGCGGCTGGCCGGCGCGGATGATGGTGCATATCGGCGGCGTCGAGACCAGGGAGTTGATGTCCGACATCCTCGACCTGCTGCGGCCGGGCGATATCCTCACCCACGCCTATTCCGGCGCGCCGAACATGTCCGGCGCCTTCACCAACATCGTGCAGGACGGCAAGCTGCTGCCGGCGGCGCTCGCGGCCAAGCAGCGCGGCGTGCTGTTCGATGTCGGCCATGGCGGCGGCAGCTTCGATTTCACGGTGGCCGAGATCGCAATCCCTGCCGGCTGCACGCCCGACACGATTTCCTCCGATATCCACGTCTTCTCCGGCAATTCGCCCGGCATCCCGTTCCTGCCGAACGTGATGAGCAAGTTCCTGGCGATGGGCTCCTCGCTGGAGCAGGTGGTCGCGATGGCGACCTCGGTGCCGGCGCGGATCATCAACCGCACCCCGAAGATCGGCACGTTGCAGCGCGGCGCGCCCGGCGATGTCGCGATCATGGACCTCATCGAAGGCCCGGTCACCTTCGTCGACACCCGCAACAACAGACGCGACGGCAATCTGCAGCTGAAGCCGGTGCAGACCGTGGTCAACGGCGTGCCGTTCGGCCGGCCCTATCAGGCGCCCTTTTCGGTGAGGTGAGAAGCAGGCGGGAGGCATGGTTGCTTCGTCGCTGCGCTCCTCGCAATGACATGGAGGGAGATCATCCCGTCATTGCGAGCGGAGCGAAGCAATCCATCTTGCCGCGAGCGGATCGCTAGCCGCGCTTCTCCACATTGCTGCTGCGCGCCGGCACGCCGAACTCCTTGCGGCACACTTCGGCCAGCACCGCGACGCCCTCGCGGATCTGCTCGTGCGAGGGGCTGGCGAAGCAGAGGCGGAGCCGGCTGCCGGAATGCGCCTTGCTGGTCGACCATTCCGGCCCCGGATTGATCGAGACGCCGGCGGCGAGCGCCGCCTGATAGAGCTTCATGGTGTCGACATGGTCGGGCAGCTTGACCCAGAGGAAGATGCCGCCCTTGGGCGCCTCGAATTCGGCCGACGTGCCGAACTGTTCGTTCAGCGCCTCCATCAGCGTGTCGAGCTTGGCGCGCAGGCCTTTGGTCAGCCGCGGCACGTGGGTCGCGAAATGCGGCGCGCAATATTCCGAGAGCACCATCTGCTCCAGCGCGCCGGAGCCGGCGTCGGTCTTCAGCGGCAGCATCCGCGACATGATCGCCCAGGGCGCGACGATGAAGCCGACCCGCAGCGCCGGCGCGATCGACTTCGAGAACGAGCCGATATGGATCACGCCGCCATGCTTGCTCATCGCATAGATCGCCGGCGGCCGTTCGCCGTTCCAGATCAGATCGGCATAGCAATCGTCCTCGAAGATCGGCACGCCGTATTCTTTCGACAGTTTCAACATCTCGGCGCGGCGGCCTTCGGGGAGGATCGAGCCGGTCGGGTTCTGCACGGTCGGAATGGTGTAGATGTATTTCGGCGTGATGCCGCGCCGCTTGTGATCGGCGAGCGCTGCGGCCAGCGCATCGATCCGGATGCCGTCGCCGTCGAGGGGAATGCCGACCGCGTTGACGCCGAGGCGAGCCAGCCGGTTCAGCGAGCCCTGATAGGTCTCCTGCTCGATCAGCACCGTATCGCCCTTGGCGAGCAAGGTGTGATTGACGAGGTCGAGCGCCTGCAGCGAGCCGGAGACGATCATGATCTCGTCCGGCGTGCAGGCAATGCCGGCATCGCGCTTCAGCTTCTCGGTCAGGAACTGGCGCAGCGGCAGATAACCCTGCGGCCCGTGCGCGAGGTTGTAGGTCGCGAGATTCCTGCCCTCGCGCTTCAGCACGGCATTGACCGCCTCGATCAGCCCATCGACCGGGACCTGGTCGGGATCGTTGTTGCCGCCGACGAAGCTGTATTTGGCGAGCCCGGTCCAGCGCGCGGCCGGCGCGGGCAGGCCGGCCGGAAGCAGCGGTGCAAAGTCGAACTGGGCTGAGATGGACATGGACGTTTCGCTCCGTGTTGTTGTCGTTGAGAAGGCCCGCCGGAAGCGGCCTTCCATGAAGTCAATTCCTGCCGGTCAGCCGGATCGGGCGGCCCTGGCTGATGAAGGCGTAGTGGCCGGCGCCGACGCTGCCGACCATCAGGGCCTCGACCGCCGGTTCCGCGATCTCGCCGGCGGCTGCCCAATCGACCACGAAATTCGCGCCGGTGCCGCCGCGGGTATCGGTCGTGGCGATCGAGACCTCGACGGTCGCAAACGGTTTAAGCGCGACCGGCGATTTGAGGTAGCTCTCCACCATCTTGCCTGATGTGTCGAAATAGGCGATCCGCTTCAGCACCAGCGGCTTCGTCTCCGAGGCGTTGTGCACGCTGAGCGTCACCGAGAAATCGGCCCTGAGCTTGCCCTGGCTCATCGACACGCTGGAATAGACCGGCACGTAGAATGCACCGGAGGCCGTGAGGCCTTCCGACGGCACCGCCGTCAGCGAGTTCGCAAAATTTTGTTCAATACTTGCCGAGGATTGTGCTAGCGCCTCCGTCGTGCGCACGGTGAGCAGGCAGAGCAAAACTGCCAGAAAAATGCCGCCTGCGCGGATGTGACACATTGCTCGGTTGATCCTCACGCCCGGCCCTCTAGGTTGCGGCAACAGGAAGTCTTTGACGCATGCATGAACTCATTCGCGATATCACGCTCTGTATCCTGTTTGCCTGGGGAATTGGGTTGCTCGCCCATTTCTCCCGGCAACCGCTGATACTGGCCTACCTTATCGCCGGCTTTTTCATTGGTCCATTCGGCATGGGCTGGGTCAAGTCCCAGGAATCGATCAGCGTCATCTCCGAGCTCGGCCTGATCTTCATGCTGTTCATGATCGGGCTGGAAATCGACCTCAAGAAGATCATCCGCGCCGGCAAGGTCATCCTGTTCGCCGGCGCCGGCGAGCTGATCGGCGGCTGCCTGATCGGCGTGGCGTTCTTTGCCGGGATCGGGCTTGCGATCGGCGGCGGCAAGTTCGATGCGGTCTATCTCTGCGTCGCCTGCGCGCTGTCCTCGACCGTGATCATCGTCAAGGTGCTCTACGAGAAGCGCGAGCTGGACACGCTGCCGGGCCGCATCACGCTCGGCGTGCTGGTGCTGCAGGACATCTTTGCGATCCTGTTCCTGGCGGTGCAGCCGAGCCTGGACAATCTGCAGATCAGCGTCGTGCTGCTGTCGATCGCCCGCGTTGCGGTGCTGGTCGCCAGCGCGCTGGTGCTGAGCCGCTACGTGCTGCCGCGGCTGTTCCACCAGATCGCGCGCCGGCCCGAGCTGGTGCTGCTCGGAGCGCTCGCTTGGTGCTTCCTGATCGGCGAGATCGCCGAGCGGTTGCATCTGTCGCGCGAGATGGGCTCGCTGGTCGCCGGCGTCTCGATCTCTACCTTTCCCTACGCCCTCGACGTCACCGCCAAGGTCACGACGCTCAGGGATTTCTTCATCACGCTGTTCTTCGTCGCGCTCGGCATGACGATCCCAATCCCGGGCTTACAGGTGATCTGGCTTGCGCTGGTCGTCGCGGCCTTCACGGTGGCGAGCCGCCTGGTCACGACGTTCACGCCGCTCTATCTGATGAAGCAGGGCCTGCGCGCCAGCCTGCTGCCGGCGATCAATCTGGCGCAGATTTCCGAGTTCTCGCTGGTGGTGATCCAGACCGGCGTTGCCGCCAACCATATCGGGACCGAAACCGCGAATGCGGTCTCGTTCGCCTTCGTGGTGCTGGCAGTGCTCTCGACCTTCGCGATGGCCCGCAGCGACCAGATCGTGCGCGGCCTGATCGGTCCGTTGAAGCGGATCGGGTTGCGTGATCTCGACCATCGACGCGAGGGCGGCGGCGCGTCCGGGCAGGAGGCGGAGGGACATGGCGAAATTCGGCGCATCGTCATCCTCGGCTTTTTCCGTGCCGCGAGCGCGCTGATCAGCCAGATCGAGCGGCAGAACCAGTCGCTGCTCGAGCAGATCAGCGTCATCGACTTCAACCCGCTGGTGTTCCGCACGCTGACCGACCGCGGCATGCATGTGATCTATGGCGACATCAGCAATGTCGATACGCTGGTTCATGCCGGGATTGGCAAGGCCGAGATCATCATCCTGAGCGTGCCGGATTTCCTCTTGGTCGGCGCCGACAATGAGAAGCTGGTGCGCCACGTCCGCGCCCTGAATCCGACCGCGAAGGTTGTTGCTACCGCCGATCTCCTGACCGGCGTCGACGATCTCTACGCCGCCGGCGCCGACTACGTCACGGTGACCCGGCTCAGCGACGCCGGCGAGCTCTATTCGGTGATCGAGGCGGCCGATGCCGGCCTGCTCGACGACAAGCGCGCCGAGCTGGACGCCCAGCTCAGCGACCGGCGCGAGGTGCTGCCGTAGAGCTCTCTCTTGCCTCTCCCCATCGGGGAGAGGTCGCGCTGAAAGCGCGGGTGAGAGGGCTCAGATCCCACGAGAGAGCGCAGCCCCTCGCCCGGATTGCGTCTGGCGATGCAATCCGACCTCTCCCCTTGGGAGAGGTGGAGCCTCCTGGTATGCCTGCCGGACGCATGGCGGGTTGCATAATGATACTGGCGCTGACATCGGAACCCGGCTAATCCACTGCCTGCATAAAGCGAGATGTCAGGACAATGGCCGATACGATCCAGGAAGTGCTGCAAGCCTTTGCGAAGGGTGAACTCGTCGTCGTCACCGACGATGACGATCGGGAAGGCGAGGGCGATTTGATCGTCGCGGCGTCGTTCTGCACGGCGGAAAAGATGGCCTTCATCATCCGCCACACCTCCGGCATCGTGTGCGCGCCGATCACCACCGAGGACGCCCGCCGGCTGCGGCTCGACCCGATGGTGGCGCATAACGAGTCCAACCACACCACCGCCTTCACCGTCTCGATCGACTACAAGCCCGACGGCGGCACCGGCATCTCGGCCGATGAGCGCGCCTCCTGCTGCCGCGCGCTCGCCAATCCCAATGCCGGCGCCAACGATTTCGCGCGCCCCGGCCACATCTTCCCGCTGATCGCGCGCGATGGCGGCGTGCTGCTGCGCTCCGGTCACACCGAAGCCGCGGTCGATCTGTGCCGGCTCTCCGGCCTGCCGCCGGTCGGCGTCATCAGCGAACTGATGAACGACGATGGAACCGTGATGAAGGGCGAGCAGGTCGCGAAATTCGCCGCTGCCCACAAGCTCAAGCATGTCACGATCGCGGACATGATCGCCTATCGCCAGGCGCGCGAGAAGCTGATCGAGCGGGTCGCGACCTTCACCACCGAAAGCCCGATCGGCCCCCTGCAAGGCTATGCCTATCGCTCGCCCTTCGACGAGATCATGCATGCCGCCTTCGTCTACAACGGCATCGGCGATGGCCGGGACGTGCTGACCCGGCTGCACAAGCCCAATATCGTGACGGACCTCTTCACCGGTCCGGCGCGGATGGAAGCCGTGTTGCGGCATTTCAAGGAAGCCGGCCGCGGCGTGCTGGTCTATCTGCGCGACGGTGCCGCCGGAGTTCCGGTCCAGCCGGTGAGCGAGCAGAAATCGGCGGAGGCCGATCGCAACAAGCAATGGCGCGAGGTCGGCGTCGGCGCGCAGATCCTGCGCGATCTCGGGATCACCTCGATCCGGCACCTGACCTCTTCGGTGCACGACTACAAGGGTTTGTCCGGTTTTGGCATCGAGATCGTGTCGAACGAAAGGCTGGAGTGCTGACCATTGTGATTCCGGGATGGTCCGAAGGACCAGACCCGGAATCTCGAAATTCCCCGGGGCGCAATGGCGCCCCTGAGGTTCACGCTATCGCGTGCCCCGGAATGACAATGATCCCAATTCAATTGCGCTTCGCAGCATAGCGCTTTAATTTATCCGCCAATTTCCGAGAGACGATGCGAAAGGATGTTTCATGAGCGTGCGCCCCCAGGCCAAGGACAAGCCGGCTGCCGCCAGCTTCCAGTGGGATGATCCGTTCCTGCTCGACGACCAGCTCACCGAAGACGAGCGCCTGATCCGCGACACCGCGCGGGCCTATGCGCAGGACAAGCTGCTGCCGCGGGTCACCAAGGCCTATCTGGAAGAGAAGACCGACCGCGAGATCTTCAACGAGATGGGCGAGCTCGGCCTGATCGGCGTGACGCTGCCAGAGGAATATGGCTGCGCCAATGCGAGCTACGTGGCCTATGGCCTGGTGGCGCGCGAGATCGAGCGCGTCGATAGCGGCTATCGCTCGATGAACTCGGTGCAGTCGTCGCTGGTGATGTACCCGATCTACGCCTATGGCGACGAGAACCAGCGCAAGAAATATCTCCCCAAGCTCGCGACCGGCGAATGGGTCGGCTGCTTCGGCCTGACCGAGCCGGATGCCGGTTCCGATCCCGGCGGCATGAAGACCCGCGCCGAGAAGGTCGCCGACGGCTACAAGCTCAACGGCGCCAAGATGTGGATCTCGAATGCGCCGATCGCCGACGTGTTCGTGGTGTGGGCCAAGTCGGCCGCGCATGACAACCAGATCCGGGGCTTCATCCTGGAGAAGGGCATGAAGGGCCTGTCGGCGCCGAAGATCGGCGGCAAGCTCTCGCTGCGCGCCTCGATCACCGGCGAGATCGTGCTCGACAACGTCGTGGTGCCGGAAA
Source organism: Bradyrhizobium sp. USDA3010 (assembly GCF_056429065.1). Classification (NCBI taxonomy): domain Bacteria; kingdom Pseudomonadati; phylum Pseudomonadota; class Alphaproteobacteria; order Hyphomicrobiales; family Nitrobacteraceae; genus Bradyrhizobium; species Bradyrhizobium sp. USDA3010. The sequence goes on from NZ_JBWJZD010000020.1 coordinate 117,890, forward strand.
GCGCACTGCTGCCCAACGTCTCCGGCCTCAAGGGCCCGTTCGGCTGCCTCAACCGCGCCCGCTATGGCATCTCCTGGGGCGCGCTCGGCGCCGCCGAGGACTGCATGCACCGCGCGCGCCAGTACACGCTCGACCGCAAGCAGTTTGGCCGGCCGCTCGCCGCCACCCAGCTGGTGCAGAAGAAGCTCGCCGACATGGAGACCGAGATCGCGCTCGGCCTGCAGGCCTCGTTGCGCGTCGGCCGCCTGATGGACGAGGGCAAGATGGCGCCCGAGATGATCTCGATCGTCAAGCGCAACAATTGCGGCAAGTCGCTCGACATCGCCCGCATGGCGCGCGACATGCACGGCGGCAACGGCATCCAGATCGAGTATCATGTGATGCGTCACGCCGCGAACCTCGAGACGGTCAACACCTATGAGGGCACGCACGACGTCCACGCGCTGATCCTCGGCCGCGCGATCACCGGCATCCAGGCGTTCTCGTAAATCCCGGAGGCGTCATCCTGAGGTGCGCGCCCCTTCGGCGCGCCTCGAAGGATGACGAGAGGTGGTGCCCGACATCCTTCGAGGCTCGCAAGAGTTCGCACCTCCCGAGTGAGCGCGAAGCGCTCATCCGGGGATGACGGCTCACAAGGAATCGGATCCCATGGCCGACAACGACGACATCCCGTTCAACCGCGATTTTCCGCTGAAGCCCGGCGTAGTCGAACAGGTCCGGCCCGGCGTCCGCCGCGTCCTCTGCAACAATCCGAGCCCGTTCACCTTCACCGGCACGGTCAGCTACATCGTAGGTCAGGGCAAGGTCGCGATCATCGATCCTGGTCCCGACGATGAGGCGCATGCGAAGGCGCTGCTCGATGCGGTCAAGGGCGAGACCGTGACGCATATCCTGGTCACCCATACCCATCGCGATCATTCGCCGAACACGCCGCGGATCAAGGCTGCGACCGGCGCGCCGGTCTATGCCGAGGGGCCGCACCGCGCCTCGCGCCCGCGCTTCGAGAGCGAGAAGCACAATCCGGAATCCGGCGCCGACCGCGATTTCCGGCCCGACATCGAGGTCAAGCACGGTGACGTGATCGAGGGCAGTGGCTTCGCGCTGGAGGCGGTCGCGACCCCTGGCCACACCGCCAATCATCTGGCTTTCGCGTGGGCCGAGCGCAGCATCAATTTCGTCGGCGACCATGTGATGGGCTGGTCGACCTCGATCGTGGCGCCGCCGGACGGTTCGATGATCGACTACATGGCCTCGCTCGAGCAGCTGGGGCAGCGCCCCGAGCAGCTCTATTTCTCCGGCCACGGCCCGGAGATTCCGGAAGGCCCGCGCTATGTCCGTTTCCTGGCGCGGCATCGCCGGGCGCGCGAGGCGTCGATCCTGCATCGCCTCGGCAAGGGTGAGGCCGATATCCCGACCATGGTGCGGGCGATCTATATCGGGCTCGACCCGCGCCTCGCCAATGCCGCCGGCTATTCGGTGCTGGCGCATCTGGAGGATCTGGTCGCGCGCGGCATCGTGGCGACGGATGGCGATCCCGTGATCGGCGGCACGTACCGGATGGCCTAGCCGGCCGTCAATCCGGGGCGAGCGAAGCGAGAGCCCGGAATGACGCTAGCGCGTCACTTCTTCACGGTCTTCGCCGGCGGCGCCTTCGGCGCGACCGGCGCCGCCTTCTTCGCCGGCTTGGCGTTTTCGTTGTCGGCGGCGGTGTTGAGGTCCTCGATCAGCTTCTTGACCCGCACGGCATTGCTGCCGAGATCGGCGTCGAAATAGCGCGAGGCGGAGCGGATATCGACGCGCGAGTCCTCGTCGTCGGGCGTGACCCGGATCGAGACGTCCTCGCGGAAACCCATGATCGGCGTGCGCGCCACCGCCTCGATGCGACCGATCCGGCGCGGCGGCTGCGGCGCGCGTGCGTCGATGACGAGCCATTTGCGGCGGTTCACCAGCCGCAAGGTCATCTCATAGGCACGGTCGACCGGGGTTTCCAATTCGACGGTTTCGATATCGGGATAGGCCGCGCGCTGCTTCTCGGCCGAATAGAGGCCGGCATAGGCGGCCGGGTTGGTGCCTTCGCCGGTGCGCAGCCGCGCCAGCGCCTCGAATTTCGGCGGGTCGATCGCGTCGGTGGTGACGTCGTAGATCCGCGGCAGCTTGCGGTACTGATAGGTGAGATAGGCCGGGTAGCCGAGGATTGCGGCGTCGATCAGGAACGCGAGCAGGATCCGGCCCATGCCGCGGGTGCCGTTCTGCCAGATCGCGGCGAAGGCGGCCAGCCCGAGCAGGATCGACAGGCCGGCCAGGCCCAGCGCGCCGAAGAAGGTCGCCAGCGCCGGCTTGACCTCCAGGAACCCGAACCGGACGATGATGATCGAGACCACCACCGCGACGACGGAGAAGATGGCGAGGTTGCGCGACCAGGTGGCGAGACCGGACACGGGCTCCTGCTGGTAGGGAGCGGAAAACCTGCGCGCCATCGTCGAAAAATCTGCCGGTTGAGATGTCCGTAGGCGACCTCGGCCGCCGCGATCAGTCGTGTGAGACCACGGACCTGCGGCGAATTCAAGGGATTTGGGTTGATTACCCTCCCCTGGAGGGAGGGGGAGGGTCGACGCGAATGAAATGAGCGGCGGGGTGGGGTGATCCCTCAGCACGGGCACCTGTCTCAGTGGAGCGACTGTCACCCCACCTCGGTTCGCATTTCGCTGCGCTTCATGCGAACCGATCCTCCCCTTCCAGGGGAGGATGACACCTCGCCTACGCAGCAGTGGGGAAGGCGTAATCCTTGAACTGGTCGCGCAGCGCCGTCTTCAGGATCTTGCCGGTCGCGGTGTGGGGAATGCCGTCGACGAAGACGACGTCGTCGGGCATCCACCATTTGGCGATCTTGCCGTCCATGAACTTCAGGATGTCCTCGCGCGTGGCGCTCTCGCCCTGCTTGAGCTGCACGATCAGCAGCGGCCGCTCATCCCATTTGGGGTGATGGACGCCGATCACGGCCGCTTCCGCCACCGCCGGATGGCCGACCGCGAGGTTCTCGAGATCGATCGAGGAGATCCATTCGCCGCCGGACTTGATCACGTCCTTGGAGCGGTCGGTGATCCGCATGTAGCCGTGCTCGTCCATCGTCGAGACGTCGCCGGTGTCGAAGAAGCCTGCGTCGTCGAGGATGTTGGCATCGACCCGGAAGTAGGCCCTCGCGATCGCGGGGCCGGAGACCTTGAGACGGCCGAAGGTCTTGCCGTCCCACGGCAGCTCCTTGCCGGCATCGTCGGTGATCTTCATCTCGACGCCGAATGGCGGATAGCCCTGGGTCTGCAGGATGTCGAGCCGTTCCTCGCCGCTGCGCGCGTTGAACGGCGGCTTCAGCGTGGCCAGCGTGCCGAGCGGGCTCATCTCGGTCATGCCCCAGGCGTGGCGCACCTGGCTGCCCATGTCGAGGAACGCCTTGATCATCGAGCGCGGCATCGCCGAGCCGCCGCAGATCACCATCTGCAGATCAGGCAGCTTGAGATTGTTGGCGGCCATGTATTGCAGCAGCATCAGCCACACCGTCGGGACACCCGCGGTATGGGTGACCTTCTCGGTCGACAGCAGTTCGTACACCGAGGCACCGTCGAGCTTCGGGCCGGGCATCACCAGCTTGGTGCCCATCGATGGCGCGGAGAACGCGATGCCCCAGCTGTTGGCATGGAACAAGGGCACGACCGGAAGCATTGTGTCCGACGCGGAGGTGCCGAGCGCGTCCTTCGAGTTGGCCATCAGCGCGTGCAACACGTTGGACCGGTGCGAATAGAGGACACCCTTGGGATCGCCCGTCGTGCCGGAGGTGTAGCACATCGCCGCGGCGGTGTTCTCGTCGAAGGTCTTCCACGCGAACTTGCCATCGGATGCCGCGATCCAGTCCTCATAGGCGACCGCGTTCTTCAGCGTGGTCTGCGGCATGTGCGCCTTGTCGGTCAGCACCACGTAGCGCTCGACGCTCGGCAGCTGGCCGGCGATCTTCTCCAGCACCGGAACGAAGGTGAGGTCGGTGATGACGATGCGGTCCTGGGCGTGGTTGACGATCCAGGCGATCTGTTCCGGAAACAGGCGTGGATTGACCGTATGGCAGATCGCGCCGATCCCCATGATGCCGTACCAGACTTCGAGGTGGCGCCAGGTGTTCCAGGCGATGGTGGCGACGCGGTCGCCGAGCTTGATGTCGTCGCGTTCCAGGCTCTGCGAGACCTTCAGCGCGCGGGCGTGGATTTGGGCGTAGGTGGTGCGATGAATGGGGCCTTCGACCGACCGGGTCACGACTTCCTGCGTGCCGTGATATTTGGCGGCGTGCTCAATAATCTTGTGGCACAGCAGGGGCCAGTCTTGCATCAAGCCAAGCATACGCAAATCCCTCCTCGATCCTCACGCATGATCTGCCGGCATCTTGGACGGCCGGCAGTAAAATCATGGAACTGACATGAACTGTAGCGCGGAGAAAGCAAGCCGAAAATGGCCTGATGGCGCGTTTCGTCGCGGGGGCGCGGCAATGGTTACCGCTGTCGCCGCGCTGTTGTGCCTTGGCATGCAAGCGGGATCCGCGCAGGCCGCCCGCGGCGCGCCTGGCTTTCCCTGGGACGAGCTGTTCGGCACCCGGCCGCACAGGGCGCACAAGGCGGTCCGCCGCTCAGCGGTGCCACTGCCGAAGCCGCGCCCCGCGGAGGCGCCGGCAGCGGCTGACGCGCCTGCGGCCGCGGAGCCCGAGCCGCCGGCGGCTGCGGCGCCGCCACCGGCCGCGCCTGCTGAGGCGGCCAGGCCCGGCGCGACGGCCACGCCAGCCGAAGCAGCCAAGCCAGCCGAGCCGCCGAGGCCGCAGCTTTCGGCCTGCCGGCAGGCGCTGACCGAGGAAATCGCGATCGCGCCGAGCATTCCGGATATCCACGGCGCCGGCGGCTGCGGCGGCGAGGATCTGGTGCGGCTCGAGGCCATCGTGCTGCCGGATAAGCGCAAGGTCGCGGTCAAGCCCGCGGCGATCCTCCGCTGCAAGATGGCAAGTGCGGTCGCCGACTGGGTCCGCACCGATATCGCGCCGCTGGCGCAGAGCCTCGGGGGCGGGATCAGCAATCTCGACAATTTCGACTCGTTCGAGTGTCGCGGCCGCAACCGCGTTGCCGGCGCGCAACTCTCCGAACATGGCCGCGCCAATGCGCTCGACGTGCGCGCCTTCGGTCTCGCCAACGGCAAGTCGATCTCGCTGACCGACCGCAGCGTGCCGCGCGATCTGCGCGAGACCGTGCTGCATTCGGTCTGCGGCCGCTTCTCCACCGTGCTCGGTCCGGGCTCGGATTGGTACCACGAGGACCACATCCATCTCGACCTGACGGAGCGCCGCAACAATTACCGGATCTGCCAGTGGAACGTGTACGATCCGCTGCCGCGTGTGGCGCCGCTGTTGCCGGCCGAGCGCCCCGAAGAGGCGCCGCCGCGCGAGGTCGCGGCCAAATCGGACGCATCCAAGCCGGACTCATCGAAGCCGGACCGATCCGAAGCCGACCGCGGCAAGGCCGATGAGCCGGATGCGGCGAAATCAGATGATGCGGCCGCGCCCGACGGCGCTGCCGAGACCAAGCCGCAGCCAACAAAAAAGCGCCGGCAAAGCCGGCGCCTTTGATCGCGATTGCTGCGACGTGATTGGGATCAGTAGGTCGTGCCGCCGCCGCCCTGCAGTGCCATCTGCGGCTTATAGGGCGAATCGCCGTGCTTCGGCTCCAGCACCACGACGATGGTGCCAAGCTTAACGCGGTTGTAGAGGTCGATGACGTCCTCGTTGGTCATGCGGATGCAGCCCGAGGAGATCGACGAGCCGATGTATTCCGGCTGGTTGGTGCCGTGGATGCGGAACAGGGTGTCCTTGCCGCCCGAGTAGAGATACATCGCGCGCGAGCCCATCGGATTGTCCGGGCCGGGTGCCACGAAGGTCGGAACGCCGAGGCGCGAGATTTCGCCGGGGGTGGGATGCCAAGCCGGCCATTCGGTCATGCTGCCGACCTTGGCGATGCCCGACCAGGCCATGGCTTCTTCGCCGACGGTGATGCCGTAGCGGATCGCCTTGCCGTCGTTCAGCACGTAGTAGAGGTAATGGTTGTCGGAATCGACCACGATCGAGCCGGGGGCTTCCTTGCGGTGGTACTCGACGATGGCGCGGCGGAACGGTTCAGCCACCGGCGTCTTGACGTAGGTGGTCTTGGCCAGGAGTTCCTTGTCACGCGGCTTGAAGGCGGCCGTGTTGGTTGCCTCATAGGTCGTGGCCTGCATGCAGCCCGACAACATCAGGCCCGCGGCCAAGATCCCGAAGGTAACTTTGAACGACGACATGATTACATTCCAATCGAAAATCCGCGCCCGAAAGCGCCAACATTACGCCCCAAAACGCCACGATTCCATGAAGGGCATTATTGCCGAAACGTGCCATTATTCCCAGAGTTTAGATGCCTTTCCCGCATCGCGGGACGTCGTCTGTGGCTTTTTTGCCGCAAGTCTTCTGGTGTGCGGCCAGTTTTTGTGCAAACAGGCAACGGTTGTTCAATCGAAGCTGCTTCAACGTCACATTCACTGCCGCCTGGCGGCCACAAAGGTGGATGTCCGGTTAATCGCCCGGTCATGAAGCGCCAGCCAGAATCGCGCTAGATCGACGGGTCTTGCCAGCCCTGTTTCGTGGAGTCCGTGATGCTGTCGGTGTTCGTTCCCTCCGATTTCTCCCTCAAGAAGGCCGCCGCCACCGACCTCGGCGCGCTGCCGGAGGGCGCGGTCTGGGTCGACCTGGTGAACCCGACCGTCGAGGAGGATCGTGCCGTCGAGAAGCTTGCGGGGATCGCGGTTCCGACCCGGGAAGACATGCAGGAGATCGAGATCTCCAGCCGGCTCTATATCGAGAACAGCGCCCGCTACATGACCGCGACGCTGATGTGCCAATCCGACACCGATATGCCGCGCACCACGGCGGTCACCTTCATCCTGACCGGCCATCGGCTGGTCACGGTGCGCTACGACCTGCCGAAGCCGTTCGCGCTGGTCGAGAACAAGCTGGCTCGGGCCTGTTCCCCCGGCATCACCGGCGAGCAGGTGCTGATGGAACTGCTGGATGCGGTGATCGACCGCTGCGCCGACATTCTGGAGCGCTGCGGGGCCGACATCGACCAGGTCTCCCACGACATCTTCGAGCCGGAGAGCCAGCGCCATGGCCACGCCAAGCAATATTCGCAGATCCTGATCGCGATCGGCCGCAAGGGCGACCTGACCTCGAAGGTCCGCGAAAGCCTGGTCTCGATCGGCCGCCTCGTCACGTTCCTTTCGGCGATCGTGGAGGGCGTGAAATGGTCCAAGGACATGCGCGAGCAGCTCAAGACCATGCAGCGTGACGTGGCCTCACTGACCGACCACGCTTCCTATCTCTCCAACAAGATCACCTTCGTGCTCGACGCCATGCTCGGCGTGGTCAATCTGGAACAGAACAACATCATCAAGCTGTTCTCGGTGATGGCGGTGGTGCTGATGCCGCCGACGCTGATCGCCTCGATCTACGGCATGAATTTCAAGATCATGCCGGAACTCGAATGGACGCACGGCTATCCGTTCGCGCTGGTGCTGATGCTGGTCGCGGCTGTTGTGCCGTACTGGATCTTCAAGTGGAAGAAGTGGCTGTAGCGCCGGTTCCACACGTCGCGTTTTGGGACGCGCTTTCTGCCTTATTTCCTCTGCTAAAATTTGAGCGTTGCGCTGAACGTTTGGGCGAAACTTGTCTGCGATAACGCCCGCCTCGAAGCCGGAGGACAGCAATGGTTGAGAAGATCATAACGCCACGGCGTAACGTCATCGACTTTGCGCGCTATCAACACGACCGCGCAGCAGGCAAGGTGCAGGCGATCTCGCCGAGACTTTGCCGCTACTGTGGCGCTGCGTTGCTTGATGGCGAGGACGAAGACGATTGCTCCAGCGCGTTGAACGACATCGCGCTGCAGCCGATTGAGAAGAAGTCTCGCCGGTTTTATGCGGACTAGAGGCTAAGGCCTTTTGGAGGCAGAAGCCTCGTCTGCGTCGTTACGCCTGCAATCGAAGCAATCCCAACGTGACGGCCGCGGCGGCGGCCGGGATCGCCTCGAACCTCTCGCTTCCTTCCCCGAACTAACATCCAAGCCACAGCTCAGACGTGCTGGCCACCGTTGATGTGGATCTCGGCGCCGTTCACGTAGGAGCTGGTTTCCGTGCACAGCACGTAGATGATCTTGGCGACCTCGTCCGGAGTGCCGAGGCGATGCATCGGGATTTGCTGGTCGACGATCTTCTCGGTGCCCGGCGACAGGATCGAGGTATCGATCTCGCCCGGTGCGATCGAATTGACGCGCACGCCGACGCGGCCGAAGTCGGATGCCATTTCCCGCGTCAGTGACGCCAGCGCGGCTTTCGAGGTCGCATAGGCAACGCCGGCGAACGGATGCACGCGCGAGCCGGCGATCGAGGTGACATTCACCACCGCGCCCTTGGCGTGCCTGAGCTCGTCGATCAGCCCGCGGGCCAGCATGATGGGCGCGAAGAAGTTGACGCGGAACACGTGCAGCCAGGTCTCGATATCGGTGTCCATGGTCCCGAGCCGGGCGCCGGCCGCACCCTTCGGCGAGATCGCGGCGTTGTTGACCAGCGCGTGCAACTCGTCGTTCACCAACCGTTTGCGGATCTCGCTGATCGCGCGAACCGTGTCGTCATGGTCGCCGAAATCGACCTCGATGTGATCTTCCGGTCCAGCGCCCCAGGGGCAGACTTCCGGAAATGCATGCCGTGAGCAGGTGATGACACGCCAGCCGGCGGAGGCAAACCGGATCGCGGTGGCGTGACCGATGCCGCGGCTGGCACCGGTCAGGAGCAGGGTACGGCGCGGCGCGTTGGAAGGAGGGGACATGGTGTCTTTCAGGTTGGCGTCTTTTAAGTTGTCGACATCACGGATAGAGCCGCACCTTCGACCATGCGCTGCCGGCGCCGTCGCGGCGGAATTCGATGCGGTCGTGCAGGCGATACGGGCGGTCGTGCCAGAACTCGAAGCGCTGCGGCGTGATCCGCCAGCCGCTCCATCCCGGCGGACGCGGCACCTCGCCGATGACGTATTTCGCACCGGCCTTGGCGATCGCCTGCTCGAAGGCGAAGCGGCTCTCCAGCGGCTGCGATTGCTTGCTGGCCCAGGCGCCGATCTGCGCCTGCTTCGGCCGGGTGGCGAAATAGGCGTCGGCTTCGGCGTCCGTCACCGGCGTCACCGCCCCGCGGATGCGCACCTGACGGCGCAGCGATTTCCAGTGAAACAGTAAAGCGGCCTTGGGGTTTGCGGCCAATTCGCGGCCCTTGGCGCTGGCAATGTGGCTGTAGAACACGAAGCCGTCGGCATCGAAGCCCTTCATCAGCACCATCCGCACGTCGGGCAGCCCGTCGGCATCGACGGTTGCGAGTGCCATCGCGTTCGGATCGTTCGGCTCGGACTTGACCGCTTCCGCAAACCATTCGCCGAACAGGGCGAACGGCTCCTCCGCCGCGGTGAAATCACCCGATGTTAACGGTGTCGGGTGTTTGATGGAGGTCGTGTCGGTCATGTCAGGAGTCCCGATTTGCATTCGCCCGCGTCCGAGAGCGCGTTTCTAGCCCTATATAGGGCATGGGGGCGCGTTGGCCTATCGGCGATCCACCCTGCGGGCGCGGTGGTGACCTTGATCCTGATCGGCGTCGGTGCCAGCGGCTGCAGCCTGTCGCGCACCGATGCTTTCGCCAGGATGGACGACAAGGATGTGACCGGCTCGATCAACCCGACCCAGGTCAGCGCAGTGATGCCGACCGATAGCGATCTCGCCTTTGCCCGCAACGCCGCCTCCGACGTGCTGACCAAGGGCGACAAGGATTCCAGCCAGCCCTGGGAAAATCCCCAGACCGGCGCGCGCGGCTCGGTGACGCCGCTGGCCCAGGCCTATTCGGGCGAGGACGGCAAGACGTGCCGGGATTTTCTCGCCAGCTATGTCAATGGAACCACCGAGACCTGGCTGCAGGGCGCCGCCTGTAAGTCTGGACAAGGCCGGTGGCAAATTCATAGCCTGAAGCCTTGGAGCAAGTCCTGAAAGTCCCGGCCGATGCCGGCGTCGAGCTAGTTGCAAAAATGCCACTGGGTCCCCACATAAGGTCAAAGTGGGCCCGATGGGTTCCCAGGACTGATTTTCCCGTGAAGGAGACGTGACGGATGCGCGACCCCTATGAGGTCTTGGGGGTGCAGCGGAGCGCCAGCGCTGCGACGATCAAGAGCGCCTACCGCAAGCTCGCCAAGAAGCATCACCCTGATAACAACAAGAACGATCCGAAGGCGGCCGCCCGCTTTGCGGAGATCAACACGGCCAACGAGATCATCGGCGACGAGGACAAGCGCAAGCAGTTCGACCGCGGCGAGATCGATGCCGATGGCAAGCCGCGCTTCCAGGGATTCCCTGGCGGCGGCGCCAGCGGCCGTGCCGGTCCCGGCGGCTTCGAGTACAGCTTCCGCAGCGGCCCCGGCCCCGGCGGCATGGGCGGCGGCAGCTTCGAGGACATCCTCAACAGCATGTTCGGCAACGCCGCGCGTGGCGGCGGTGGCGCGCGCGGGCGGGCCAGCCCGTTTGAATTCGAAGGCGGCGGGGTCGGCATCGACCTCGATCTTTCGGTCGCCATGACGGTGTCGCTGGAGGAATCGGTCAGGGGCGGCGACAAGCGCGTCCGCCTGCCGACCGGCCGTGAGCTCAACGTCAAGATTCCGCCCGGCGTCACCGCCGGCCAGCAGATCCGCCTGAAGGGGCAGGGCGACACCGCGCAAGGCCACCCGCCCGGTGACCTCCTGATCACGATCTCGATCGCGCCGCATCCGTTCTTCAAGGTCGACGGCAACGATCTCCGGATCGATCTGCCGATTACCCTCTACGAGGCGGTGCTGGGCGGCAAGGTCCGGGTGCCGACGCTCGGCAGCGCGGTCGAATTGTCGATCCCGAAGAACACCTCGAGCGGCCGTACCTTCCGCCTCAAGGGCAAGGGGCTGTCGAAGGCGGGCGCCGTCGGCGACCTCTATGTCACGACCCGCATCATCCTTCCCGACGGGAACGATGCCGAGCTTGAGGCATTGATGCAGACGTGGCGGGAGCGAAATCCCTACAATCCGCGCAGCGATCTCGGCTGACCGCCGAGAGCGCGCCCCAAAAGACGCAAGAGACGCGAAACTGCGCTACCCCGGACTCTATCGGGGTAGACGCAGCCGTTGCGAGGGCGTCAATGGATGACCGGCCGTCCGAGGTCTCGATCTGCGGCGTGCAGATCGGACTGCGGAAAAAGAGTGCGGCCTCGAGAGGGGGACCAGCGCGGTACACAAAACCCCAATCGAGGCCGCGTGCGCCGATCGGCGGATCGGGCGCGGATCATCTTCGCGTGAGCATCCGGTACGACAATGAGACGCGTCCATGACGCGAATCGAAATTTTCAATGTCGGAATTGGGACGCCGAGTGAGGCTGGATTCACTTGCTCGAAACGGCACAATGGCGGCGGCTGATCTCCCCGTAAATCTACGGGAAATCAGCCGCCGTTCTTCTCCATCTGATCGTAGACGGCCTGCGCGACCTGGGTCAGGCGCGTGCGGTCGGTGCCGCCGCTGACGACATAGGCGACGCCGCGATCGGCCCAGAACAGCGCGCCGTCGCTGCCCTGGACGGCATAGCGCATCTGGGTCGCTTCGGTTTTCGCCTTGGCGGTGTAGACCGTGAAGCGCTCGCCGGACGTGCTCTCGTACATCAGGAACGACGCCGGCCCGCTCGGCCCCGGCAGCAGGCGGCCGCCGACCAGCTTCAGCCCGGTCAGGTCGGGCGCGCGGACGTCCCAGCCGCAGCGCTTGGTCAGCCATTGCTGCAGATGGTCGCGCTCGCTGCCGGGCACCTCGACGGGATGACGGACCTCGACCACGTAGAGCCGATGCGCATCCAGCGCATCGAGCGTGAAGCTCTGGAAGGCCGACGGCGTCGCCGCGGCGCCGCGCGCGATCCAGCCGACGCCGCCGCCGGCGATGAAGGCCATCAGCGTCGCCGCCACCGCGCCATAGACCCAGCGGCGCGGCTGGCGCACCAGCCGCTCGAGCTCGAGCCGCTTCGGCACCGCCTCGTCGAGCACCGTGTCGTAGCGCGCATGCAATGTCTCGGCCATCGCGCGCCATGACTGCACCCGCGCCGCGTCGTCAGGATGCGCGGCGAGCCACGCCTCGACATCGCCGCGGCGTTCGGCCGGCAGCTCGTTGTCGACGTAAGCGTGCAGCTCGTCTTCGGTGACGGGGATATTCGGGTCGGTCATATCAATGGTCTCTGCCAAATCTTGTTCGAAAAAAGTTCATGTGTAACACCTGTCATCGCGCACACTATCATTTCACCCGCCTCAGCGCCGGGCGCTGGCCCTCGATCGAGGCCCGCACATGGGCGCGCGCGCGGGCGAGGCGGGACATCACCGTGCCGATCGGCACGCCCTGGATGTCGGCGACCTCCCGGTAGCTCATGCCCTCGAGCATCACGAGCAGCAGCACCGAGCGCTGCTCCTCGACCAGCGTCGACAGTGCGCGCTCGATGTCGCGTCCCTCCGCCTCGGTGCCGCTGGCGTCGGCATTGTTGTCGAGCAGCGGCATGAAGGCCGGCCGACGCGACAGCGAGCGCCTGCGGTTCTTGTTCAGATTGGTCAGGATCGTGTACAGCCAGCTCCTGACGTCGCCGCCGAGAAACAGCCGCTCCGAGCGCAGCGCGCGCACCAGCGTGTCCTGCACCAAATCATCGGCGATATCCGAGTCACGCACCAGCGCGCGCGCATAGCGGCGGAGCGCTGGAATCATGGCTTCGACACTTTGACGAAACGCGGTCATGCATCCCAGTCTTCGATGGTTGCGGCGATAGCCGCCTTGCTAAACATAACACCCTAGCGGCGTGGCTATTCCGGTTTGCGCCGAGCTGCGCGCATAGCGCCTCGGCTGCGGCCGATTTGGGCTTGTCGCCAGCCAAAGTGCTGGTGTACCTCCGGGCCAGAAAAATTCGAAGCGAATGCCGGTGCCAACGATCTACTACATCCGCCACGGCGAGACCTCATGGAACGCCGAAGGCCGGCTTCAGGGCGTGCAGGATATTGCTCTCAACGAGCGCGGCCGCGCCCAGGCGGCCCATGCCGGCCGCATTCTCGCCGATCTCCTGGCGCGCGACGGCCGTGACAAGACGACGCTGCCGTTCGTCGCAAGTCCGCTGCTCCGGGCGCGCGCGACCATGGAGCTGGTGCGCACCGAGCTTGGCCTGCCGCCGGGCGACTACGCCCTCGACGCGCGGCTGCGCGAGATCGCCTACGGGTCGTGGGAAGGCTCGACGTTGGCGCAGGCGCAGGCCGCCGACCCCGTCGTCTATGCCCGCCGCCTGGCTGAGAAGTGGACGGTGTCGCCGGAGGGCGGCGAGAGCTATGTCGACGTGCAGGCGCGGATGACCGAGTGGTACGGCTCGGTGACGTCGGACACCGTCGCCGTCGCCCATGGCGGCACGGCGCGGGCGCTGATGGTGGCGCTCGGCTTCGAGACCCCGGCCTCGGCCGCCGACCTCACCATCGAGCAGGGGGCGGTCTACGTGTTCAGCGCGGCGGGCCTGCGGAAATATAGTTAAGAGCGCCCGGCCAGCCACGTCCCTGAGTCATGAACCCGTTTGACGCTGCCGACCCTGCGCGTTACGACACGCCATGTCCTTCAATACTTTCGGCCATATGTTCCGCGTCACGACCTTCGGCGAGAGCCATGGGGTCGCGATCGGCTGTGTGGTGGACGGCTGCCCGCCGATGATCCCTCTGACGGTGGAGGAGATCCAGCACGACCTCGACCGCCGCCGGCCCGGCCAGTCGCGCTTCACCACCCAGCGCCAGGAGCCGGATGCGGTGAAGATCCTGTCCGGCGTGATGGCGCATCCGGAGAGCGGCGTGCAGGTCACGACCGGGACGCCGATCGCGCTGTTGATCGAGAACACCGACCAGCGCTCGAAGGATTATTCCGAGATCAAGGACAAGTTCCGCCCCGGCCATGCCGACTTTACCTATGAGGCGAAATACGGCCTGCGCGACTATCGCGGCGGCGGGCGTTCCTCTGCGCGCGAGACCGCGACCCGCGTCGCGGCCGGCGCAATCGCGCGAAAAGTCCTGCCCGAGGTGAAGGTGCGCGGCGCGCTGGTGCAGATGGGCCCGCACAAGATCGACCGCGAGAAGTGGGACTGGGACGAGATCGCCAACAATCCGTTCTTCTGTCCCGACAAGGACAAGGCGGCGTTCTTCGAAAGCTATCTCGACGGCATCAGGAAGAGCGGCTCCTCGATCGGCGCCGTCATCGAGGTCGTCGCCGAGGGCGTGCCGGCCGGGCTCGGCGCGCCGATCTACGCCAAACTCGACAGCGATCTGGCTTCCGCGATGATGAGCATCAACGCCGTCAAGGGCGTCGAGATCGGCGCCGGCTTCGGCGCCGCCGAACTCACCGGCGAGGAGAACGCCGACGAGATGCGGACCGGCAACAACGGAACGCGTTTCCTGTCCAACCATGCCGGCGGCGTGCTCGGCGGCATCTCGACCGGCCAGCCGGTGGTGGTGCGCTTTGCGGTCAAGCCGACGTCCTCGATCCTGACCACGCGCCGGACCGTCGACCGCAAGGGCGCCGATACCGACATCCTGACCAAGGGCCGCCACGACCCCTGCGTCGGCATCCGCGCGGTGCCGGTGGGCGAGGCCATGATGGCCTGCGTTCTGGCCGATCATTTTCTGCGCGACCGCGGGCAGACCGGGCGCTGATCCCCTGTATAGTGGAGATCACCGGATCGGGTGCTCGCCTGGGGAATGCCATGAACGCGTCGGAGCTTCGGGACATCATCGCATGGATGATCGGCGGCGCGCGCTCGGCACCGACTCCGGCGCAGATGATGGCGGAATGCTGCGAACGCCTGATGCGGGCCGGCCTGCCGTTGTGGCGCGTCGGCGTTTTCGTACGCACGCTGCATCCCGAGATCTACGGCCGCCATTTCATCTGGAGGCTTGGCGCCGAGGTCGAGACCGGCACGGTCGATCACAACATCCTGGACGCCCCGGAATTTGCCGTCAGCCCGCTGGCGATCGTCCTCAAGCAGGGCGTTGAAGTGCGCGCGCGGCTCGACGACCCCGCCAGCACCCGCTTTCCGGTCGTCGTGGATCTGCAGGCGGAGGGCGTCACCGACTACATCGCGGTGCCGCTGATCAACACCGCCGGCCCCCCGAACGCCTCGAGCTGGACCACCAGGCAGCCGGGCGGCTTCACCGACGAGCAGCTCGATGCGATCCGCTCGATCACCATCCCGCTGTCGCGTTACATCGAGATCGTCACGCTGCGCCGCACCGCGACGCTGCTGCTCGACACTTACGTCGGCAACCGGGCCGGCGAGCGCATCCTGGGCGGCCAGATCAGGCGCGGCAGCGCCGACACCATGGATGCGGCGATCTGGCTGTCCGACCTGCGCGGCTTCACCGCGCTGTCCGACCGCTTGCCGTCCGAGACGGTCGTGGAGATCCTCAACCTCTACTTCGATTGCCAGGTCACCGCGATCCGCGACCATGGCGGCGAGGTGCTCAAATTCATGGGCGACGGCCTGCTCGCGGTGTTTCCGGTCGACGAGTATCTCGGCGACGAGGCGCAGGTCTGCTCGCGCGTGCTGGAGGCTGCGCGCGAGTCGCGCGCCGGCGTCGAGGCGCTGCAATTCCCCAATGGCGACGCGGTCGAGCGCTTCCGCTTCGGCGTCGCGCTGCATCTCGGGCGAGTGCTCTACGGCAATATCGGCGGCGGCAACCGGCTCGACTTCACCTGCATCGGCCCTGCGGTCAATCTCGCCGCGCGGCTCGAGAAGATCGCCGGCCGTCTCGGCCGCACGGTCGTGGCCTCCGAGCGCTTCGCCGGCATTCACGACGGCGGCTGGAGCGATCTCGGCGAGTTTCCGATCGCGGGATTTGCCAAGGCCGAACGGGTCTACGGCCTGTTCGACGAGGCGCCGGTCGCCGCTGCGAGCTAGTGTCGGTGCGACGTGACTGACACGAACGCCCAGCATCGCACCGGGATCGCGCTGGTCGTGGCGGCTGCCGCGGCGTGGAGCACTGCGCCGTTCTTCACCCGGCTGCTGCACTTCGATTCCTGGACCATCCTGTTCTGGCGCGGGCTGTTCGGCGGCGGCGCGATCGCGCTGTTCCTGGTCGCGACGCAGGGCTGGCGCGGCGCGCGCGATCTCGTCGTGATGCCTTTGAGCGGATGGCTGGTGGCCGGCCTCTCGACCTTCGGCATGGTGACGTTCATTCCGGCGCTGCAACTGACCAGCGTCGCCAATGTCGCCATTCTCATCGCGATGCAGCCGTTCGCGGCGGCCGCGATCGCCCGGCTTTGGCTCGGTGAGCGGGCGCGGCCCGGCACATTGCTGGCGAGCCTTGTCGCGCTCGCGGGGGTGGCGATCACCGTCAGCGGCGCCGGCGGCATCATGGATTACAGGGGCATCGGTCTTGCCTGCGTAATGGTGCTGGCGATTTCGCTGATGACGGTGGTGATCCGGCGGCACAAGGGGACGCCGATGATCGCCGCCGCGGCGCGCCATCAGCCTGCCGTTGGGGCTCGGCATCGGCGCGGTCACCGGTGCCGATCTCGGCGTGCTCGCGATGTTCGGCGCGTGCCAGGTCGGTCTCGGTCTCACCCTGTTTACGGTCGGCTCCAGATTGCTGCCGTCCGCGCAGGCGTCGCTGATCGCAACGCTTGAAACGCCGCTGATGCCGTTCTGGGTGTGGCTGGCGTTTGCCGAGGTGCCGTCGCCGCGCGCCCTGATCGGCGGTGTGCTGGTGATGGGGGCGGTCGTCGCCGACATTGCGCTGAGCCAGCAGGCGCAGCTCGCGCGGCCTGCGGATCGGTGATGGCCGCTATTCTTCGGGCTCGGTGGTGAACAGTAGCGGATAACCCTTGGCGCGGCCGGCATCGGTGGCGCGCGTCGCCTTGGTCTCGGCGATATCCCTGGTAAACACAGCAACCACGCAGACGCCGCGCTGATGCGCGGTCAGCATCACCTTGTAGGCCTGGTCGTCGGTCATGCGGAATTCACCCTTCAGCACGGTGACGACGAATTCACGCGGCGTGTAGTCGTCGTTGACCAGGATCACCTTGTGCAGGCGCGGCCGCTCGACCTTGGTTCTCGTCTTGGTTCTCGGCTTGACAACGGTATCGGGCATCGCACTCCCTCGCGATTGCCCCGTAAGAATACCGTCTTCCCGCACATGTTGGAACCGTTCGATTTGCACGGCGTCATTGCGGCAGCGGCACGGCGCGTTGCCTCATGCGTGGCAGTGATGTCCAGCCTGCAAGCGTCGAACTGCAGGCCTCTAACTTGCAGGCCTCTAACTTGAATGTGAAGGACAGATGATATCTGCGCTTTTCGCCGCCCGATTTGCGTGTCACCATGACGGGACACGACGGGAGGGCCGCAATGCGCTGGTATGTCTCGATCGGAGCGGTGCTTGTCGCGGGCATGTTAGCCAGCGGCGATGTGGCCGGTGTTGCCGCGCCCGGCCCGGGAACACAGACAGGCCGGCTGGCCGAAAAGGAATCCACGCCGAGCGTCGACATCGAGTTGATCATCGCGGTCGACGTCTCCTATTCGATGGACATGGACGAGCTCGCGATCCAGCGCGAGGGTTATGCGCAAGCGATCGTTTCCAAGGAGTTCCTGCAGGCGCTGAAGGCCGGCCCGAACGGCAAGATCTCGATCACCTATTTCGAATGGGCCGCCTCCAACGACCAGAAGGTCATCATTCCCTGGCGGGTGATCGACGGCCCCGAATCCGCCGATGCGGTCTCCGCCGAGATCATGAAGACGCCGGTGCGCCGCGCCTCGCGCACCTCGATCTCGGGCGCGATCTATTTCGCGATCCCGATGTTCGACGAGAATCCGCATCGCGGCCTGCGCCGCGTGATCGATATTTCCGGCGACGGCCCCAACAACAACGGCACGCCGATCACGCCTGCGCGCGATGCGGCGCTCGACAAGGGCATCGTCATCAACGGCCTGCCGATCATGGTGAAGGAGCCGTCCTACTCGACGATGGATATCGAAAATCTCGACTACTATTATGAGGACTGTGTGATTGGCGGGCCCGGCTCCTTCGTGGTGTCGATCAAGGATCGCGAGAAGTTCAAGGAAGCGATCCGCACCAAGCTGCTGCTCGAGGTCGCCGGCCGCACCCCCGAGCGCCCGATCATGCGGACCGCCGAGAAGGAGCCGCGGGTCAGTTGCACGATCGGCGAGAAGATCTGGCAGGATCGCTGGGGGCGGTGAGGAATTCGCTTGCGTCGCCTTGTAGCTTTGTAGGGTGGATTAGCCGAAGGCGTAATCCACCGCTTCTTGCGCAAGACATGGCGGGTTACGCTGCGCTAACCCGCCCTACAAATCTTCCGACGTCGTTCTTCAGTTTGTAGGATGGGTAGAGCGAAGCGAAGCCCATCGTCGTGCCGCGAGATGTGACGGGTTTCGCTGCGCTCTACCCGTCCTACGGTGGTTCGCTAACCCCCGAGCAAATATCTCGAACGTCGCTCTCGATTTCGCGGAGCGTCTGCATCGCAGCGGTGTGCTCGGTGGCGCCGATCTGCCGCCACACCTCGGCAAGGCGCCCGGCGAGGCCACGAACCGTCACCGGAAGATTCGCCGCCTGCGCCAGCGCGCCCTTTTCGTTGATCAGATACTGCCCGTTCAGTGCAAACAGCACCTGCGCGATACACGCCAGCGCGCGATAGGCGCAGCCGGCGATATGCGTGCTGTCGCCGCGCGGCAGCGCAAGCTCGGCATTCTCGATCGCGAACAGGACTTCCCATTGAAAGCGCCGCACCAGCGCATCGCGCAGGGCGGGCGGGTAGGGCGCGGTCTTTGCCTTCAATGCGGCGACGAGGCCGTCGGGATCATGCAGGGCACGGCACAGCGCCACCTCGCCCATCCAGATCGCCGAGCAGAAGCAGTGCGGATGGCCCGGCTGGTAATGCATGCTGATCTCACCGTTCCGGCAGGCGTCGATGACGTCAGTGACCTGGTCGACGCTGCGGTAGAGCAGGTCGACCTTGTGGCCGCCGATCGCAAGCCAGGCGCCGCCGACGATCCACCGGCCCCATTCGCCGACCGCCGTCACATGGGCAGCGGTGGGATCATCGACCAGGCCGGTCACCACCGCGCGCAGCCGATCGATATCCGGAGCGGCATTATCCCGATAGTAGAGGCCGAGATCGGTGTCGGAGGCGTCATGCGCCGTGCCGCGCGCCCGCGAGCCGCCGAGCACGATGGCGGCGACGCCCGGCACGTCGGCAAGGACGGGAATGATACGTGCGAGCAGCGGATCGTGGGGCATGCGACGCGGATTATAGCGAGACCGCCGCGGGCTGCGATAGTTGCAGCGTTGTCTCAGCGTGCGAAGCGCGCCACCAGCTCGACATGTGGGGTGTGGCGGAACTGATCGACCGGGGTGACGCTGGCGATCTTGTAGCCGCCATCGATCAGGATTTTTGCGTCGCGCGCAAACGTTGCGGCGTTGCAGGACACCGCGACGACCACCGGCACCTTGCTCGCCGCAAGCTGGGTGACGAGCGCCTGCGCGCCTTGCCGGGGCGGATCGAACACGATGGCGTCGTAGTCGCGCAATTCCTGCGGCATCAGGGGGCGGCGGAACAGGTCGCGCGCCTCGGCCTTGAGCGGCTTCAGCCCCGGCGTCGATTGCGCAGCCTTTTGCAGCGCCGCGATCGCGCCGGCGTCGCTGTCGAAGGCGGTGACCCGCGCCTTCTCGGCGAGGCGGAGCGCAAACGGGCCGACGCCGCAAAACAGATCGGCGATGTGCTTGGCGCGTCCACAATGCTCGCGAACCAGCGCCGCAAGCGTCTCCTCGCCCTTGACGGTCGCCTGCAGGAACGAGCCCGGCGGCAGCACGACCTTCACCTTTCCGATCGCAATCTCGGGCGAGCCGCGCTGCAGCACCAGCTCGCCATGCCGTGTCAGGCGTGTCAGCCGGTGTTTCTCGGCGACCCGCGACAGGGTGGTGATCAGGCTGGTCGGCAGCGCGCCGGAGCCGCGTACATCGATGTCGAGGCCGTTGAGGGTCGCGGTCACCTGGATGTCGAGCGGCTTGCCGATCGAGATCAGCGGCTCGGCTGTGGCCCAGGCCGCCTCGAGCGCGCCGTCGAGTGCCGGATCGAGGATCGGACAGCGGTCGACCGGGATGATATCGTGCGAACCGGCCGCAGCGAAGCCGACCTTCAGCACCTCATGGGTCCCCATGCGTCCGTGCAGCGTGATGCGGCGGCGGCCCGCGCCATGGGCGTCGAGCAGCGGCGCGACTTCGGCCGCGACCTTTGCCTGCGCCAGCGTCTCGACCACGATGTTGCGCTTCCAGGCGCGGTAGGGCGCGTCATCCCAGTGCTGGATCGCGCAGCCGCCGCAGACGCCGAAATGCGGGCAGAACGGCGCGATCCGCTCGGGGCTTTCCTGCGTCACCCGCACCAGCCGCCGCCGGTCGGGATGATTGCCCGGAACGTCGTCGACCTCGACCGTTTCGCCGGCCAGCGTGTAGGGCACGAAGATCGACTGCGCGCCGTCGATCGCGACGCCGTCGCCGCGATGGCCGACATGGTCGATGGTGAGGAGCTCAGCCACGGCGGGCGCCGAGGAAGAATTCGATGTTGCCGTCGCCGCCGGTGATCGATGACGGGAACACCTGAATGTCGGTGCAGCCGAGCGAGGCGGCAAAGGCGGCGATATCGTCGCAGATCTGCTGGTGCACCATCGCATTGCGGATGACGCCGCGCTTGGCGTGCTTGCGCGCCGCCTCGAATTGCGGCTTGATCAGCGCCAGCAGATGCATCGGCGCCGCCGCCAGCGACAGCGCCACCGGCAGCACCAGCTTCAGCGAGATGAAGCTGACGTCGATCACGACGACGTCGGGCCGCGCCGGCAGGCGTTTGCCCTCGAAACTCCTGATGTCGGTCTCCTCCATGGAGACGATCTTCGGATGCCCCTTCAGCGAGGGATGCAGCTGGCCGTGGCCGACATCGACGGCGAAGACGAGGCTTGCGCCATTGGCGAGCAGCACTTCGGTGAAGCCGCCGGTCGAGGCGCCGACATCGAGGCAGACATGGCCCTCGACGTCGATCGGATAGTGCTCGAGCGCGCCGGCGAGCTTGACGCCGCCGCGCGAGACATAGGGATGCGCCGGTTCGGCCGTGAGTGCGGCGCCGGGTGCGACGAGCTCGGATGCCTTCGCGATTGGCTTGCCGTCGGCGGTGACGAGGCCGGCGTCGATCGCGGCGCGCGCCCGCGCCCGGCTTTCAAACAGGCCGCGCTCGACCAGCAGCACGTCGATGCGCTTGCCGGCGGATGCGTTGTTGTCGTTGTTGCCTGCCTTGGTCACGTGCTTGGTCACTTGGCGCCCTGCCGGAGCTGCGCGGCGGCGAGCCGCACGCAGGTCTCGAAGGAGGTGAGGTCGTGCCAGAGGTCGGCCGCAGGCTGCCTCGGCGTCACCAGCGGACTGCCGTGCAGCTCGAGCGCATGCATCATCATCAGATTGTCCGGCAAGCCAAACTCTTCCACCGTCAGTCCCTCCGCGTCGATCAGGCGTCCGTCGGATGCCGGCACGACCTGCTGCAGCCGCGCCACGCGATTGGCGTAGGACGTGGGATCGTTCGAATAGGCGAGGCACAGCTTGCCGCGTCCCGCCATGTAGCCGAGTTCGTAGACGGTGCCTGCGTCGGCACTGGGGCCGCGGAACGGCGTCAAATTGGCGATGACGGCGTCGGCCGACTCCATCATCGCCTCGTTGCTTTTGAAGATGGTAAGCGAGGCGCCGGCGACCGTGGGATTGATGCTGTTGTCGAGCGGATACAGGCCGGTCAGCCCGTGATAGGCGCAAACCTCCGCCTTGCGGCGGCCGATCTCCACGGCATCCGGCAGGAACACGTCAGGACCTGCCAGATAGATTTTCATGGACTTGCCGCCGCTCCCGGGAGCGCCGCCCAAAGCGATTACGCGAGCTTGACGGTCTCGGTCTTGTAGTCCTTGCCGAGGGTCTCGAACACCTTGGCAACGATGCTCTTGGCGTCGAGACCGGCGCGGGCATACATCGCCGCCGGCGTGTCGTGGTCGAGGAACACGTCGGGCAGGATCATCGAGCGGAACTTGAGCATGCCGCTGTCGAGCATCGCGTTGTCGGACAGGAACTGCATGACATGCGAGCCGAAGCCGCCGATCGAGCCTTCCTCGATGGTGATCAGGATCTCGTGGTCGCGGGCGAGCTTCATGATCATCTCCTCGTCGAGCGGCTTCATGAAGCGCGCATCGGCGATTGTGGCGGAGAGACCGTGGGCAGCGAGCTCGTCGGCGGCCTTCTCGCACTCGGCGAGGCGGGTGCCGAACGACAGCAGCGCGACCTGCTTGCCCTCGCGGACGATGCGGCCCTTGCCGATCTCCAGGGGAATGCCGACTTCCGGCATCTCGACGCCGCGGCCCTCGCCACGCGGATAGCGCAGCGCGCTCGGACGATCGTTGATCGCAACCTGGGTCGCCACCATGTGCACCATTTCCGCCTCGTCGGAGGCCGCCATGATCACGAAGTTCGGCAGGCAGCCGAGATAGGCGTTGTCGAACGAACCGGCGTGCGTCGCGCCGTCGGCGCCGACCAGGCCGGCGCGGTCGATCGCGAAGCGGACCGGAAGGCTCTGGATCGCGACGTCATGGACCACCTGGTCATAGCCGCGCTGCAGGAATGTCGAATAGATCGCGCAGAACGGCTTGTAGCCTTCGGTGGCGAGGCCGGCGGCGAACGTCACCGCGTGCTGCTCGGCGATGCCGACGTCGAAGGTGCGGTCCGGGAACGCCTTGTTGAAGATGTCGACGCCGGTGCCCGACGGCATCGCCGCGGTGATGGCGACGATCTTGTCGTCCTTCTGGGCTTCCTTGACGAGGCTCTGGCCAAACACGTTCTGGTAGGCCGGCGCATTCGGCTTGGCCTTGGCCTGAGTGCCGGTCGCGACGTCGAACTTGACGACGGCGTGGTACTTGTCGGCGGAAGCCTCGGCCGGGCCGTAGCCCTTGCCCTTCTGGGTCACGACGTGAACCAGGATCGGCCCGGTCTCCATGTCGCGGACGTTCTTCAGCACCGGCAGCAGATGGTCGAGATTGTGGCCGTCGATCGGGCCGACATAATAGAAGCCGAGCTCCTCGAACAGCGTGCCGCCGTCCATCATGAAGCCGCGGGAATATTCCTCGACGCGGTTGGCGCGGTTGGCGAGGATCTTCGGCAGGCGCTTGTTGATCTGCTTGGCCGCCTCGCGCAGCGAGCGGTAGGTCTTGCCGGAGTAGAGGCGCGACAGGTAGGCGCTCATCGCGCCGACCGGCGGGGCGATCGACATGTCGTTGTCGTTGAGGATCACGATCAGGCGCGAGTTCATCGCGCCGGCGTTGTTCATGGCCTCATAGGCCATGCCCGCCGACATCGCGCCGTCACCGATCACGGCGATAACGTTGTTCTTGCCGCCGGAGAGGTCGCGCGCCACGGCCATGCCGAGGCCGGCCGAGATCGAGGTCGAGGAGTGCGCGGCGCCGAACGGATCGTAGTCGCTCTCGGTGCGCTTGGTGAAGCCGGAGAGGCCGCCACCGGTGCGCAGGGTGCGGATGCGGTCGCGGCGACCGGTCAGGATCTTGTGCGGATAGGCCTGGTGGCCGACGTCCCAGATCAGGCGGTCGCGCGGGGTGTCGAAGATGTAGTGGATGGCGGTGGTCAGTTCGACCACGCCGAGGCCGGCGCCGAAATGGCCGCCGGTCACCGACACGGCGTCGATGGTTTCCTGGCGGAGCTCGTCGGCAACCTGCCGCACCTGCTCGACCTTCAGCTTGCGCAGGTCATCCGGCGTGTGAATAGTGTCAAGAAGCGGCGTTTTACTAAATGTGGTCACAGCGAATTTCCAATTTTTGCCTGTCGGAACGAACGGCCCGACGCGAGATGGGTTGGCGCGCTCACCGCGCAGCGAATTCCAGACACTGGGTGCCGTCCCGGCAGGCCCTGCCTGGTTGTAAGCCTAGATTCACTCCGGATTGGACCACGTGATATGCATCACCTTGGTCGCTCTTCACCCGTCCCGGTTCAGTTTTGTCGAACCATTTGAGATGCATGCCGCCCGAATAATTCGGGCCGCCGGCCACCCCCAAATGCCCATAGAACTGGAAGCATTACACCAAAGCCGTAGTCAAAGCCAACCCGATAGGGGGTGCAGGGTTCCTATGCGCTGTCCTGAAAAGCCTAGACTTTTCAATGCCTGGCTAGGGGACGGGTTCCATTTTTGCTAATTTAAGGGGAGCCGGGAGGGTCCGGATCGGCCTGATTCGCAGCCGCACCCGATCGCGGCGGTTGCCCCACGGCGTGGTCGACCAACGGAAATGCACAGCAACAATCGCCCGCCGGTGGCGGACATCGTGTCGCGTGATTGCGGTGTATCGGCGCTACTGCACGTCGAGCGGCTCGGTGCCGGTCGGCTGGCCAGAGGCGTCGGTGGTGATCTTGTCGACGCGGGCTTCGGCCTGGCGCAGCAATTCCTCGCAGCGCCGCTTCAGCGCCTCGCCGCGCTCATAGATCGCGACCGATTCCTCAAGCGGGACCTTGCCGTCCTCGAGGCGCTTGACGATCGATTCGAGTTCCTCGATCGCGCGTTCAAAGGAGAGCTTCTTGACGTCGGCTTGAGCGTTTTCGGCCATTATGTGTTCCCGGTGCGCCGATCAGACCGTGATCGGGTCTTGTCGTCCAAACATGACCTGTCGCAGGCCATGCTTGCACCGGCGCAGAATCAATCGAATTTTTGCGGGGGTATTGTGGCGGGGATTTACCCGCCCATCAATGCGGTGACGTGAGATGCCACCGACTCTTTCAGGCCCTCGAGGTCGTAGCCGCCCTCCAGCACCGAGACGACGCGGCCGCCGGCGCTGTTGTCGGCGAGGTCCATCAGCCTGCGCGTGACCCAGCCGAAATCCTCGCCGGTCAGGTTGATCGAGGCCAGCGGATCGCGGTGATGCGCGTCGAAGCCCGCCGAGATCACGACCAGCTCGGGGGAGAACTTCTCGAGCTGCGGCAGGATCAGGTTCTCGAAGGCGGAGCGGAATTTGGCGCCGCCGTCGCCGGGCGCCAGCGGCGCGTTGACGACGGTGTCGTGCTCGCCGCGCTCGCCTGAAGCGCCGGTGCCGGGGAACAGCGGCATCTGATGCGTCGAGCAGTACATCACGGTCGGATCGGCCCAGAAGATATCCTGCGTGCCGTTGCCGTGATGGACGTCGAAATCGATGATCGCGGCACGCTTGATGCCGTATTTGCGCTGCGCGTGACGCGCGGCGATCGCGACATTATCGAAGAAGCAGAAGCCCATCGGCGTCGACTTCTCGGCGTGATGCCCGGGCGGGCGCACCGCGACGAAGGCGTTCTGGTGCGCGCCCGTCATCACCGCATCGGTCGCCGCCACCGCGCCGCCGACGCCGCGCATCACGGCCTCCCAGGTGCCCGGCGACATCGAGGTGTCGCCGTCGATATAGATCATACCGGAGGTCGGCGCGATGTGACGCAGCTCGCCGACATAGTGCTCGCCGTGACAGAGCAGCACGCTGTCGAGGTCGCCTTCCGGCGCTAGGTCGCGCACCAGCGCCCTGAAGCGGTCTTCGCCGAGCACCTCGGCAACCGCGCGCAGCCGGTCGGGGCGTTCGGGATGTCCGGGTGGGGTCAGGTGTTCGAGGCAGGCGGTGTGCGTCAGAAGCAGTGTCATGCAAATTCCCGGCGCATTTGGGGCGCGTGCGAGGAGCGCCTAATTTAGGCCGTTACCGGCCCGCCGGAAAGGCCTGTCTCCGCCCCACCGATGTTCCATGCCCGCACTTCAATTGATCCGCTCGATCCGCTTTCCGGCCGCTGGGCCGACCGGGCTGTTGGCCTTGAAGTAGGCATAGAGCGCATCGACATCGTAGATGCCGAACTGCTGCGCCGTTCCTTCCTTGAACACCGTGAAGCCGTCACCGCCCTCGGCGAGATAATTGTTCACGGTGACGCGATAGCTCGCGGCCGGGTCGATCGGCTTGCCGTCGAGCGACATCCGCGCGGCGATAATGCGCGCGCCGTCGCCCTTGCTCGCATCCCACGCATAGGCAAAGCCTTTCGAGACCTGTAGCGCGCGCGGCCGTTTCGGGTCGGCCCATTGCTGCTCCAGCACGTCCTTGAGCTGCTTGCCGGTCAGCGTCATCGTCACCAGCTGGTTGCGGAACGGCTGGCTCGCGAAGATGTCGGCATAGGTGACGGCGCCGTCCTCGCGCTTGACGATGTCGGTGCGCACGCCGCCGGGATTGGTGAAGGCGATCACCGCGCCGCCATTCGGCTCCGAGCTGGTGGCAAGCAGCTGCGCGTCGGCGACGATATCGCCGAGCGGGCTTTCGCCGGTCTCGGCCGGCGTGCGCGACAGCGTTTCCGTCACCGAGCCCGCCGCGCGGTTGGCGATCGGCGCGGCCAGCCGGTCGTAGGATTCCAGGAGCGCGCTCTGCTCCGGGTCCTTGGCTGTGCCGCCGATCTTCACGATGGTGTTGTCGGCCTTGGCGCTGATCACGTCATGGCTGTTCGGATCTAGCTGAAGATCGATCGCGGTGACCAGCGTGCCGTATTTGTCGCCGGATGTGACGAGCCGCCCGTCGATCTCGCAGACATAGGCCTGGTGGGTGTGGCCGGAGATCACGACGTCGACCGCGTGATCGAACTTCTTGACGATATCGACGATCGGCCCCGAGATGCCTGGGCATTCATGATAATCGCCGGTCGGAAAGCCGCCTTCGTGGATCAAGACCACGATCGCCTCGACGCCCTTCGCCTTCAGCTCGGGGACCAGCGCATTGACGGTCTCGGCCTCGTCGCGGAAGTCGAGGCTGCCGACGCCGGCCGGCGACACCAGGTTCGGAGTGTTCTTCAGCGTCAGCCCGATGAACGCGACCGGTATGCCGTCGAATTCCTTGATCTCGTAGGGCGGAAACGCCGGCTTGCCGGAGGCCTTGTCGATCGTGGAGGCGGCCAGATAGCGGAATTTGGCCCCCACGAAGGGATGCGGCCCCTGGCACTTGTCGACCGGGTGGCAGCCGCCATTCTGCATCCGCAGGAGCTCGTCCTTGCCCTCGTCGAATTCGTGGTTGCCGACCGACGAGATCGCAAGCCCCATCATCGACAGCGACTCGATGGTCGGCTCGTCGTGAAACATCGCCGACAAGAACGGGCTCGCGCCGATCAGGTCACCGGCCGCGACGAAGATGTTGTTCTTGTGGCCTTCACGCAGCTGTTTGACGAGATAGTCGTTCGGCGCCGCCGGCGGGCACCATGATCTTCCTGGTCGCATCAGCGGGATCGGTGATGCGGATGCCGCCCGGTGGCGGCCGCAGATAGCCGTGGAAATCGTTGATCGCGAGAATGCGCAGGTTCACCGGCGCTGCGGTCTGCGCCAGACAGGGACCTGCCGCGGCCAGTCCGAGTGCGCAGAGCGCGGCGAGGGGCGTAAGGCGGGGCTGTCTCATGACCTGTCCATGGCGTGCACGATCATGGAACACACGATCATGGCGTGACGGCACTACAATTTTGCGATGCTTCGTTTCAATCCTTCGTGCGCGCCATGAAGGCCTTGAAGGCGCTGACCGCCTCGTTGGAGCGCATCCGCTCGCTGAACAGATGGTTCTCCTGCTCGATGCGGCGGGTGACGTCCTCGGGCGGCAGCCGGATCAAGCGGCGCGAGATCGCCACCGCCTCGGCCGGCAGCGCGCAGATCTCGCGCGCCACCTTGTGCGCCTCGACCTCGGCATGCCCCGGCGCCACCACGGTGTTGACGAAGCCGGCGACGCGGGCGTCGTCGGCCGACATGGTGCGGCCCATCACCAGCATCGCGAAGGCGCGCTGATGGCCCATCGTGCGCGGCATCAGCAGGCTGGAGGCGCCTTCCGGCACCAGGCCGAAATTGGAGAACGGCGTCGAGAACAGCGCGGCCTTGCTCGCCAGCACATAGTCGCAGTGAAACAGCATTGTGGTGCCGATGCCCATCGCGACGCCGTCGACGGCGGCGATGATCGGCTTCACATTGTGGGCCAGTGAATACAGGAACTTGACCAGGTCGGAGGCGGGCGGCGTCTCGCCGGTCGAGGTGCCCTGCGCGAGCAGGTCCTCGATGTCGTTGCCCGCGGTGAACACGCCGGAGCCGCCGGTGATGATCAGGCAGCGGATCTTCGGATTGTTCTGCGCCTTGTCGATCGCATCGCTGATCGCGCGAAACATCTCCTGGGTGATCGCGTTCTTCTTCTCGGGCCTGCGCAGCCGGATCACGCGTGTGGCGGCTTCGTCGGTGACTATTACATGCGCGCTCATCAAGCAGTCCCAGAGTAAGCGGTCCGAGTGTCGGCCGGCAGGGTCGCCGGCGGAGGTCGCGACCGCTATCCTACATGATCCCGTGCCGGCCCCAAGGCCTGCAGCGTGTTCTGCTCTGCTTTTCCCCGTGGGGGAGCATGAGAACGGCGCAATGCAGTTAACCGGAATTTCGCGATTCTAGGCAGGAGACGTTGGTCGTAGGCGCACGACGATGCCGCCGGTCGGGGCGGTCGCACCATAATGCCGCACGTAGCCCGTCCGCAGCCGCCGTGGTGCTCGCGAGCAGTTTAACCTCCCGCGAGAAACATTCCGCCGCCCGCGGCATTCCCCTCAGCTGACAGGCCGAGCCGACACGTCGTTGTCGTGGTTCCACGTTCGGCCGACTGGAGGAGAGCGGCATGCAGATATCAGGACGTTTGGAACTATCCCGGCGCCATCTGTTGATTGTCGGAGCCGCCTCGCTGGCAGCGTCGTCGGTCACGACGCCGCCCTCTGCGGCCGCCCAATCTGCCCCGAACGGAGCGCCTGGAATGACAAAAGTATCGTTTGAGGTGAACGGCGAAACCCATCGGCTCGAGCTCGATACCCGGACCACGCTGCTGGACGCGCTGCGCGAGCACCTGCACCTGACCGGTACCAAGAAGGGCTGCGACCACGGCCAATGCGGTGCGTGCACGGTGATCGTCGATGGGCGGCGGATCAATTCATGCCTGACGCTTGCCGTGATGCATCAGGGCGACGAGATCACGACGATCGAAGGCCTCGGCACGCCGGACGCACTGCATCCAATGCAGGCGGCGTTCGTCGAGCACGACGGCTATCAATGCGGCTACTGCACGCCCGGCCAGATCTGCTCGGCGGTCGCCGTGCTGGCAGAAGTCAAGGCCGGCATCCCGAGCCATGTCACGGCCGACTTGAATGCGCCGGTGCGGTTGACCAATGCCGAACTCCGGGAGCGCATGAGCGGCAACATCTGTCGCTGCGGCGCCTATTCCAACATCGCCGAGGCGATCAGCGAGGTCGCCGGGAGGAGCGCATGAGATCATTCAGCTATGAGCGTGCCAGCTCGCCGGGCGCTGCGGCTGCAGCCGCCGCCGGCACCGCGAACGCAAAGTTCATCGCCGGCGGCACCAATCTGCTCGACCTGATGAAGCTCGAGATCGAGACGCCGGCCCATCTGATCGACGTCAACGGCCTTGCGCTCGACCGCATCGAGCAAACCGCTGACGGCGGTTTGCGGATCGGCGCCCTGGTGCGCAACACCGATCTGGCGGCGGACCGGCGCGTGCGGCGCGACTATGGCGTGCTGTCGCGTGCGCTCCTCGCGGGCGCTTCCGGCCAGTTGCGCAACAAGGCGACGACGGCGGGCAATCTGCTGCAGCGGACGCGCTGTCCGTATTTCTACGACACCAATCTGCCCTGCAACAAGCGCAAGCCCGGCAGCGGCTGCGCCGCGATCGGCGGCTTCAGCCGCCAGCACGCGGTGGTCGGCGCCAGCGAAGCCTGCATCGCGACCCATCCGAGCGACATGGCGGTGGCGATGCGCGCGCTCGAGGCTGTGGTCGAGACCGTGCGGCCCGACGGCACCACGCGCAGCATTCCAATCGCCGACCTGCATCGTTTGCCCGGCGATAGCCCGGACATCGAGACCGTCCTGCAGCCGGGCGAATTGATCACGGCGGTGACGCTGCCAAAGCCGATCGGCGGCACGCAGGCTTATCGCAAGGTCCGCGACCGTGCCTCCTATGCGTTCGCGCTGGTCTCGGTTGCCGCGATCGTGCAGCGCGACGGCACCGGCCGCGTCGCGCTCGGCGGCGTCGCGCCCAAGCCGTGGCGGGTCGAGGCGGCGGAGACGGAATTGCCTGATGGCGCAAAGGCGGTCACAGCACGGCTATTCGCCGATGCGAAGCCGACCAGGGACAATGCCTACAAGCTGCCGCTCGCCGAACGAACCTTGGCGGCGGTGCTGCGCGAGGCGAGGGCTTAACGAGGGCTTGAGATCATGCGTTTCGAACATCCCGCGACCTTCAATCCGATCGACCAGCTCAAGGTAATCGGCCATCCGACCAGCCGGATCGAAGGGCCGCTGAAGACCACCGGCACTGCGCCCTACGCCTATGAGCGGCACGACGTCGTGGCGAACCAGGCCTATGGCTACGTTATCGGCTCGGCGATCGGCAAAGGACGAATCGCCGCGATCGACCTCGCGGCGGCAAACGCTGCGCCCGGCGTGCTCGCCATCGTCACTGCCGACAACGCCGGCAAGCTCGGCAAAGGCGAGCGCAACGGCGCGCCGCTGCTCGGCGGGCCCGAGATCGCGCATTATCACCAGGCCGTCGCCGTCGTGGTCGCCGGAACCTTCGAGCAGGCGCGTGCCGCAGCGCAGCTGGTTCGCGTCGATTACGTCAATGGCGACGGAAGGTTCGCTTTGGCTGCGGAGCGCGACAAGGCCATCACCCCGAACCCGTCGTTCGGCGGCCCCGCCGATACCGCCGTCGGCGATTTTGCCGCCGCCTTTGCCGCGGCGCCGGTGCAGCTCGACGCCACCTACACGACGCCCGATCAGAGCCACGCGATGATGGAGCCGCATGCCTCGGTCGCGGCCTGGGACGGCGACAGGCTCACGGTCTGGACCTCCAACCAGATGATCGCCTGGGGCGCGGAGGATATGGCCAAGACGCTTGGCATCCCCAGGGAGAACATCCGTCTGGTGTCGCCCTATATCGGCGGCGGTTTCGGCGGCAAGCTGTTCCTGCGCGCCGACGTGCTGCTTGCCGTGCTCGGCGCGCGCGCGGCCGGCCGTCCGGTCAAGGTGGCGCTGCAGCGGCCGTTGATGTTCAACAACACCACCCACCGTCCGGCGACGATCCAGCGCATCCGTCTCGGTGCCGAGCGTGACGGCAGGATCACCGCGATTGGTCATGAGAGCTGGTCCGGCAACGTCAAGGACGGCGAGCCCGAGATGGCGGTGAGCCAGACCCGCCTGCTCTATGCCGGCGCCAACCGGATGACGGCGACGCGGCTGGCGGCGCTCGATCTGCCCGAGGGCAACGCGATGCGTGCGCCCGGGGAAGCCTCCGGCATGATGGCGCTCGAGATCGCGATCGACGAGCTTGCCGAAAAGCTCAGTGTCGATCCGGTCGCGCTGCGGATCACCAACGACACGCAGGTCGATCCGGAGCATCCGCAGCGGCACTTCTCGCAGCGCCAATTGGTGCAGTGCCTGAACGAAGGCGCGGCGCGCTTCGGTTGGAGCAAGCGCAATCCGAGACCCGGCCAGGTCCGCGACGGGCGCTGGCTGGTCGGCATGGGCGTTGCGGCGGCGTTCCGCAACAACCTCGTGACCAAATCGGCGGCACGCGTCCGTCTCGACCAGCAGGGAACGGTGACGGTCGAGACCGACATGACCGATATCGGGACCGGCTCCTACACCATCATCGCGCAAACTGCGGCGGAGATGATGGGCGTGCCGCTGGACAAGGTTGTCGTGCGGCTCGGCGATTCCGACTTTCCGGTGTCGTGCGGCTCCGGCGGGCAATGGGGCGGCAACAATTCCACGGCCGGCGTCTATGCGGCCTGCGTCAAGCTGCGCGAGACGATCGCGCAGAAGCTCGGCTTCAATTCCGAAGAGGCGGTGTTCGCCGACGGCCTGGTCCGTTCCGGCAATCGCAGCGTGCCGCTGGCGCAGGCGGTCGGCGATGGCGATCTTGTGGCGGAGGATGCCATCGAGTATGGCGATCTCGCCAAGACCTATCAGCAATCGACCTTCGGCGCGCATTTCGTCGAGGTCGGCGTCGACGCCGACACCGCCGAGATCCGCGTGCGGCGAATGCTCGCGGTGTGCGCGGCGGGCCGCATCCTCAATCCGAAGGCGGCGCGCAGCCAGGTGATCGGCGCGATGACGATGGGAGTTGGCGCCGCGCTGATGGAGGATCTGGTGGTCGACAAGCGTCATGGCCTTTTCATTACGCACGACCTCGCGACCTATGAGGTGCCGGTGCATGCCGACATTCCGCATCAGGACATGGTCTTCCTCGACGAGACCGATCCGATGTCGTCGCCGATGAAGGCCAAGGGCGTTGCCGAGCTCGGCATCTGCGGCGTCGCAGCCGCGGTCGCCAATGCGGTCTATAACGCTACCGGCGTGCGCGTGCGCGACTACCCGATCACGCTGGACAAGCTGCTCGCGCAGATGCCGGAGCCGGCCTAGCTGCCAGTCGACCTCGTCTCGGCTCTCTACGCACGTCCGACGAACGAGCGGATGCCGCGGCCGATCGCGGCGCCGTGCTCGAGCAGCGCGCCGAGGTGATCGCCGGGCACCGACATCGCATAGAGGCCGTTCTCCGCGGCAAAGCGCTCCATCGGTGCATGCGGGCCGTCGTCCTGGCCGTTCCAGAGTAGCACCGGCACCCGCGAGGACAGCACGGCGTCCTTGGCGCCATCGACCTGACCGAGCGCATCGAAGCAGGCGCGCACGCCGCCTTCGAGATCCGGCGTCACCCATTCGGCGAGCTGCGGCACCGTGCGGCGGGCGAAGGTGATGAAGGCGCCATAGGTCAGCGGGCCGGCGTTGCCGCGCGGCAATCCGGTAAGGAAATCCCAGCCGCCGATCGCCAGCGACGCCAATCGCGTCGGGAAAAATCTGGCGACGCCGACGGCGACCCAGCCGCCCATCGAATGCCCCACCACATGCGCGCGCTCGCCGCCGAGATCGTCGATTACCGCGACGATGTCGCCGGCACGCTGCGCCTGGTCGTAGAGTGCGGGATCGGCCGGCTTGTCGCTCAAGCCGTGCCCGAGCGAATCGACGCAGACGACGCGGAAGCGGTCGGAAAGCGCGTCGACCACGCCGCATTGCTTCCAGCTCGCGGCGTCGAGCAGCAGTCCGTGCTGCAGCACGATCAGCGGTCCGGATCCTTCGACGGTATAATGGATGCGCTGGCCCCGATGATTGGCAAAAGGCATTCGAAAGTTCCCCACGTTTCATCGACAGGTGAGCGTGGAGGGGGCCGGATTCAAGACCTTGTTCCGGATCGGGAACCCGATCGCGCGGACCTAGCGGTGGCGGAAACCTGGCGTTCAGCCGCCCCACACGGTGGCTTCGCTCCAGCCAAGGTCCTTGAACTCGGCCGCCCGCAGCGGGGCCTCGCCGGCGGCGAAGAATTCGTCGAGCTGCGGCGGCTTGACGGTGGTTTCGGAGAGCATGGCGTGGGCCTGGCCGCGATGATGGATCTGGTGCTGAAACAAATGCATCAGAAGGCGGTCGCGCCGCTCGGTCTGCACCGAGCTGTCGCGATTGACCTTGACCACCTCATCGAGCCGTTCAGGCGTCAGCGCATCGCAGTGAGCGATCAGGCGCTGGTCGATCGCGCGTTGCGCTGGTTGCAGCGCCGCGACCGCCGGATAGGGCACCTCGTTCGCCCACGCCTTCGGCCCGAGCCAGCCACCTTCGAGCGCGTCGACGTAGAACAGATCGATGACATGGATATGGTTCAGCGTCGCCTGCAGGCTCGGGAAAAATCCGGTCCGCGCGGCGGCGAACTCCGTCTGGCCGAGGCCGCCGCATGCCGTGAGCAGGCGATGATTGGCCCAGGCGTTGTTGTAAGCAAAGGCGCGAAAGGTCTGAACGAGGCCTGCGGGCATTTCGGTCCTCACTGGATTGAAGGGATCAGGCCGGCGCCGCGGCCGAACGGCTCTGGTCGTAGCGCTACATCAAGCAGAGAGCGTATATCGCGCCGGGCCGGGACGGGCTATTTGATCTCGTCAAGGGCTTGCCCGCGACGCTGCGCTATGAGAACCATGTCGGCGCGGCGAGCGGCGATTTCGTCATTCTGCACGGCCGGTTCAGCGGTCATGGCCTACCGGCGGCATGCGCATGGAGGGTGACGTGCTCGCCGAGCACTGGGACGTCATCCAGGACGAGGCGACGCGCGAACAATCGCGCAGCGGACTGCCGATGTTCGGCGATCGCTTTCCCGGCTGAGCCGGCCCAGCGAGCGCGCACGGCGGCTGGGGAGACCGGACATGCAACTCGCAAAGAACGTGATCGACATCGGCCTTTCCACCAACAATCTGGAGCCGATGCTGCGGTTCTGGCAGCAGGACGCCGGGCTTCGCTTCGATCATGTGCAACCGATCCGGCGCGGACAGAAGCAGTACCGGCACGACGCGCATGGTTCGGTCATCAAGCTCAACCATCATGTCGGGCCGCTGCCGGATGCGGCACCGAGCAGCGGCTATCGCGAGCTGATCGTTGCGCGCGACGGCGTTGGAGCGCCGCAGCGCATGGCCGATCCCGACGGCAACAGCGTTTGCCTGGTGGCACCCGGACATGACGGCATCACCCAGATCGCCGTTTCCATGGCCGTGCGCGACCTCGCCGCGCATCGCAAATTCTACGGCGACATTCTCGGCTTCGCCGAGCAATCCTGGTCGGGCGGCCCGGCGTTTCGCCTCGGCGAGAGCCTGATCCTGCTCAGGGAAGATCGTGCCGCGACCGTCGATCCGGTGCGGGGCGCGCGCGGCTGGCGCTACATCACGCTGCAGGTCACCGATATCGACGCCGTGCATGACGGACTGCGCGCCAAGGGCGTGCGCGAGGGCCTCGCGCCGGTGACGCTTGGCGAGGTCGCGCGGATTTCCATGATCCTCGATCCGGACGGCAACTGGATCGAACTGTCCCGCCGCGCATCGATCGTCGGCAGCCTGTCCGACCACTAGGCCGCGCGCGTACGCATGCTTGAGGCGTCTCGGTCGGGCACGTACGCTTTGCGTGGCTCCGTTAACCCCTTGTGTCCGGATCTCATCCAACTTTCTGCCCGCCCGGGGGCGACGATGATAGGGGAGCCGTCACAGGCTCCATCTTGACGATCGCTTCATGCAGTCCGCCACGATAGGACAGGGGCGTTGACATCTCGGGAACATTTACCGGCCATTTGGGGCGCCCCGTGGGCTGTCACGACATTTCGCATCGGCAGGGCGTGGTCGCTGCCCTGTGCCGCCGCAGGAACGATCGATGGTCGGGTTTCTTAGTCACAGCGATGACCCGCTACTATTTCGATCTTCGTGATGGCGATGGCTTGGCAATCGACGAGGAGGGCCTGGAGATGTCCGACCTCGCGGCGGTTCAGGAAGAGGCCGCGCGAGCTTTGGCTGACATGGTTCGCGATTCCGTCACTAGTCAGAATCTCGATCAGATCGCAGTCGAAGTGCGGGATGACGACGGGCCCGTGCTTGACGCAGCCTTCGCGTGGCGCCTTCGCCGTTGACGTTCCGTTGCGCGCCGACGCCCCTAGTGCCGCGTTATGCCCCGATTGAGACTGACCTGAAACAGCGGCCCTTGGTCCGTGCGGACCTCGAACGCCAACAAACTGTGTTTGTCCAACGGCGGGTTGTCCTTCGCCATGCTGAGCAATGACTGCATCGCTTCGTGGGCAGCAGTCTCCTCGTCGCGCAGCTCGATACCCTGCCTGTCGGCATAGAGTTCCTCGCCGTTGCGGATGTCGAAATAATAGCGGGTTGCCAATTGCGGCTCCCTCTTTGCGGTGGGAGCTGCCCAGGCTCTCGAGTGCCGGCGCGCTGAATTCACCCGGCAGCGCCGCACTCTGCGTCAGCGGGTCCGAATTTGCTACTCAACAATGATATCGATTCAAGGAACCGCTCACGCGCCCGCGACCGTCTTCCGGCTGCGATCTCGAACGCTTGAAGCGCGAGAGATAAATCCCGGAACTGGCAATTGCACCTTGCATAGCTGAGATAAGTGTATACTTGTATTGTATCGACTGGCCTTGAGCCTTGTAGATCGGTCCCAGGGGACCCTTTTCCAAAGACATCGTCGGATGAAAGGGAAGGCGCAGTGCTATCAGCACCGCGGCTGAAGCTTTCGTCACCTTGTTGATCGGCTGCCGTTTCACGGATGTACTGGAATGGCAGTGCGGCCCGCTCTGTCACCGATAGAGCGGGCGTTCGTATTTGTGCGCTTGACGTGTCTTCTACCGCGAGAGGTGATCCGTTGCAGGTTCTTGTCAGGGACAACAATATCGACCAGGCACTGCGCGTTCTAAAGAAGAAGATGCAGCGCGAAGGCGTCTTCAGAGAGATGAAGCGCCGCCGCTCGTTCGAAAAGCCTTCGGAAAGAAAGATTCGGGAGAAAGCCGAGGCCGCGCGGCGAGCCCGCAAGCTTGCCCGCAAGCAGGCGATACGGGACGGATTGATTGCGGCTCCGCCGAAGAAGCCCAGATTGCTGGCGCCGAAATTCCCGGCACTAAGTCAATTGGCACCGCGAACCAGCGGCCCCCGAGAGAGTTAGTCCTCCGTACCGCAATCCTGTTGGAGGGAGCGTGCAAGATGAAGCAGCGACCTTATCGAGGCGATGGATGTCTCCAGGAACGCATCTCTGACGAACTCTGTCGTCGGCGAGCCGAAGAACGGGATGTTCGATCCCAGGATGAGAAGCGACGGCAGCGGGCGCAGAACCTCGCCGGCACGGCGATCAACGCCATGACAGATCATTCGGCCAGCCGGATCGATCAGTCTGCCCGCAAGCATGATCTGCTGGACGGTCCCAGGGAGTTTCGCTCGTCTCGCCGGGATCGTTGATCGGCACCTGGCTTCCCTGTGCCCTCTGTTCAAGAGAGGGCGGAACGAGAATGCAAAAAGCTCGGACTAATCAGGTCGCGGGAACGCGAAGGTGGGTCCACGGGTAGCGCCACGTACTCGCCGTCGTCCTGGCGAAAGCCAGGACCCATTGCCCCAAATGCGCATCGTTGCGCGACGCTGGGGCCACGATCTCGTTCACAATCAAATGCGCTGGTGATGGGTCCTGGCTTTCGCCAGGACGACAACGATGAGGCCCGCTAGGTCGTGT
Organism: Bradyrhizobium sp. USDA3010; assembly: GCF_056429065.1. Classification (NCBI taxonomy): domain Bacteria; kingdom Pseudomonadati; phylum Pseudomonadota; class Alphaproteobacteria; order Hyphomicrobiales; family Nitrobacteraceae; genus Bradyrhizobium; species Bradyrhizobium sp. USDA3010. The sequence continues at coordinate 155,254 of NZ_JBWJZD010000020.1, forward strand.
GGACACTTACCGCATCCAAAGGACGATGGCTGCGAGAGTGACGACGGCGCGATAATTTCGAGCGGTCTTTTCGAAGCGGGTTGCAACGCGGCGGAACTGCTTGAGCTTTGAGAAGCAGCATTCGACGAGGTGACGCTGGGCATAGAGGTGCTTGTCCAGCGGGT
>NZ_JBWJZD010000021.1:0-152481 GCF_056429065.1 Bradyrhizobium sp. USDA3010
CTCGACACCACCAGCTCAACGGCTTGCCGCTTGTACTCCTCGGTAAACGACCGACGTTGACGTTCCATTCGACACCTCCGCGCTCAATGAGCCTACTACAGGTGTCCACTCATTCGGAGGAGGTTCACAGTATTGGCAGTCGAGCCAGAATTGGAGAACTTCAGGCTTCTCGTACGCAACACGCAGATACTCGGTACCCGCGTTCATCGTTGTCAAGCCGCTGCATGGACACATGATGGACACATCTGTTTGCGGACCGAAGACGAAACAAACTCTCCACTCGATTCATGGGGTGTCCAGGTCACCACCACACCACGACCCAGCGACAAGCAAGTGCCGTGCTACCGCCTCTCCACGCTGATCGAAATTGCCGGTTTCTCGCATGTTGACATTCTCAAGATTGATATTGAGGGCGCTGAACTCGAATTGTTTGCGCAGGCAGCAGATGATTGTCTGGCAAGAATTCAAGCGATCATTATTGAGACGCATGATAGATTTCGGCCCGGCAGTGAAGCCACCGTTCGCCGCGCGTTGGCCCCCTTTTTTGATGAGCGCCAAGGCCGAGGTGAGAACCTTCTTTTTGTACGGAAGGCGGCGTGATGGCTTTCAAAGCGTTCGTGACGCGGTACGTATATAAGCCGCTAATCTCAATAGGCCGCTTTCCTTCACATCGGCAGGTCAAGGTCAGCTTAGAAGCTCTTGAAGCCGATCGGGCAAGGCTGGCGAAGCCTGCAGTTTTTTGCAGCTGTCCTTCCAAGCCTCCAGATATTGCTCGAGGGGGATAGCGCTGCGGCCGTCCCATCGGTTTAGCGCGCCGAGCGCTTCCATGGTGGCCGGGTTGCGCTCGTATTCTTCGAGGATGAATAGCGATGCCGCTTGTGCAAACGCGTTAAGGCAGGGGTCTGCCTCCAACGCGGCACGATGCTGCCTGAACCAGGCGTTGAGATTCTTTGAATTACCTTGTTCAGCCGCCAATTTTCCGTAGCGCTCGACAGCATTTTGTCGATAGACCGCAACGGCGGCGCCAAAACCACTATCATCCTTGAACGGAGGATCGCGAGACCAGTTGTCCGCCAACAGGGAGAGGCCTCGCAACGTAAACGCTTCTACCAGGGCCTCCTCCAGCCATTGGCTGGGTGCTGCAGGCTTTGCGTCCGGCCGCCATGAGTTGGATGTAACGTGTCCCAACTCGTGACCAAACTGATAGGCGAGCCTCGACCAATCCCGTTCCCCAATGTCGACGACAATCCAGGCAAGGTCGGTTGAGTCGTTGTGAAGCCAGACCGCGGGAGGGCCGCTGGTGCGTTCCTCAACGCGAAGGCGGTTGGGTTGGTCGTTTGAAACAAGGCGGAAACCATCAAGGCAAGCAGCACGCATCCGCTCAACGACCTGCAGAGCCGCATGCGGGATCATGCGACCCCAGTCGCCGGCGAGTTCGATTGGAGCGGTGCGGAGATCCGCTAGATAACCCGAAGACATGCAGCATTATCCTTCTGACGATCAAAAATTGAGCCTTGTGCTAATTACACAATGTTATTGTGATCAGAGCAATCCGCATGTCGTCCCATTTTTGCGCGGCGGCTAGCCAGCAGCTGTGCGTGCACATCCCGCCTTAACGAATACTTCGTTGGTTTATTTGCAACGGCTTCTTCGCAAAGGTCAGACGGAGAAGCTATTCCCGTACTTCCCCTAACTATCGTTCTGAAGCTATTGGAGGCTGAGGTTGTACACACGACTTGCTAAGTCCAGCTCTGGCGACAAATGGTGGGACATGATGCCTGAAGGTAGTCTTGGATCCAGAGCCGTGGGTTTCTTGCAAATCACGGCAAGCGACACTTCTTGATCTCCCTTATGAGCAGCAGTCGTCGGGATTGCGCTGCATTGAGCAGGCCCTCGAACAAGACAAAGGCCTCGCGCGCCTGGATGTAGACATCGGTGTTGATGGAATGCTGGTCGAAACCGTACGACGCGAGACGCGCCTCGATTTCGGTTGTGGCAACAGGATCGAGTCGCCAACTCAGCGCGTTTTGTCTGGTGTAGTGTTCGGCCTCGTCTTCGAACTCAGGCGCGATCCCGGTCATGTCGATATGGCGTAAGGCGGCCTCAATCGCCTTTTGCCGATAGGTCGCGAGCAGACGGTGGCGCAGGACGCGGTAACGCTGGATCTCCCAAGAGAGTTCGACGACGTCGATCGCGAGCAGCCACTCGACGGCAGAACGTGGCGCCAAATCAGCGAAGATCGCTGCGCGGAGCGCGTGGTAATGGTCTAGGCGTTCACCAGGGAGCAGAAGGGGAGGTGGGGCAAACACCTCAAGCGCGACCGGCAACGTTGTTGTTGCGGGCAACTCATGCGCAGTTTGAAATGGTCCATTCATCGGGAGGGAACCTCCGGCTCAAAGCGGGAGGGAGCGGCCGTGCCGACCATGGCCGCGCTGAGCGGGCTGTGGATCGGGCTTGCCGTCCACAAGTCATGGGCCAGCCGCAAGGGATCAATCTTCAAGTTCGCCCACCAGGCCCGTTCGTTGCCGTGTCGATGCAGCTCGTGGTGATGGGCGCGACACAATGGAACGGTGTACTCGTCGCTGACCTTGCGGCCGAGAGCCGTGGGTTGGGCGAACTTCAAATGGTGGGCATCGGTAGGCGATTGCCGGCAAATGAGGCAGCGTTGTTCTCGGACAAACATGAGGTGCGCCTTGCTGCGCCTGCGGGGCAACTCCTTGGGATGCGCCAATCCGGCCGCAGGCGCATCTGTCAGGGGGGCCGGTACCGCGGCATCCGTGGCTGCGTAAGGCTGCGGGGGCTGCTCTGGCGCTTGGTCTAAGGCGCGTGCCTGTTCGACCATCCCGGCTTCGTCGGATTCCTGAAGCTTGGTCAGATAGGCGACCTCGACGAGCTGGGCGTCCGGCTCCAAGAGGGTGTTCTTGAGCGGAAGGCTGACCTTTGCCCAGGCGAGGAGGTCATCGCCGGGAGGCAGGACCGCGAGCTGGCTCAACAGCCGCACCCGAAGCTCGGCCGACCGTGTTGGATCCAGCATCGGCGCGCGGTTGAGAACGCCCTTGGCGGGGGTGGCCTTCGCGCCAGCTGGTGCTAGCGGCGCCGCGGCCGGCGGGCCCGCCACCGCGTCGGGGGCGTCGAGATCATCCTCGCCGGCAATTCCGACCAAAGCAAAGAGGGCATAGCGGCGCGCATAAGTGAGCGCCGCTCCCATGCGGTGCGGCGCCTCGACGTCTTTGACGGCGCAGACCGGCAAGTCCGAGGAAATCCATTCCCCGGAGGCATGAGCGAGAAGGGTGGTGAGGTGGATGTGGCCCGTGGTAATCTCGATTCGGGTGGTCTGTATGGTCGCGATCTCCTGCCGGCTTAAGGTCTTGCGCACGATGTCGAGGCCTGCGGCGAGCGACGCATAGCGGAAGGTCCGATCGTCATCGCGCAGGAAGGGCGAGCGGATTATGGCGGTCAGGGTCTTTTCCGGGTTGGTCAGTTCGGCCTGCGCTCTGGCGAGCGCGGCTGCGATCGTGCCGATATGCTCACTTGCCTGATGCATCGACGATCTCCACCTCGAGCGAGCCAAAGCTGATGGCGCCGGATTTCGCCCGCTTGGCACGAATGCCGCAGCCGAACGCTTCCTTGGCATCCTCCGGCACTAGCTTTTTCAATTCGGCCTTCGCCCGTTCGTGGTCGCCGTGTGCGACGAGGGTGCGGAGGTAACTCGCTGCACATTCGGCCCACAGGTTGGAGGCGGTCATGTCCACGACCTTGACGGCCGCTAGCCGCGGGCGCGGCGCCTCGCTCCCGAAAAGGACCGGCGGCTCGCCGGTTCGTACGCAGCGCCAGAACTTCTTCTCCGCGGTCAGCAGAAGGTGCTGGTAGAGCGGGTCGGCATGCACGATAATCTCGATCCATTTGCCGCCTCCGGTGATCACCGAGAGCACCGCCGACCTTGCCGCGATCACCCACATGTTGTGCTGCAGCTGCGCCATGTGCTTTTCGGCTGCTGCTTCCTCACTAAAGGCCCATGGCAGCATGAACTTTGCTTCGAACACCGCGCCGGTCTGTTCGACGATACCGTCGAGCGTTGCCGCCATCCATGCATGGACGGGGTGACGCACGCGCTTCTGGATGTCTTTGATGGTTTGGCCACTGTTGCGCTGATACCAGCCGCGATTGAGTTCTTCCGTGGCGGTGCCGAGCTGGACGATAAGATTGTTGGACAAGTCTTCCGGCTCGCTCTCGCCGCGTTTTTGGCGCCATAGGCGGATCAGATCCGCCTCATCATTGCCCATGATGACACGGGCATCCGAGCCGCCAATGAAATGACGACGATCAGCAGGGTTGAACTTGACGAGCTGAAATCGTGGCTCTGTTGCGCCACCGGTCGGAATAGCACTCACCGGTATCTCCCGTTATGAACAGCGCGGCGATGGTTGCCGCACTGCGCAAACCCCGCGGGATGCGAGGTGAGATAACGGGGCCGTTTCTGCGCCCGGTCGACTCAGTAACGCTCCGTTTGCCGCGGAACGCCAGTCCTTTCTGCAGCAACAATCTTGCTCTTTTGCCAGCCAGAGCTTGATGCAGATAGCGAACGGAGCAAGGTGGCGAGCGTGATGGCAACGCGGAGAATAGGGCATGGCGTCAGTTCGACAAATCGAAGCCAATCGGAGAAATGCCAAGCACAGCACGGGCCCGAAGACAGTCCAGGGAAAGGCCCGATCATGCGGGAATGCGCTCCGTCACGGGTTGTCGCGCTCGATGGCGTCTGAGAGCACGGGGACTGACGCGTTAACGAACGGTCTTCTCAATCGCTTGGAGCAGGAAGCGCTGGCGTTCGAGCCGGCCGTCATCGTGAGCCAGCAGGAGCTCGCCCGCGTCCGCTTGGCTCGCTACGAATTGCTCGCCGCATTCCTGATGTGCCCGAACGCGGCGCTAGCAAAACGGATTCGCGGCCTTGCGCGTTACGAATGCACGGCCTTTACAAAGCAGAAGCGGGTCATCCGGGCCAGCAGGATCAGCAGAGCGCGCGCTGAAACAGAGCGTTCTTGCAGCGAGGCATAAAGGGCCTCGACATTGAACTCTTTTAACGACTAACCGCGGGTTTCATGTAAACACGTAATCGTGGTGTCCATCAAATCGGAAGCAGCTCAAAGTGGTACGTCGAGACGAAGGCATCGACAAGATCCGCGTCTACCTCAACGGCGTAAAAAAGGGTTCTACGCTTCGCCAGGATCAACGGTTTTTTTCAATGCCTCGCAGGTTCTCAACGTTGGCTTCAGTCAAGCATCAAGCCTCGGATGAATTGATCACGTCCGATTCTCGCGGTGGTCGGGTTGTGTTGATTCAGTCAATTCAAGGATATAGTAAATCTGCAAATACTCGCGGAAGTTACCGTTCCGGACTAGCTCCAATCAACAGAGCGGCCGCCAGCCCTCATGGCGCAGAAGTAGTAGCGCGCCGCGGCAATTTGCGAATCCCAGTGACGAAATTCCGGAAAAAGTCGTAACCTGCTCAGTACTGGAGGTTGGCCGCCCCAGCCTCCAGCTTAGTCCCGGTGGCCCCAACTCACCCCCCGAGCTGGGGCACGCCGAGCTGAGGGCAAAACGATGCAAGAAGTATTCAAACCCTACGTGGTTTTCCGGCGTCGATACCTCAGGCGTTGCGCGTGCGGCCTATTTTATTTGCGTCGATGGCGGAGAGGCAATGCAGCGAGCCGAACGCTATCTTCAAGTAGGTCGTCGCGGCCCGGCCCCTGCGGAAGCTTGCTAGCGGTGGCTTCTAGCTTCACCGCCATTTCTTCTAGCTCCCGAAGGATGGTCGGGGTGTACGGTTGGGTCGGCCAATCCGCAGCGGGGAATGCAAAAAGATGGGATCCTCCGGACGAAAATTTTAACCGTATCCGTCCGCTCAAATTCTCGTGCGCGCATGATCCCGTGGGGCGATCACTTTCTTACAGGAGCGAAGCGCGTCCGGCGGCACCTGTTGCATATCCGGTGCCGTCGTAGGCGTTGCCGGATGATGACCAAAGTGAAAACTCGGCTCTGGCATGTTCGCTGGGGCGTTTTTTTAATCAGTGACGTCCGGCGGGATCTCGATGGGCTTCCGGGTGATGGGCGTTGTCGCCGCTATGCGCCTGCCTGTTCAAAGGCTTGGTTCAGTGCTCGGAGCGCGACAGGCCGCATCAAAGCATAACCCGCGACATTGGGATGGACACCATCAGGCATGATCGCCGCCTTTCTGGCGTCATCGATCGTTCCGAATGCCGCTCGATAGTCGGCGAAGACATACGACCGCATTCTTGCGGTATCCTCGATCCAGGCGTTCATGCGCCGGATCCAAGGTTTCGGATCGATATCTGGTGCCCATGCGAACTGGTCGTAATCGGCATAGTTGCCGAGAATCACACGCAGGCCATGCGCATCGGCAAGTGTCAGCATAGCCAGCACGTTGTTCTGATAGTCGCCGAATGTCGTCGGGCCGGTATTGCCAGCGATGTCATTGCAGCCGCACAGAATGTGAACCACCTCAGGCCTGAGTGCGACGACGTCTGCCATGAAGCGCAGCAATATCTGAGGCGTGGTCTGCCCAGCGATGCCACGCCCGACGATCCCGTTCGAGAACAACTCGGGATCGACGTGAGGCCATGCTTCGGTCAGAGAATCCCCGATGAACACCGCGCGCAGTGGGGCCATTATCGCAGCATTGCTGTCTCGGTATTGACCGAGATTCGGCCAGTCGCTGCCCATTCCTCCAGTTAGATTCTCGACCATTCCGACTGTGCTCATTGCCAACCTTCCGCCCGACGTGGAAGCAAATTCGCATGGGTTATTTTCATCAGTAGCAGAGTTGCGGTGGGCGACAATTAAACCTCACGACAACAACGCCTTCCGCTTAAAATAGCGGACGGCGCTGACTCTAGCCCCAGGAAGGAAATTGCAAAATCCTGACGGCTATGAGGATGCAGAATCAAGCTGCGCGGCGGATGCAAATTATCAATCCCTTGAGTTTCGGAACTGGCGCAGCTACCGCGCGTCGCGGGTGTCGAACAGGGGCCCGTCGCTTCTGGCCATTGTTGGCCTTCGCATACGTACCTGCTCAGGCAAGGTAAACGTGTAACGCAAACAGTGAACGTTCTCGCCATAGTGAGGTCCTCGCAGGAAACCTCGTCTGCTTGTGCGGCATTATTTCCGATCAGTCTGATAGCGTCGGACCAATCCCAAAACTTTCGTAAGTACTCCGGTTTCTATAGTTTCTTTGTTCGCTCCGCTAGAGTGCCCTTCAAGTCTGGATATTTGACGGCGAGGCCCACCTCCGGCGAGCGACGGTACATACTGCCGGCCGCTTCTTCGTGGCCTACGAGAGGCAAAATTCGCTTGGGTAAGAAATGCCTTCGACTTGAACCGGGACATGTTCGGTCACGACGGGTTCAGCCGCCTTTGGCCAGTAATCGACGACGCCAAGTTTGAAATCTTCGACGGAGCCGGTCCCAAGCAGCAGCGAACTGCCCCCTTGCGATAGCTGCTTAACAAATGGTCGTAGACCCGAACATTACCTATCGCGGCATTGCTTCGAGCGAGAATCGCCACCGGCTTATGACACCCGGGGTAAAGCGCGCCGAGAGATAGACCCACCTCTGAACCATTTGACACAGTGTACGAAGACGCCGAAAACCACGAAGACGTGGTGCTGAGACATAGAGTGGCAGTGAGGGCACTGTCAGAAAAACAGCTATCTTGCGATCTCGAGTGGGGGCGGTCCAGCAGCGAAGCCTGCACCATTCCTCCGGGGATTTCTTTTATCGCAAATCAATGGAGGTTAGAGACGGAGCGTAATAACTCCTGCCTTGAATTAAATGAACCGCGTTCTGTGGCGGATCGTTGAACACGCTCGAGCAATCCGCGAGCGCGAAAAGCTAAGCTCAATGAACAGGGCAAGTCGCTACGGCTGGCGAGAGTTCGGTAATTCCCAACCGTGCCAGGAAAAGACGCCGCCGGTCTCACAAATATATGCCCGCGTCGCTTTCTTCATGAACTGGATATTGAAATCCCCAGTCTCACACAGACTGCATGGCTACGCCAGACGGCTTCATCGTCTACTGGCGACATGCATAGGCGAATTTGTGCTTGGTTGCGGCGTTCCCATCGTGGCCCACGGGTTCGGCCGGTCTGTTCGTGCCTTCGCCTCCGTCACACGGCTCGTCGCGGTGGCGGGGTGCTCTGACCTTAGGCCAATGCGGGCACCGGCCGCCGCGGTGGGAGCAATCTGAGCGCTTTGACAACAGCCCCTCGAAGCCAAAAGCGCAGGGGACCGCTCTACGCGAGCGCACACGGGACTTGGCGACTGATTCCCCACGAGGCGGCAATCCGGACATGCCGGACACGGCGATATGCTTCGGGGACTTCACCTTGATCCAGTCCTCCGGCCATCGGCTGAATAGACGCTCTCAGCGTCTCTCGCGTGCCGCTCGAAGACCAACTCCCGTGAATGATCGAAAGCCGTCATGGTCGCGTTGTCGCTCACTGAGTAGCAGCAAAATGCGCCTTGGTGCTCCCTGGTTGTTCACTTATGAGCCTGGCATCGGCTCGTTTCAAAGCCTCTCGTCGGCTTCGGTGATGCTGAACGTTATTTTATCACCAGGCAGCGGGTCGCCAGGAAACTGCCTACGGAGCTGGTCTAACAAACGCGCCGCGCCGATATTCTTGTTGAGGGCCATGGTGTAGATCTGATTTACGTAGGCGATCCAACGCAACATCGTGACGGCCTCTCCGTCGATCTCAAGTCGGACCTGTTCCTGTGCAACTTTGCGAAACAGAAACCCGAGAGACTTCGGTCGCTTTGGTTGTTTTGGACGACCTCTTGGATTTCCGGAGCGACCTTTCTTAAATTGTGTGTTCTTCGATCTAGCTTGCGCGCTCATAGATTCTTCCGACTTCGGCTTCATTGGTGCGATCGCTTCCTCCGGGCACCACAACGAATTCTATCTCAGATGGGCCCTCGGCGTCTGGACCGAAATATTGCTTTGCCATTGTTGCTATGATCCTTGCCGCATCGATATCTCCTCTCATCGCCTTGTTGAACAACTGCCGAAGGTGGATCTCAGCCTTTGGCATTCGCTTGCGCTTGCCGTCGATGTTGACGACAAGCTCCTCGTTATCGATCGATTGCAGGATCCGTCCGGGGTGAAATTCCTGAGTATTCTTTTTGGGTCGCCCGCGTGGATTCCCGGACTGACCTTTTTTGAAGCGCGAACCCAACGGCGGCTTTCGGTAGCCCACCTTATAGCCTTCCGCGTTATCCTTGCTCACCGCTCTCTTCCCTTTCGCATTCGATCTCATTCGCGGGACCGGCCTGACGGTCGGATGAAGTTCCCGAGCATTATTGCCTGTTCGAGCCTGGTCGCTGGCGACCGGCGTGAATTGCCCGAGTGTTCTGTTTGGGCCGCCCGCTCGGATTCCCGGACTGGCCTTTTTTGAAGCGCGCAACTACCGGCGGCTTTCGATAGCCTACCTCATAGCCTTCAGCACTATTCCTGCTCACCAGTCTCTTCCCTTTCAGATTCGATCTCTCGGAAGGGCTTTCCATCCGATGACCGAACGGCATCCTGCCCCGTCAGATTCTGCCAGCGTCGGATCGCCGTATCGATATAGAGAGGATCGAGTTCGACCCCGCGGCAGATGCGGCCCGTTCGTTCTGCGGCAAGCAGCGTAGTTCCGCTGCCCAGGAAGGAGTCGATGACGATTTCACCCCGGTGCGAGCAGTCCAGGAGGGCGTCCATCACCAGCGGGATCGGCTTGACCGTCGGATGCAGCTCCAGCAAGTTATTGCCCTTTCGAGCCTGGGTGCTGGCGCTGTCGTACTTCCAAATGTTGCTGCGATTTCGGCCATTCTTGCCGAGCTCGATATTGTTCGTGTGTCGCGCCGTGCCGGACTTGAAGACACATACCAATTCATGCTGGGAGCGATACAGCGATCCCATGCCGGCCGCGCTTTTGACCCAGACGGCAATGTTCTTCAATTCGCTATAGACCTCGCGGCCGGCGGCAAGAAGCTCGTCGAGATGCGCCCAGTCCATGAAGACAAAATGGATTGCTCCGCTCTTGCTGTACTTCGCAAGCAGCATGCAGCTATCCTTTAGGAAGCGAATGAATTCGTCCCTGCTAAGCTCTCCAACACCCTGGGCAAACTCACGATGGATAATCTTTCCTTTGCCAGAGACGTGGCCGCCGATGGGGACGTTATAGGGCGGATCGATGACGACGACATCGCCGTGTTTGTTCTGCATGAGCTCGTCGAAGGTGGACTCCGATCCGGCGTCGCCACACAAAATGCGATGGCAGCCCAGCTGCCACAGATCACCGGCTTGGCAGACCGGAACCCCCGTAACTGAGCCGGTATCTTCGGTGTCTTCGATGGGCGGCTCGCTAAGTTTTAGGATCGTCAAATCGATTTCAGGCAGGGTGAAGCCCGTCACCGACAAATCAAAATCCTGGTCGAGGGCCTTCAGCTCCAGGAAGCTTTCGCCCAGAAGGCGCTCGTCCCAATGCGCATTCAGTGCCAGTTTGTTGTCCGCAATCCTGAGCGCCTTCAGCTGGGCGGACGACAGGTGCCGGATCTCGACCACGGGTATTTTCGTCATTCCAAGCTTCTTGGCGGCAAGGACCCGCCCGTGGCCGACGATGACGTTCCCCTTGTCATCGATGACAATGGGCATCACGAAGCCGAACTCTCGGATGCTATCCGCAAGCTGGGTAACTTGACGCTGGGAGTGCTGGCGCGGATTGCGCGCGTCCAACAGGAGATCCGCAAGCGCGCGATATTGAATCTGGATTTCTACCAGGCCAGCGTTCGTTGCCGTGCTGCTAGCTGCTGCGCCGGCGGCCTGCTGAGGGGCCGCCGGGTTAGGGGAAGTCTGCTTCTTTTGGGTCAAATCCCGTACTCCGATGTTGTCGGAGCACTTCAATAATCCTGATTCGACGGGTAATGTGGCGCGGAAAATGCGAAATAAAATTACCCGGTCAAGGAATGCATAACGATCGCCCTACGATTTTTGGGCGGCACGCCGAGGTGCTCCCGGCACAGGTTCATCCACACGAGTCGCAGAGGCCGGTCACGCTTGGCCATTTCATCAGCGTCTCCATAACAAGTTCTCAAGGTTTCAGCATTCGTGACGCTATGGCACGAAAAGATGGTTCCCTTGGCGCTCGGCGTCAGCGTTGACCTTGTCGAGCCGATTTTAAATCGATGCCATCGTTTCGTTCCTTTGGCGGACATGTCGGCGACAGCCTCGACGTTTCCGCCCACAATGGAATGAATGCCACCCTGTGCCGACAATTCATCACAGACTCGGCGGATCGAGGGGGTCTTTCTGGTCTCGGCGAAAATGCGAATACGCAGCAGCCGGACGGCAACCCAAACTTGAGCGTAAAAATCAGCATTTCTCAACGTGGGTCCACGCGGGCGCCCCCGGCGGCGTTTAGATATTGTTAACATCTTCCCTCTTGCAAAAAGCGGCCTGCAAACGCCTCCGCGGGGGCGCGCACTCCAAAAAGGGCGAGGTTCTGACCGCCCTGTTACTGCGAATCCGTTCCCCTGTTATCGTAGCATATTCCCCTGTTAACTTCCGTTCTCGATCCATCGAAAGATCGTCATTCATTGGACTTTTGTCGCGGAGTGGCCATTGGGAGGCAATGAAAAGTAGCGAAGTCCCTGTTGTTGCCCTGATATGCAGGGAATTGGGTGCTCCAGATCGGTTGGGTTAGACTAGGTCCACCGCCCGGACCCCGTTGTAACGCTCAGTGGCAGAGTTGGGCCGTTGGTGACGATGCCCTGGGCCGGCAGCCCACTTGCCGTCCCCCTCGCATTCTTTCTGTCCGCGCGCGACAATCGATGCCTTCTGCGCAGATTTAGTTCGCCGTCAGCACTGCATCGACGCGGCGGCTGTTTCGCGTGCTGATGATGATGGCGCCGTTGCGGGTCGCAAACCTCGCACCGACGAGGCGCGGAACCTTCTCCGTCAGCGGTGATGGCAGCGGAATCATTCCGCCGGTGACGGGATCGCCGACGTTGATCGGCGGTCCGCCGGCACCGGCCGAAGGGGCAGCCTTGATGTATTCCCTTATGATCTGAATCTCCTCGCGCGAGAGGTTGAGCGCGGCCTGTTCCCTCCCGGCGTCAGCGGCTTTCTTGTCCGCCTCAAGCTTGTCTTGCGCTTCGTCCTGCTGGGCGGCCTCGCGTTTCGCGGCGTCCTGTTCGAGTCGTACGAGACGTTCCCTCAACGGGATCAGCTCGCGCCGCAGCGTGGCGTTGTCCGACTTCAGCGAGGTGATCTGGCCGAGTGCAATCGCTGCGGCAACGCACGCAACGACCGAGATCAGGCTGAGGCACGCAACGGCCAGCCCCGGCATTCCGACGCCCTTGGCCGTTTTCCGATCCGGCACGTCGCTCTCGGAGCGCCGCCGCCGCGCCCGGGCAAATCCCGGCATGCCGGTGCCGAGGAGTTTGACAAGGCGCGAGAGCCGAGAAACGTTTCGGTCCGGCTCGTGAATGGAGCCAAATGCCGGCTCGGGGATGATCGGCGCGCGCGCGGGTGGGGCGGGCGTTGCCATTGCGCGGCTTGCGCCCAAGGTCGTGCGATCGGCAAGGCCTCCTTCCATCACGCGAAGGATTTGCGGATCAATCGCGTCGGGCCGTTCGACAACAGCATCGCTGATCGCATCGCGCGGGTCGCCAGCAACGGTCTCCACGGGCTCCGCTTGCCGTTCGCTGGGCTCCTGCTCGCTGAGTTCCTGTTCGATGCGGGACGCTTCAAGCGAGCGCCATAGCGCCAGACCAGAGTCCGTGATCTGAAGCCCGGCCTCATTGATCGAAGCCCATCCGGACTGGAAGACGTCGGCGTCGCCAAGCTCCGACGATCGCTTCAGCTTCGTGGCTGCATCGCCCGCGGCGATCATGCGCTTGACTTCGCGGCTGACCTCCTCAAGCGGAATCCGTTGCTCGGGTCTTGCGGCCAGGACGCTCAAGATCGCCAGATTGAACCTCATGTGGCGCCTCTCGATGCCCCGGCAACCGGTCGTGCAGCCGCTTCGCTCCCGTGCCGGCGATGTGCGAACCGCAGACGAGGCCGAAGCGGATCAATCATGCCGGCGCGGACGTCCGTCACTCGGAGAGTCAGGCAAGTGTAGCGGCTCCCTCTGAGGCAAACAATGCGCCTTCCGGCGCACGACAGATGGATAAGTCTGCCTGCGAACGAGACGCGCCACGATCACGTCCGCTGAAGCGCCTCAGAGGAACTCGCGAAGCCTGGAGAGCTCGATCACGTGCTCGGGCGACAGCACCTCCGGCACGAGGGGAGGCTGCGACTTGGTCCGGATCTCGTAGAGATGCCGGGTCTTCTCGGGCTTGCCCATGAAGTCCCGAATGCATTGGTCGAGCGTTCCGTTGACGATCATATAGGGCGCGCGATCCTCTCGCCGGGAATTGCCGAGAGAAGGCCATTTGTAAAGCGAGGCCGCGGCCTGGAAGTCCACCTGATGAGAGTGGTCGGTCATGCCTTGATCTCTACCCGAAAAAGCCTGTTCGTCAAACAACGCCGGCTCATGAGCGAGCTGGCGCAGCGGGACGCGAGAGCCGCGCGCGATCGCGCTCGTCCTCGGCGGAGAATGTGCCCGTGGACGTCGAGCGACCCGCCAACCGCCTCGCGGTGATTGCTTCGAGAGCGATCGGCAGCCGGCTTCGATGCTTGGCGCGGCAGCGCGCGCCCAGTTCGCCGGGAGACCGCCAGCGTCGGCGGCCATTCCTGGTCGACTGGAATTTGTTCTTGTTTCGTTCTGGTGTCTATCGTAGCCTCCAGGGACGAGCAGTTTTGGTCAGGTCAGGAATGAACGGGTTGAGATGGCAACCGCAGCCACCATCCTTCACGCGGACCTGGATGCGTTTTACGCGTCGGTCGAGCAGCTGCTTGAACCGTCGCTGCGAGGCAAACCGATCGCCGTCGGAGGCGGGGTTGTGCTTGCCGCGTCCTATGAGGCCAAGGCCTTCGGGGTGTTTGGCGGCATGTCGGGACGGGAAGCTCGCCGGCTCTGCCCGCAACTGATCTTCGTCGGCGGCCATTTCAGCGATTACCAACGGCTGGGTGACGCAGCCATCAAGGTGATCGGCGACTTCACCCCGCTCGTCGAGCGCATTTCGATCGACGAGGCGTTTGCCGATGTTGCCGGCTGCACGCATCTGTTCGGAACGCCCGCCGAAATAGCCGCGGCGATCCGGTGGCGCGTGCGCACGGAGCTCGGCCTTGCGATCTCGGTGGGCGTCGCGCGCACCAAGCATCTGGCGAAGATCGCCTCGCAGGTCGCAAAGCCCGATGGACTCGTGGTCGTTGATCCCGACGCCGAGCTCGGATTCCTGCACGAACTACCGGTTGAATTGATGTGGGGAGTAGGGCCGGTCACCAGGACACGGCTGGACGCGATCGGCGTCTCGACGATCGGTCAACTCGCCAAATTGTCGGAGCGGTCGCTGACGCGGTTGCTCGGTCTGGCGGCGGGCGAGAAACTCGCAGCGCTGGCCTGGAATCGCGATCCGCGACAGCTCACGCCGCATCGGCGCGTGCGATCGGCAGGAGCGCAATCGGCGCTTGGCCGAAAGCCCGCGATCGAGCAGGTCATTCGGCCGACGCTGCTTCATCTCGCCGACCGCGTCGCCACGCGGCTTCGGGCGAAATCCCGGCCTGGACGAACCGTGACGGTGCGCGTTCGCTTCGCGGACCTGAAATCGGTGACACGCTCGATGACGCTCGATGCGCCCGTGTGCACGACGGTGATCCTCGCCAGCCTTGCCGAGAGACTGGTGCGCGCCACGCTTGCTGATCACCCAAGCGAGAAATTCATTTCGCTGCTGGCAATCTCGGTGTCGCATCTCGAGGAGCATTGGGATCTTGCGCTCGAGCTTCCGCTCGGACTGGCCGATCAAGCGCTTCGCCCTGGAAGTCCGATCGGGATGGCGCGCTGGGCCGCAGACTGTGCCATCGACAAGGTCCGCGATCGCTTTGGCTGGGATGCGATCGGATACGGTTCGGCAGCGCTGGAGGTCGTTCGTTCGGTGCCCGACGATTTCCGGAAGCTGGCCGAGAAAGAGCTCTAAAGCGCGATGAGATCAGATCGAATCGTCATCGCGCTTTAGCTTCTTATTTGCGCATGATCTTTCGGAAAACCGCTTCGCACTTTTCCGGATCATGCTCTAGCTCTTCGCCGATTCACCGGCTTGCCGTTGCATTAAGAAAACGCAATCCGGAATCGCGGGCTTGTGAGTGGTGGCGTGGCGCGCCCGGTCTATCCTGAGCATGCGGAGGACAGCCATGAAATTCAGCTCCGAACTGATCCAGACGATGCGCGACGCGCTGGAGACGGTGATGGCAAGCGTGCCGGCCGATCAATCGGTGTTCGGTCTCAAGGCGGCGGTTGCCGAATGCATCTTGCGGGCGGCGGCGCACGGCCAGACGTCGTTCGATGGCCTCGTGGCGTCGGCATCCGATCAGCTGCAATCGATCATCTCGATGCTGACGTAAAGCATGATCCGGAAAAAGTGCGAAGCGGTTTTCCCTCGCGACCGACGCAAGGCGTTTGCGCGGCGATCATGCTCAAACAATGAACTAAACGCGATGACGGTCTCAACCCAATCTCATCGCGCTTTGGCAAGCCAGATCGCGCCCAAGCGTCATTGACGGCTCCCGCGCGGCTTTCGTTGGACGCCTACGATGAACCAATGCCTTCCTTGGCGATCCTGGTCAGCGCTTCGTATCCGGATGGGGTCAGGTGCAGGAGATCGCTCTTGTAATTGGCACACGGCGTTGTTCGTCCGCATGCGATGTCGGAGGCATCGATCGTCCTGATTCCGAGCTCCCTGCTTCGTCTGCTGAGCTCGGCATTGACAGATCCAATATTCTCGGCCGCACCTTTCATCTGCTCGCCTCGCGGAAGAATCTGGATGGAGAAAATCCTGCCGTTCGGCCAAAGCGATCTGATCTCCTCAAACAGTTTTTGATAGGATTCCATCACTCCGCACGGCTTGTCGAGATAGATGTTGTTGGTCCCGACCAGCACGATGATGGACTTCGGCCTGATTTTGCGCAGCCGCTCGCGTTCGTGTTCGATGAACCAGAGCGTGTTCTGAATCCTGTCGCGTCCGACGCCGAGGTTGGCCACCGGCCCGGCGCCGAGCGAGGCAGATAGTTCCCTCGGCCACGCCTCAACGAGCGAGTCACCAAGCAACACTGTCGAGACATCGCCGGACAGGCCCGACACATTTCTCTCATATTTGCGCAGGGCATCGGCATTGTCCGGCATGGCGGCCGTTACGGCGAATTGCGTGTCGGTCTTGTCGCATGCAACTCTCGAACTTTGCGCGCGTCCCTCCGATGGTAGACAGAGTGCTGCGACAATTGATAACGTCGCCGCGACATAGACGATTGACGCGATGTTGCGGGGGTCTTCATCGTGCGTTTTCGATGTCATTGCGCGGTTCCATCTGAGGGCAGTCAATCTGATGTCGCTGAGCATTTCGATCCTGGGACAGTCAAACAGCATCCTGAAGGCAGGCTTTTTCCAGAAGTTTCTGGACGCCGATGACACAATTGAAGTGACATCGGCAGGAAGGATCGGTGCATCTCCGTCCTTGCTCGGTCCGTACTTCGCCCAGGGCGATTTCTTCAAAGGCTCGGAGTTTTGCATTGTCGACACGTGCGTGATCGATTTCTCGCTGCTTTCCGCCAATGCGATCGATTACTACGATGTTGTAAGGTGGGTCGAGTGGATCGGGCATTCCGCCAAACGCGCCAATTGCGAGCCGGTTTTTGTCTGCATCCCGGTGAGCGACATCAACGCATCAAGAACGATCATCTCCGCCTGTATTTCCGTCTGCCAGAAGCAGGACTGGTACTATCTTGATGTAAGGGATGTCATTGCCGCGGTCGTCAAGTCCAAGAACGTAGAAGCGAAGGAACTCTATGCAGACGGCAGTCATCCGGCCGAGTTCTTGTCGGGCTTGATAGCAACGCACCTTGGCAATTTCTTGACTAAGATAAGGACGGCCAAGACTGCAAAGTGCAAACGCACGTTTGCCTTCACGGCTTACGAACGCGTGCCGCTCAAAGATCAAATTGCGGGCACACCGGTGGAGTATTCGTCGAGGCTGATCGCGTTTTCGGGCGTCCGGCTGGAACGCGGCGAGACGTACCCGATCCACATCGGGTCGGATTCATCCATCCGCGGCCTCATGGTGAACTCGGCAGCCTGCAAGAGCGTGCTGTCGATCGAGGGAGACAGAACCTTCCACAAGAACCTGCGTCTCAAGCCCTATCACCCGACAAATTTCGAGGCGCGGCTCATTCCGATCTGCAGGCCAATTCGAGACCATCAGGGAATGGTCAGGCTCTCGCTGACGAACCAGAATGTCTCCATGAGCGATGTGACGCTTCATAGCTCGAAGGACGAGAACAACGAAGGCTTCATCGAAGTTGCCGATCTCGTCGTCGAGCAAGGATACGACCTGGTGACTTACACGACCACGCGGCCGGCCGATCCGGCTTCCATCAAATGGGTGCCTGATTGATGGTGGCAGTTTGATGAGCCGGTCGACCGCGACGCGCCTGTCCAACACGCGGGAAAGCTTATGCACTATGTCACAAGCTCCCGCGGTCAGCCCAGGACCTGCACTGCTCCCGTAATATTCCGCGCTTCAATCGATTGACGATTTGTCGCGCTGTTAGACGTCCGCTCTGAAAGTCGATGGATAAGTCGGTCGGCGCTTTGGCTGACAATGTCTTTCCGCTGTAGAATCAGCCCGATTCGAAGGCGCTCCTCATATGACATTCAAAGGCTTCCACATTGGCCATGACGTTAGGTTGATCGTTTGCACGCTCGAGGCCGCAAGGACCGGTCGTCGGCGCGTCTGGCGGCGGCAATGACGTCAGGCTATTGGGAATTCCGCTCCAAGGGCGGCACGTTTCGCATCGTGCCGCTGAACGGGCGATTTCACTTCTTCTTCGAAGAGGAGGATTTTGGGTCCTATCACTCGGCAGTGGCCGCGCTCGATCTCCTCGGAGGTTATTCCCATTATCCGTCGGCCCGTGGCCTACCGTTTGAAGTTCCCGAGTGGACGTTTGTTAGGGTCGGCTGAAGATGGTTATGGCCACGTGCCTCTCAGCTATTTTGCTTGCGCACTGTGTTTGACGAGCAGCGATCCCGCTCGGAAACGACCACGACAGTCGCGTGCCAGCGGAGCCTGGCACCGGTGCGGCGGAGCTCCCTAGCATGGGACGATCGGCAGACATCGCGTCCGAACCGGTTCGGGAACGATTCCCGTAGAATAGCGGCACCGGGCCCTAAGACGTTCCATTGTGTTGCTGGGGCGCGAGCGGTAGTTTGCCGGAGACAGTTCGTGGCCTGGCATGGAAACCTTGCCAGGGAGGGTTTCCAGCCGGGGCCACTGACCGAGGCAGCAAGCCGTTCAGCGTCGGACCAATGCCCTTGCAGTCCGAGCGAGCTCAAGCGCGTCGAGCCGCTTCCCTGCTCGCCTAGGCTGCGGTACGCTACCCGCTTTCCCATTTGCGCACTTGAATGGACCGTTCAGTCGGCCATTGGTTCTGCTCTCGGTCGGATTGCATTTTGTTTGTTGCGGAGCACCAAATGGACTCCACGCGGGATAACAAGGTTGCGGAAGGGCGGCTCACGAGCTTGGAGGAGCAGCTTTCGAACTTCGCGCGTGAGGCGGGAGTCAGTCCGTTGAGTCCAACGACCAGCACGAAAGTGCCTCGAGCGTTGCGAGCAATGATTCATCGATTGGAAGATTGGCGCTATCCGGCCTCCATCGGCTTTGTTGTGCTGACATCCATTGTTGGGGGTACTTGGTGGTGGTCCTCCATTGGTACGGCGGTCGTGTCCCCCTCAAACCCCACACCTCTGACACAAGCCCGGCCGAAAGACATTGCACCGACTGCCGTCGTACCTTCCCCGGATATTGCACAACAGCTCCAACCGATGGCGCGTGATCTCGCCTCCCTAAGGCAAGCGGTCGAACAACTACAACTGAGGCAAGAACAGCTGGCCCGCGACAATGAAAGCGTGGCAAGCCAACTCAAGGCGAGTCAGGTGGAAACAGCACGCAACAACGATGTCATCGGCCAGATCAAGGCTGCCCAGATTCAGATGGCGCAGGACAGCAAGACGATGACCGAGCGGCTCAACGCAAGCCAGGAACAACTGGCCAGTCTGGTCGCCAACGCTTCGGCGCCAAAGGCAGAGCCTGACGAGCCTAAGCCGCCGTCAGAACAACCAAAGGTAACCTCCGAAATACCAGTGCCGCGTCCGCGGCCGCCGACCAATGTCACCCAGACGCACAAGCGGGCGCCGAATGCGGCGCGCCCGCAAGCCAACAAGCCGCAACCGTCGGCATGGCCGTGGTCAGCGCGCTAATCTGCGAATCCACCTTCATGACAGGCAGTAACGGATAGGCCGCTGGCGCTGGGACGGCGGCCTCTTGAACCTGATCTCAAGGAATGACTTGGAATCAGCGGCGGTCGGTGAGCGGCACCTCGCCCAGTGCGCGAAGCGATGCGGGACGATGTAGCGGCCTCCAGAACCACGCCGCGCAATCGGGTGGCTCGGCTAACCCGCGGCCTTTATTCTGATCGGGTCGCGCGCATGGCGCATCGCGAGCTCTCTTCGTCGGCATCGAGGGTTCCCTTCGCAAAGTCGAAGAGACGGCTCCATACGAGCGAAGTGGGCTTCGTCACCCGCACGATGCCTCGGACTAGCGAGTGACATCGAGCGGAACCCGCAGAGTAGAAGGCCGAGCTGTGAGAACTGTCTGGCTCTACGTCATGCAAGGGGCAGCGCCGGAGATCAACTACCTCAGGGTCATTGCCATACTACACGCCGCGGCATGGTTCCGCGGAAACGGGGGTGTATCGGCATAGGCCTTGCAGTCTAGGCGATGCTGGGAATTTCAGTGTCCCGGTTTAGGAATAGACCGTCCCCGGCTGTGTATTTTTGAGATCGGCGGACTGAATTGATTGGGAGGCATCGTTGAACTTCACCGCACTTGAGCAGGCTAGATTCCTCGTTCGGAAAGGAAGCACCGACTGGATGGTTTATGATCGAGAACTCAAGGGGCCGGCGCAACTCGAAAAAGGTGGCCGCTTTGCCGAGAAGCTGACGAAGGAGCAGGCCGAACGCATAAAGCAGGCTTTGACCGACGCCCTACCGGCAACTGCGGGCAATGCTCGGGTTGGGCCGTGATCGAATGCATCGCGAAGCATCGGCGAAACAGACAGCGAACAAATGACGCCTGTGTTACCTAGTAAGATATACGAACAGAATGAGACATCGGGGAACGAGGCGGGGCAAAATGGCGACACCTTCGTGGAACAAAGTTAGGCCCTTGCGGAATTCGACTGCGATTGCTGAGCGTTAAGGAACCGCCATTGCTGTGCGAGCCTTTAGAACAAGCCGGGAACTTCTTGAGAGCGTGTTCTTCATTTACATGCTGCCGCCCGGCGCTGTCGTCAAAAATCAGCGTGACGCCATGGTCTTGCGGAGGAAATAACCCGTTCACACTATCTCCGACGGGCCATGTACGAGGCCATTTGTCCTTAGCCTCTGGATCGCCAACTGCTCTTCAGTGAGGCGCCTTTCGACGAATTCCCTCTCTTGTTCGGTTAGGTTGCCCTTGAGCAATCGGCGATAGCGCTGGACATTGTTCCCGTAGACTTTCAGGCGCATCA
This sequence comes from Bradyrhizobium sp. USDA3010, assembly GCF_056429065.1. Classification (NCBI taxonomy): domain Bacteria; kingdom Pseudomonadati; phylum Pseudomonadota; class Alphaproteobacteria; order Hyphomicrobiales; family Nitrobacteraceae; genus Bradyrhizobium; species Bradyrhizobium sp. USDA3010. The sequence continues at coordinate 20,768 of NZ_JBWJZD010000021.1, forward strand.
ACTGCTCGTCGGTCATCTTCCTCTCCATGCGAGACCGGCAATAGGCGGACGCCTCCCGGCCATTCCCAACAAAATTGCAGAGAGCCGGGAAAAATCTCGCCACTGTCTCTGCGCCGCTTCAATGATTTCGGTTGTAACTTTGCGCAACCTTTCCTGGCAGTGTGGAAGGCGACGATGCGCACCGAATGGCGTCCCTGCACGGCCACGGAGCAGGGTCTCGCGATGTGTGCTCGCATCATCACCGGTATCGCGCGAGGCGCGACCTATCCAGGACCACAAGGCCTCCCGCAATTACAAGATCGAGGCCTTGCTCCGCATCTTGCGAACGATCGAAGGCGCGCAACGCACGATTTGCTCCCGCTGCAATGAAGCGAGTGTAGATTAGTTACCCTTCTTTGCAGAGCGTTGGCCGGAAATTCCGAGGTATTCCGTCAAACTGTCGCGGAGCCATCCGGAGTCACGATCAATTTGGGCAATTACGATGCTACTCGCTAGGGGGATTATTCGCCGGTCCATCGATGCCTCAAGTCCGGCCGTGTCCGTGATCAAGGACCAGTTGAGCGAAGGCTGCCGCGATCGACGGTGCCGACGACTGCCAAGACACCGGCACGGCGAATCCGTACCTCGGTAAATATTCCCGTGCGCAATTGATCGGTGTTTCGAACTCCTGCCATCCCGGCGGTCAGGCGATGTTCCCGGTGCGCGGTAATGCACTGGTCAATCGATTCCTCGTTGCTGCGCCAGGTCAGGTGGCAGAGCGCATAATCCGGAAGGGTTAGGCGGGCTCCTCCAAGGGGAAATAGCGCGCGAGGGCGAACTGCACGAAACTACGATGAAAATTCGGATCGGCGAAGGCAGGGTCCCATGGGAAGATAAATGCAGCAGTGCCACGAACCGCAAACGGCGGATTGCCGTGCTCGTGCTCGTGGTGCTCACGAACAATCCGCTCCTTAACAATGCGACCAACGTCGCACAATGTTACAGCGATCTCGGTGAGAAGGTGAGAATCGAGGTGGTCACATTGGGAGCGGGGCCTCAATCCGGATCACGGGCTTCGCGCCGAGGGTAGGGCGCTTAACGCCGCACCTCGATAGATCGTGTCGCCAAACGAAAGGTGATTGCGGATGGACCGCACGGTTCTCCTCGACAATGAAGTAGGCCGCGCCGGCGACATCGCAGGCGCGCCGCCGCGACGCCTGCTCAGCGTTGCACAGCCTGTACTCCTGTGGTCGACGGCCGTCGCTATCCTCGCAACCGCGTGGGCACCCGAAACAACACGGGCGTCGCCCGATCCTGTGCGTCTCGCGGCAGATGCGCAGCAAACGATGGCCCTTCGCATTGTCGATTCGGCTGTCGCGGCGGAGGACGGCAATTCCGAGGCTACGCCGCGGGACGAAGGCGGTACCAAGCGGCCGATGCTGATCGTACAGGGAGCGCACGACCAGAGCGGGCCTCCCTCGGACCAGGAGCCCAATTTGGGTGGCAGCCTGTCCTGCGAACTCTCCACTGCAAGGCTTGACATTGGCTTGCTGCAGCGCCTCGAGCACGAGCGTGAGAGGGCAGAGACGTTGGAGCAGGGTCTCGCCGCGGCTCGACGCGACCTCGAAGTCCAGACTGCCCTGGCCAACAAGGCCGTCGAAGATGCTGCCCGGGTGAAACAAGCCGTGCAGGGTGGTGCGGGGGTGCAGGATGCGCTGCAACAAGCGCTTGAGAGGGCAGGAAGGCTGGAACAGGATCTCGTGGCGGCGCGACACGATGTCGAGACCCAGACCGCGCTGGCAGCACAAGCAGGCGAGGAAGTTTCACGGCTGAAGCGGGCGGGGGAGATCGGCACGGCCGAGACAAGGCAACCGCCTGCAAAGGCCGGAGTGCCGGCGGGCGGCTCTTCTTTGACGCGGAGCGCAATCCAGGCCTACGAAGCTCAAGCCCGTGCGGCTGGAGGAGAACTGGCCGACCTCGGACAGGCTACTGCGAGCGATACCGGGTCGCTTCGCTACCCGGAACAGTTCGCACGTCTTGAGCAGGATCTCGCCGTCGCGCGAGGGGAGCTGGAGAGACAGACTTCAATTGCGACGAAAGCGAGCGAGGAGGCGTCCCGCCTCAGGCAGTCGGGGGAGAGAGACGCAGCCGACCTGCAGCAGGAACGCGAGCAATCTGCGCGGCTGGAGCGGGATCTCGCGGCGGCGCGGCGTGATCTGGAGACCCAGGCTGCGCTTGCGGCGAAGGCAGCCGAAGAGACCTCCCGGCTGAAGGCCGCAGAGGCGAGCGGAACGCCGGACCTGAAAAAGGAGGATGAGCGGTCCGCGCAGCTGGAGCAGGATCTCGCGGCGGCACGGCGTGATCTGGAGGCCCAAACTGCTCTGGCGGCAAAGGCGGGCGAGGAAGTCTCGCGTCAGAAGCTGTCCGTGGAAGCCGTGGTTGTCGATCTGAGGCAATCGCGCGCGAAGGCCGACGCGCTTGCACAGGAACTCTCGCAGGCGCGCAGCTCGATCTACGCATATGAGGCGCAGGCGCTCAAGGCTGGCGAAGAAGTGACGGAGCTCAGGCGGGCGGCTGAACGCGGCGCGGCTTCAGCTCAGAAAGCCGCACCCATCGAACTTGGACAATTGGCCCGGCTGGAGCAGGATCTTGCGGCGGCTCGCAGTGAAGTCGAGGTCCAGGCCGCACTGGCGGCGAAAGCAAGCGATGAAACAGCCCGATTGAAACGGGAGCGGGAGAACGGCGCGGCAGAGTCGCAGAACCTGCTGCAGGCGGCACGTCAACGGGCTGACAGGCTGGAGCAGGATCTGGTGGCGGCGCGGCGTGATGCCGAGAGCAAGACTGCGCTGGTGTCGAAAGCAGGCGACGAAACCACACGGCTGCAAGTCGTGGTCAAGAGCGCCGCTGCGGACCTGCAAAAGGAACGCGAGCGATCCGCGCGGCTGGAGCAGGATCTGGCGGCGGCACGACGTGATGTTGAGAGTAGGACCGCGCTGGTGACGCAAGCAGGCGAGCAAACATCGCGACTGCAAGCAGCGGGCAAGAGCGCCGCTGCGGACCTGCAAAAGGAGCGCGAGCGGTCCGCACAGCTGGAGCAGGATCTGACGACGGCGCGGCGCGATGTCGAGTCCAAGACTGCACTGGCAGCCAAGGCGGCCGAGGATTTGTCCCGGCTGACATTGGCGGGGAAGAGCGGCGCGGCGGATCTGCAAAAGGAGCGTGAGCGGTCCGCACGCCTGGAACGGGACCTGGCAGCAGTTCGTCGCGAAATTGAGGTCCAGGCGGCGAGGGCCGCAAAGGCAAACGAGGACGTCTTGCTGCAGAAGACAGCAGCAGAAGCCGATGCTGCCGAGTTGAAGCAATTGCGCGGCGAAAGCGCCAGCGTGAGGGCGCAGAACTTCTTCCTGTCGCGGAGCGCGATCCATGCCTATGAGGCCCAGGGTCGCAAAGGGCTCGGCGGTGCGTCAGACGTTGTGACGACCGGTTCGCGTGGCCCAGACAAGTCCGGCTACATCGGAGCGGCCGCCAATCCGATCGCCGAGCAGGCACCCCCGGCACCTGCTCGCGCTGTTGTTCAGCCCGCTTCCGAGCAGGTTGCGGAAGCTGCAGGGTTGGTGGCGCGTGCCAGTTCCCTGCTTCGGCAGGGCGATGTAGGGGCGGCGCGGCTTGTGCTTGAGCGCGCCGTCGAGATGGGCAGTGCCCAGGCGAGCTTTGCGCTGGCAGAAACTTACGATCCGTTGGTTCTGGCGAAATGGGGAACTTACGGCACACGCAGCGATGCGACCAAAGCAAAGGCGCTGTATGCCAGGGCCGATGCAGCAGGAATCAAGGAGGCGAAAGCTCGGCTGGACGCGCTGCATCGCTAACATTTCGGGGCACGTGCCGTCCCAGGCCCCTTAGCTCGCAACCGTGACCGATCGGGCCGACCTCATCATCTGAGACCGACTGAAGGCGCATCAGCTTCCGTCACCGCAGTTCGGCCCGTCGCCGGTGACGGGCCTAAACCGCTCAGCTTTCGGGATGGTACGTCCGGAAGATCCTGGTATCGCAAGGATACCTCGACCGTGTCGCCTGGTTGCAATTCGGTATCTTCGCTTGCGGCAATCTGTTCCGGCCCGTTCTTACCCTTCCTGACGATGGTAATGTCGGGCTTGCTTCCGCTCCCTCGCACGAGCTGTGATCGAACCATAGCGGTGTACTGAATCTTCTCACCCACCGCCTGCAGTCTCTCGCGAACCTGGTTAAGCTTCAGGCTCGTTTCCTGCAGCTCGCGTAGCAGGTCAAGCCGCCGCTGATCATCGAGCTTTGTCAGCCTTCTGGAGAGTTCATCCTGCTGCTTCTTGACCTGCAGCAGCTGCGCAGAGGTCTGCAACCTCCTGGTCGACGACAGTAGAACCGCCCGACGCGCATCAGTAACGCGCGGGCTGGTCAGGGTGCCTTTGGCGAACATTTCTTGCGCTTTTTGCAACTCGTCCTGGTCGGACTGAAATCCCTCCTCTTCCCTTTTTTGCTGCTCGGACAGCACGCGCACTTCCTCGTCTCCCTGCCGAACACCGCGCTGGAGGAACTCCTTCTCCTGCTGATAGTCACTCTGCTTCGCCTTCAAATACTCCGTTTCAGCATTGAAGATTTCTGAAATCGCCGATCGAGCTATCGGTGCCTCCTTCGTAGCGTTTGGAGCGATCTGGGTCGCCTCTCCGAGCTCCATCTTGATGCGCCAGGAGCGCGCCTGCTCTTTGGCGAATTCTGTCCAAAGCGATCCGTACTCGGCTCTCAGGTCCGCCAGATCAAGATACGGATTGTTCATTCTCACATGCATGATGTCGTAACCGCTCGCCACCGCTATGAGTTGACGTGCGGTGATCGACGGAAGGTAAGGATACTGACCCGGCTTGGAGACATCTCCATTGATGTATATTGGCCGGTAGTCTGCCACGGTTGCAGTGATTTCATCTGCATCTATCACGATGACGCTTTCACGCCCTTCCGGACTTCTCTGTCGAAACACCTTGTTCGCTAGTGCAGCGCCGACCTTGGCTCGGATCTGCGGCAAGCTCAGGCCCGCTACCTGAAGCACTCCGACGAGCGGCAACGATATGTTCCCGTCCGTCTGGACGGCTGCACGAGATCGCAGCTCCGGCACGCCCGCGGCCGCGACCTCCAGCACATCTCCGACATTGACGAGATATTCGGCTTTCGCTTGTGCCACTGAGATCGCTAAGCAGAGGGCGGCCAAGCCCCATTTGATATAACCGCCGCGGCCGTTGCCCGTGATACCGAGTCTGAAACGCTTGCGCGGTGTGAAGTTCGGCATGACGGCAACTTTCTCTGCGACGTGGTCACCAGGATGAAACCCGCGGAATCTGTCGGCGTGCCGACACGTCAACACTGCTGACGCTCCGGTAGCCAGACGGACGATCGGCAAAACCGAGGTTCGTTCCCACATCTGTCGGGGGGGGGGCAGGATGTGCCGCCCACATGCTCGATTGATCGGCCTTGTTGATCGTCAATTCGAAGTTGCATCAGACCCATGGAGATGTGCGAGCGAGCGGATCGCCACTCGAATTTAGTCCGGTCGTGCCGCGGCTCAATGGACCATCGTAATTACCCATTTATTGCCTTTCCCAACCTGTGACCCGGAATGTACTGATTCAGCAGGAAATGAGCCGTTGGGCCGTAGAGTGCCATGAACGTTGCGTTCTTCACCAGCTTGCCGGCCTCCGCCAACCTTCCGGCGCATCCGGTCCATGGCAGCAGGGTGAATTCAGCAGGTGCCGTCAGGCCGGTTAATGGCCGCACTGGCTATGACCGCTGCCGAATTCCTCGCCAGCGTGATTTCGGCTCGTTTCGCGGTCGTCGTCTATCACAGGTTGATGCGGTGACCGCTCGCCGGTTTTGGCCAGCTACCCTCGTCTCGAAAGGCGCATGAATGCCCATTGATGTGACTCAGCCGGCCGCACCTTCCGCTAGCCTTGCTTCCTTGAGTGAGCCCACTTGCGCTGTTTGACCTGGCTGCCGCAACGGAACTCCAATTATCAGCGCTGGTATGAAAATGTTACAGAATACAACGGATAGTTGGATGAACAGGGACGATCCGCCGCCGCCGGAGTTTCATCCGACGTCGGTCATTTCCCCGCGAGCGGTGGTTGCCTTCATAAGGCGACGGCTGTTGACCATATCACTGGCGTGCTGCGCAGCGCTTGGCGTTGCCATGCTCTACCTCATCATGGCGGCTCCAACGTTTGTTTCCAAGGCGCAACTTATCGTAGATTCGAAAGCGACCCCCAGCGACGTCGCGGCAGTCGCAACCATTGTCGAGAGCCAGATCGGCATCATCAGGTCCGAGAGCATCGCTAGTGCCGTGATCGAGAAGCTCGGTCTTGCGCAGGATCCGGAATTTGCGGGCGGCCAGGGTAGTAGCGTGCTGTCCGTATCGCGTCTGCTCGGCTGGACTAGACCGGAAGGCAAAGGTAGCGCCATGCGCTACGCCGTGGAATCCTTCGGACAAAGGCTTACCGCCAAGCGTGTCGGTCCCACATACCTTGTCGAACTCACCTTCAGTTCCAAGGATCCTGATCGAGCAGCGCAGATTCTGAACGCCGTCGCGGAAAAGTACATTACTCACCAAATGGACCAGGGCGGCTCGTTGCAAGATGAGACGTGGGTCCGGGAGCGACTGAATGGCTTGAGCACTCAAGCGTCAGCTGCGCAGAAGGCACTCGAGGACTTCAACAGAAACAAGAAGGATGAGCCGGATTCCGCTGCCAATATGGATAAGTTGGCAGCCGCTGCGGAATCATCCAAAAGTGCCTATGACAATTTTCGTCACATGCTGCGCAGGCTGGAGGCTACGCGACAACAGTCCTCGCCGGTGTTTGCTGCGAGTCTGATTACTCAGGCGTTGCCTCCGCTGAGGGCCGCTTCGCCGAAGCCTAAGAGTGTGCTTGGAATAGCGCTCCTTGGCGGACTGCTTCTTGGCCTCGCCGTCGCTGTGCTGCAGGATCTAATGGATGGCAACATGCACTTCGGTGCGTGGGACATCTTGCGCGGACACGACGATAGAGCCGAGTGGCCTGTCCCGGACCCAGTTCGACCGGATCATCAATCTGAAGCATCGACAAAGGCGAGGCCAGTACGCCTTACGGGTTCGGGGTGAGAGCGGAGCAAACATTTTCAGCAACGCCTGGGATCCATTGTGTTGGACGGCGGGCGGGCAGGCGCCATCGGATGATCAGTATCAGGCACGATGGCGCCTTGGCCCGGCGAGCACGGCGCGGACATCGTGGCGTGAGCCGCATCCCAGGCGCAACCTTTGAGACGACAGTGGCCGGGGGCCATCTGGATGGCCGATGGAATTCGCGTTCGGAAGACGTCACGCTTGTGGCTGGGATGATGAAGACAGGGTGCGGATTCGACGCGGTGTGGCCATGTCGATAGAACCGCTCAAGCTCGCTCGAGGTGAGCTTCAGGGGCTTCCGAGCCGCTGCGCACCGAGAAGCCGTGCGTTCGAGTTCGGTCGCGCTGGAAGGCAAGGAGCCGGCCCGTCATGACCGTTGCGCTAAGGTATGGTGGCGGAACTCCCTATCATCGCGCGTCTGCGTATTCGCTCGGCCAAAGTGCAAAATGGCTCTTTCTGGCGATCGTTTTCATACTGCCCTTTCAGCGAGTGCCGTTTGTCAATACGAACCTACTCGGCATCCAGGGCTGCAAGCCCTTCAACCTGTTGTCGGCGGGAGTCCTGGTCTATTTGTTATTCCGAGTTTCGCTCTTATCAGCGACCGACAAAATTGAACGGACGTCCATCCGCGTTCTCCTACTCTATTTCGTAACCTTTGCCATTGCTTTCGCTAGATCAATCGCTAATGCCCCTCTGCTTCACGAGCGGCTCCCGGATGTATTTCCAGAGTCTTATCTGGATTACATCATGTCATACGGCATGGTTCCGGCGTTCTACATAGTGCCGTTTCTGTTCATTCTGAAGCGATGTCGCTCATTTTCGGAGATTGAGACAGTCGTCAACGCAATCTGCGTTTCGATTCTACTCCTGTCGGCCAGCTTCATCTTCGTCGCTCTCATGAATCCGTCGGCCGCACTTTCAGGGCGGGCAGCCGTTAACGATTTGTGTGAAGCCTACTTCGGCATCCATTACAATACGATGGGCACGATATACATCTGCACGGCGCCTTTGTTGCTGTACAAGGCACTTACTCGTAGTTCACTCTGGATAGTTCCCGTCGCCTTGTCGCTTTTGGGGCTCCTTCTACTCTCATCGCGCAGCGCGCTTCTAACCGTCGCGGGCTCCTATGTTCTGCTTCTGATTTACAAGCGTAAATTCGCTGTCCTGGCTGCCGGCGCCGCGATGGTGGCCATCGCATCCGTTCTCTGGATCGCGCCAACTATGGACGCCATCCTTTCCATTGGTTTCGACGGGACTTCGGACGTGTCGGCCGATGAATTGCTTACTGGCCGTGTAGATTTCATCTGGATCCCGCTGCTCAATGAATGGACGAGTGATCTCGGCCTGTTTCTGTTCGGCGCGGGTCGGTCCGGAATCATAACCAGCGAAGCTTGGTACACGGGAACGCTTATACAGGCCACTCATGCACACAACGCAATCATCGATTTCTTTCTCGACTGTGGGGCGATCGCGACCGGCATTCTTCTCGTTCTTATGTGCGTCGGGGTATCAACCGCGTGGCGTGTCGGCCGACGGTTGCATAGCGACCTGTATTGGGCCTTGTTTGCCTGCATCGTCGGCTATGGAATAAGCATGTTTACAGAGCGAGAGGTATTTCCATCGTTCGAGAACATGTACCTGTTCCTTCTCATCGCGATGATGGTCAACCTGGCACGCCTGTCTTCGCGCGCCAGACCTCAGCATGAGCCGCGCCCCGCTTGATGCGGGTGACGCGGGCGCCGCAAACGCAACGACAAGCCGGTGGAGGTAACTCCAGTTCTCCGTCTCTGAACGGAGTGACCTCCTTGCAACGAAGCAATCGAGCCCGCTTAATGGTGGCATTTCACTTCGCATCGTTTCAATTGTGGTGCATTCCAGCATGACGCTGTTCGGGCAAGAGATAGTGGTTCGCAAAAGCCCGATCGAAATCTGGGGCCTGGTCCGGCGGTACAGAATATGCCCCAAGCCGGCCGGAACGATTTGTCGTTGTGCCTCGCAGGGAGCGCTCCAATGATTGGCCCGCTCAAGCGTCTCACGCAGCGCCTGCTCATCGGCGCTCTCGGATTTGACAACTATCTCTTCTTCGTCGCTCAAGCGCGTATCGCTACGATAAAGGCGTTTCGTTATGAAGCCGACTTTCTGTACTTTCTTAACATGGTGCCGAACGACGGCGTGATCCTCGACATCGGCGCCAATATCGGAGTGACCGCCTATTTCCTGGCGGCCACGAAGCCCGGCTCCCGAGTCCATGCGTTCGAGCCGGGGCCCGAGAACTTCAGGAGCCTGACGCGCGTGGTCGCCCAGCATACGCTCGCGAACGTGACGGTTCATGAATGCGGCCTGGGCCGTCAGGCCGCAGCGCTTCCGATGATCATGCCCGTGATAGGCGGCATTAAGCGACACGCCCTGTGCCAGGTCGACGACGGGCACTCCGAATACAAGGAAGGCATCCGCTTCCAGATCAAGATCGAGACGCTCGACGATGTTCCGGACCTCAAGACACGCACGGACGTGCACGCGATCAAGATCGATGTCGAGGAGTTCGAAGCCGAGGTGCTGAAAGGAGGTATGGAACTGATAAGGCGCTGCCGTCCGCTCATCTTCTGCGAGATATGGAAGCCGGAGAACCGCAACGAGATCCGTGCAATGTTCGAACGCGAGCGCTACCGTATGTACGGCTATGAGCATGGCATGCTCGAGCCTGCCGGATCTGGCCTCAAGAACTTCACAGGGAATTTCTTCATTATTCCCGATGAATGTCCGCTGCCGCAGTAGAGATCGCACCGGTGTCCCGATTCCCCTCGCGGGCACGACACGGCGTGTGCGCGAGGGGGAAGCCAGGCGCGCGTCGCAGCTCTTCGGTGCCAAGGTACTACTCACGAAGAGCGACGCAGCGACACGCAGCGCGCCATCAGGAGTGCCACCCGCCGTTGCGCCGGAGGGCCAAATGAGTTCAAATCGACTTGGGAAGCTCGGCTCCACTGGATAGACGAAGGGGCCGAGGCCAAGGGCTAGTCGCATCATGCTGTGCCTGATGCTGCTCTACCGCAGTCGAAAACAAACGAATTGTCGTGACGCGCATCCTGATTGTAACGCATAAGCCGCTCGCAAGCCTGACCAACGGGCATGACCTCCGCGTGTGGCACATGTGCCGCGAATTGGCGAAGCGGCATGAACTGTACCTTTTGACGGTCAACCTCGGTTCAACAGATCAACCTGGCGACGGCCTAGTTGGCTTGTCCGATGTCTTCAAAAAGATTGCGGAAACGCCGAAGTTTCCGGCTCACAGGCCGTCATTGAAGAGGCACTTCCGTCGAAATGATTCCGACTATTTCTCGCTCTCCTATCCGGATCACTTTTCAACGGTTACCAAAGCGATAGCTGGCTTCTGCGAAGAGAACAGTATCGATCACATGATTGTCTTCTGCCTCGTGCTTGCAGAGTTCGTCCGACCGTTTTCGAGCGATAAGAAGATACTCTTTGATCTCATCGACAGTGAAGTTCTAACGCTGACCAGACAAATACAGTTCTTTCCGCCGTGGCCCGCGCAGCTGAGAACGCGTCTCGACGCGCGCCTGATGCTCGCGCGCCGCGCAAGGGCGGAGGCGTGTTTGCCGCTTTGGTTCAACCACGTCACAACAGTCAACGATGCCGATTCTGATACTGTTTGCAGGCTGTCTGGCAGAACTGCGAACGTCAGCACGGTACCGAACGGAGTCTCGCCCGACCTGATGGACGCATTTGACGCAAATGCGCGTGTCGCCAAGCGGAGGGGAGTGGCATTTTGGGGCAACCTTGCCTTCAAACCAAACAGCGATGCGGTTCGGTTCTTTTACCAGTACGTCTATCGACCGTACTTGGCTCCGGCCGGAATTGAGTGGTGCGTGGTGGGCAAGGATGCGGAGAGTTGGCTTCTGGAGGAAGCAAAGCGAGACGACGGCATTCGCCTTACTGGATTCGTCGACGACATCTGCCCGGTGCTCGCTGAGTATCCGATAATGGTAAACCCAATGCGAATTGGCAGCGGATTAAAGAACAAGGTACTTGAGGCGTTTGCCATGGGGCTGGCCGTGGTTTCAACGGGAGTAGGCATCGAAGCGCTTGGCATGGCGCGAGAAGGCGTCGATTATCTGCGAGCTGACGAGCCCGAGAAGGTTGCGGCTGCGATCAAGCTGCTCATCGAAGACGAAAGACTTCGGTATTCCATGATCCAGAGTGCTCGAAAAATCATGCTGGAGCACTACACCTGGAAAAGGGTCGCTCGCGACATGGATGCACTCCTGGCCTCGGTGTGAGTGCCGCGAGAGGTTCGGTCGTGGCGGCCTTCGGCTTGACGCCCGTGGTCTGACAGGATGATGCATCGATCGATCCTACGAGGTTGACGAGGAGTGGCTCGAGAAAGGTGAGGCAAGAGTGATCCAACTGCCATCAAATCGTTGTTCGCTTCGTGCGATTGTCGTTCCGTCCCGTGTGTCTGGAAGTCCATCAGGGAGTTCTGATCGCTTTCCTGGACGGTGCGGCGACCCCGATTCGCGCCTTTGGTCGCCGACGCCGTCGCGAGGTCGCTGACCAATGGCATCCATATTGCGTCAAGGAATTGCACTCTCGGCTGCACAATACACCGAGCAGGTCATCATGTTGTTGACGCCGATCGTTCTGGTGCGAACGATCGGCGCCACGGCGTTTGGCGAATATCGGCTGTTCTGGCTACTCGTAACCACGGTGGCCCTGCTGTTCTCCTTCAACATGCCCCGGAGCTTGCTTTTCTTCTTTGTCCGGCTGGATGCGGAGGGGCGGCGGGTCTACGTCGGGCAGACGGTCTTATTCCTGCTCGCCGCAACGACGGTTGCGGTGCTTCTGGTTTTTGCCTTTCGTCCTGTCCTTCCATCGGGCATGAAGGATCTGCTGCACGACCACGGGTTGTTGCTGGCGATGTTCCTGTTCGTGTGGAATCTGGGCTTATTGCTGGATGTGTTACCCAACGCCGTGGGGCGAATTCGTTGGCAAGCGCAAGCAATCCTGGCTTCGTCCGTGCTGCGAGCCGCGCTGATAATTTCCGCAGCCGTCGTTTTTCATCGATTTGAAGAGGTGCTAATCGCGGCGTTGATTGCAGCCAGCGTGCGCGTAGTACTTTTGGCCGTCTTCATTGCACGCTATTGCGGCATTCGATTGTTCCCAATTGAGAAGGAGCAGTTTCGCGAGCAGCTTCGCTACGCTCTTCCTTTCGGTGTGGCCGGCTTGCTGTGGAGTGTACGGAAACAGGCAGAACTGTGGATTGTCGCGACGATGTTCTCGTCGGGCATGTTCGGCATTTTTTCAATTGCAACCATGCTCTTGATGCCGTTCGAAGTCTTGAGAGGCGGGCTGGGGAACTTGCTCCTGCCGAAGATGAGTCATTTCCATTCGTTGGGCCGCCACGAAGAACTGTTGCGGCTGAACAATCAGGGCAACGTTATCATTAGTGCGGTCATGTTCCCCGCCATCGCGGCATTGTTCGTCTTTGCGGAAGAAGTCATTCAGTTTCTGTTCACGAAGGAGTACGTGAGTGGCGCTCCGGTACTGCGCATTTACCTGATTCAAACGTTGATCTCGACCGAGATTACCACCCTGCTCAATGTATTTGGACAGGGTTCGGCCAACATGCGTTATGAAGCTGCGATCCTTCCGTTTGCCGTGTTAACAAGCCTGGCCGGCGTCTGGTACTACGGCTTGCCGGGGGCGGCGATCGGGTCGGTACTCACAACGTTCGTTGTGTATATCTTGTTTCTCAGAAGACTTTCAAAGGTGATGAGCATTCCGATCGCAAGGTTGCAGGATTGGAAGAACCTTGGACTAATTCTGATCGCGTCGGTGTTGGCGGCAGTGCTGGTCCGGCTTTCGTTTGATCTGCTGCAGGCGCCGGTTCCGGTCGCCGCGCTGGTTGGTCCGGCTGCGGTTCTGGTGTGTTATGTGGCGATGTTGTTTGTGACCGGATACTATCGAACACTGGCTGAGGTTCGGAGAGAATGGGGAGTTCTCGGGGCGTGATGGAAGGTGACCCGCATTGCGCGGTTGCCTGAATATCAGCGCGAGGACGCGACGGCCATCGAGAGAGGGGCAGCCCTCATCCGGATCCTGGTGGATGCTCCTCCCAGGCGCGATCGACGAAGGCCGGGCGTGATCAGGAGAGGCGCCACGGCGGGACGTTCACTCGTCAGTGGGCCTTCGGCTGGCCATCTGGCCAATCGTATTCGGTTGCGATACCGCGCATGATTTCGTTGGCCAACTCTCCGCCTTGATCCCCGTTCGTCATGATAACAGCGCCATCTCCATTTTCGAACATCGTCATCACGCTGACGAACCCGTCGTTGACGCCGGCATGTAGAATTCGTCGATCCGGCGCGACCCCCAGTACAATCGGACCAAGTCCGTAGTTGCCAAGGCCGGGTGTGAGCATCTGGAGAGCCGTAGCCTGCGACAGCACGGAAGCATCCCGACCGGTCCAGGCGCGGACCACACCCAGCGCAAAATGTGCAACGTCAGTAGGTGTCGTCCACAAACCTGCGGCAGCCAACTCGGGATAGACATGCGGACCGCCCGGCACGGGCTCTCCGGTCGCTCGGTAGGGTGTTGCGGCCATTGGAGCGTCACTTTTGGGCAGCGGCTGTAGGAAACTGCTGTGGGTCATCCCGAACGGCTTGAGGACGACCTCATCAAGCAATTTCGGAAACGGTTTGCCAGTCACGTCGATGAGCAGTTGCTGCACAATGGTATAGCCGCCGCTGGAGTACTCGAACCGTGTGCCGGGCTCATGATCGACAACGACAGGCGCGGTATTTGCAGAACCGCATAGTGCAAACCAATCATGCGCTGAAGGCTGGAACCGGGTTAGGTCACGACACAACGGCGACGCGCCATTGAGAACGTCGCCCAGTGACGGAATGGGGGCACCTGCGGGATATCCAGGAAAATAGGGAACGGTTATACCAGCCGAATGATTCAGCAGTCTTCGAAGGGTAACCTTCGATTGATCGGTGAACGAGTTAGCAGGGAGCTTCCAGGTCTTGAGGGATAGGTTGACGTCGCCATCGAGATCGAGCTTGGCGGCCTGAACCAATGCGAGCGCCGCTACAGCAGTAACCGGTTTGCTGATCGATGCTGCCTGGAATAAAGTGTCAGGCGTTACAGGCGGACCACCGATGCTCGCGTATCCGAAGCCGCGAGCCTGGATTACGCCGCCGCGCACCACCGCAATGCTGACGCCGGGAACGTGCAGTTCGTTCATCCTATCAGCAAGCTTCATCGGAGGTGCGGCTGCGGTGTCAGCCCGCAGTCCATTCACGATGCGTTGCATGCGCTGTTCGAAGTCGCCGTTGCTGCCTGCGAGCGCGCCGTCCTGTGCAAGCGAAGCCTGGAGGGTTGCGATGCTTCCTATGATGGCGAGCAAGGCGATGCGGCCGACGTTGAGAAACATCGACATGGAGCTCCGCGGGCGGCCAGTGAATTGGACCATGCGAGCATTTCTAGCAAGACGACGGCAGTTCCGGTAGGGACGTCGTCAACCGTTGAAACCGCCGCCTCCGCCGGTGCAATCCGCCGCCGCACGCGCCTGCAATCTGCAGCGAGACAAATCCCTTCCAGACGACTGCAGAGCTCTCCTTGGTCGGCGCACAATCCGAGCCGGCTGGCCCGGCTTTTCCTGTGATCGAGAATGGGTAATCCGAAAGGGTCGAGCCGCGTATCGACCCAAAAGATTATGCTTGTGAGAGGAGCAGGGCGCACCAGGAGCAGTGTGCCTTCAGGCGATAGAGTTCGAGCGAACCCGAGAGACGAGCCGAGCAGAGGGTGCAGTATATGACGGTCCTGATGCGCTTCTCCGGAGGTTTTGGGGGCGGCGTGGTTTTGAATGCAAGGAATTTCCTGACTGAAGGCGATGCGTTTACGCAAACACAGGAGGCGGCGTTCTTTGCCTCAATCCGCCTGCGGAACGGTACCTATAAGACCACCGATCATCATCGCCTCGACGATCTCAATAGGCTCGTTATCGATGAGTGGAAGAAACTCGGCAGCCAGCCGAGCCAGATCATGGACGTCGGCGTATCATCAGGGATTTCCTCAGTCGAATGGGCGGATGCCCTGACGCGCGCTGGCATCGAGGCGAAGATCCTGGCGACAGATCTGTGCATGCGCGGGAGCCTCGTGCGCCTGTTGCCAGGATATGAGGTCCTTCTCGATCGCGATGGCAAGGTGCTTCAGCACATCGTTGCCGACCGTCCGGTGCGCTGGTACCTGAATGGTCCCCGAGATTTTCTCAAGGGGACCGGATTCGTGGTCGCCGCGCTGAACACACTTGCAGGCGTGCTGCTGCCCCTGACGAACATGCGGGAAGGGGGGAAGGATGTACTTCTGGTGAACCCGCATGCCCGCGACGACGCTCGGTTGAGCTTTGCCGAGGATGACATTCTGGCGCCTAACCCTGCTCACCTGCGCGGCCGGTTCAACGCAATCCGCGTGTCGAATCTGCTCAATCATGGCTATTTCAACGAAGCGCAGTTGCGTGGCGCGGTCGGCAACCTGAGGGATCGCCTGGTCGGTGCCGGTTCGTTCCTCATCGTGAATCGAACGCTTGCGAACGGCACCAATCACGGCACGCTCTTCCGGCTTGATGGCGCAAACAGATTTGAGACGGTGGCCAAGCTTCGGGAGGGGAGTGAGATTGAGAGTATCGTACTGTCGGCTTGACGCGGGACGATCGAGCTTCTCGATGAAGGCAAGGCTTGCTCTTTCGCTACACGAACCGAGAAGCCGTACACCTCGAGTTCGCGGGCAGAGCGTTGCAGAGCTTCTTTTGATGGTGCGGTCCTATTAGGAACGAGGTGTCGGGTGCGTATTCTCTCGATGGATTTTTCCATCCCTTATCTGATGAAGGATGAGAACTACCCGATCGGCGGGTGGGCGATCGAGCTCGCGGTGTGGCTTCGTGCGCTTGAGAATGCCGGACACGAAACCGCCGTTCTCACCTGGAAGGGTGCGCTGGAGCACGTAGGTTCGGGACAGCAAATCAAACTCATAGAGACCTACGATCCCGCGCGTGGTATTCGGGTCGCGAAGTATTTCTATTCGTACATTCCGAAAGTATTGGCGGCCGCCCGCGGCTATCGCCCGGATATTATGATCCAGGGAGTATGTGGAATACACACCGCCATCATGGCGTTCGTCGCCGATCAGCTGAAGGTTCCATTCGTCTATCGCGTTGTGAGTGACATAGATGTCGATGAGCGATGCAAAGAGCTTCTGCCATCCCATGAATGGATATCCTATTCGTGGGCCCGGCATCGCACCGCCGGGTTTCTCTGTCAGAATGAGTATCAGCGCGGAAAGTTGGCCGCGCTTTTTCCGGACAAGCCAATCCACGTTCTGCATAATCCTTTTGCGATAGCAGAGGACGCGGCCGCTCCTTTGCCGCGCGCAAAACGCGGATACGTTGCCTGGCTCGGTGTCTTCCGCTATCCGAAAAATCTGCCCTTGCTGTTTCGGATTGCCCAGGCATTGCCGGCCGTCAAGTTTCGCGTGGCGGGGATGACGTCGCCCAATACCGATCAATCGACGCTGGACGCCTTGAATGGCTTGCGTCAGTTGTCAAACGTGGAACTGGTCGGCTATGTGCGGCGGGCGGACGTTCAGAAATTTCTATCGGAAGCGACAATGCTTCTCTGTACGTCGGATTTCGAAGGCTTCTCAAATGCATTTCTGGAGGCGCTGGCCGTCGGCGCACCCATCGTGACGCGCCGGCATGTTGATCCGGATGCGATTGTCGAACGTCATGTTCTCGGCGCTTCAGTTGAAGACGAGTTGGCGCTTTCAAGATCCGTGAGTGAGATTTGGAACATGGATGCGGGTGAGTACGACGCACTCAGTCGGCGATGCCAGATCTATGTCAAGGCAAATCACTCCCCGATGGTGAAGACCCACGAGTTGATGTCGGCTTTAACACCCCTTGTCGCTAGGTCGAGGCACTCGGGTGCAGCTGTTATGCACTGAGCCGCTCGGTCGTTGTCCATCGAGACCGGCGACGAGCAACGCGGGGCGCGCGTGGTGAGGCGCTTGATCGGATTCGCCCGTTGATTTTGCGTCCGGCGTCGACAAGCGAGACAAGGGTCCGATCGGCACGACCGCCATCGACGCTCTGGTGGCGTGAACCGCCGGCGAGGCAGCCGCGCCGGCCGCAAGGCTCCGCATCGCGACGCAACCGATGATGCATTCCAGGAGCTGATCCCTGGCGGTAGTCCTTATTTTCCCCCGATTGAGCCCCTCGATAAATTGCATCGAGATTTGAATGGGTTACCCTTGGTGTGACTGCGCATTTTGCGACGGTCGCGGGACCGAACAAGGATGGCAATGAGAGTAGTTTTACCCCTCATCTTCGCGCTGGCTGGGAGCGTGGCGGAAACCTCCAATGGATCGACATCGAGCATTGCCAATGCGGGTGGTCGGAGAACGCTGTTGGCTGAGGGCCCGTCCGCCGGGGCCTACAATGCTGCTGGCACCGATGGGAATACAGCAACCAGCGGAACGGCTGTTTCGTCGGTCACATCATTCTCCGGTAAGCCGCGAACCCGCTTTCGGATCGGCGACGTTAGCTACGGCGTTCACGTTGCAGACCAGGGCTATAGTCTGACCAATCCCGATCCCCAAACCCTGCGCTTCGAGGTCCGCAAGGGCGACCATGCGTGGTACGACAGCTCGTCCGTGGATCGTTCCGAGATCAATTCCACGGTGACCTATCCCGCCGCCACGCCCATCACGCTCAGCTATCAGTTCATGGTGGAGGCGAACGGCAGCAACGGGGCGCTCGTCAACAGCGCGACGGGCTGGTTCATCGTCGGACAGTGGCACAACGACGATGACGCCTCGGGCGTCGGAACCTCGCCTCCGGTCGCGCTGAACATGCAGGGCGATCACCTTCAGGTGCTTGTGCGCTACTGCCCGCCGGGCAAGAACCCGAGCAACGGCGCAGGCTTCGTCGTCACCAAGACACTCTGGACCGACCCCAACCCGATCGTGACCGACAAGTATCACGACGTGAAAGTGCAGGCCCAATTCTCGAACGACACGACCGGCTACCTGAAGGTCTGGATCGATGGGGCACCGGTGGTGAATTACAGCGGGCCGCTGGGCTTTGGGGTCGGCACCAATTGGGAATTCGGAATCTATCGGTCGTCGGCGCCCGAGACCGTTGCCGTCAACTACCGAAACCTGATGATAACGACCGGATCGCTGACGCCTGTATCGTCAGAGCGACCGTGACCCAGGGTGCGCGGCGTCGCCGGCGGCACCGCTTCCCTGGTCCGATGGATGCGGCCGCGATGAAGCAAAACGATCTGCCGCTGGGCTTTTGTTCAGTGCACGATGATCCGCCTGGCGTTCTCGATTGGCGGATTAGGCGTGCAACGCTGAGCCGCTTGGGATCAGTAGCCATGAACTGGCAGCGCATTGCGTACGGTCAATGGCCGGGTCTGCCGCAGTCTGGTGGTCTGCGCTGATGGGCTTTCTGCAACGGGAACCTCTGCTGACATGCAAAAGAACAGGTTCCTGTCCTCATTCATCCCTTAGCTTGAACACTTTTTCATAGGCCGCCAAGAGCTTCGTCGATGCATGATGCCAGGCGAGTTCGCCATTGATTCTCTTCTGACCGAATGCGCCCATAGCTTCGCGCCTCGCCGGATCTTCCAAGAGCTCCAGTATTTTATCGCCGAACTCGGCGGTGTCCGCATTCTGCACGTACAACGATGCATCTCCCGCCGAAAAGCGGCCTTCTGTGAGGTCAAATTGGACGATGGGCTTGCCCAGCGCCATGTACTCCATGATCTTGTGCATCGTCGACATGTCGTTCATCGAACTGGGGCGGTCCGGATTTACACAGACGTCCGCCGTCGACAGAATCGTGAATAGGGTGTCGTCATCGACACGGCCGGTGAATGTGACCACGTCATCCAGTTCGAGCGCCATCGCAAGCTTCTTGAGGTCCTCCAATTCCCGTCCGCCTCCGACGATCACGAACTGGATATCATCGCGGTTCCGTGTGCTGCGGATGTGCTTGATTGAATCCAGCAACAGGTCGAGCCCCTCCTGTCTCGCGATAAGACCGACATATCCGACGAGATACTGTCGTCCCTTTTTCCAGGCGGGGTCCGGTGGAAGCGAGCGAACGCGGGACACATTCGGAGCGGAGCGCACAACGAACACACGATCCGGGCGCATTCGGCCCCGATCAATCGCAATGGCGCGATAGGACTGGTTGGTCGCAATCGATACGTCCGACAAGGCGAATGTGACGCGTTCGAGCAGAACCATGACGCGCCAAAGAAGGCCACGACGTCCGAATTTCGCCTCGTAGAGCTCCGGATTGACGTCATGCTGATCGAAGACAAAAGATTTCCCGAACAGAAATTTATGAAACGCACCGACCAGGAAAATCAGATCGGGCGGATTACACGCGTGGATTACGTCAAATCCGCGTGTCGCCAGAACTTTCACGCTCAACACGAATTCCCAGAACAGCGCCACGCTGTACTCTATTGCATAACCCAGCAACCCGCGACCTTCCGCAGGCATCCAATGGCGATAGACTGCTACTCCCTCGAGCATCTCGAATGAGTCCGTTGCGCCTGGTCCCTTGGGACAGATCACAGACACCTCGTAGCCATGCCGCGCCAACGTCGTCGCTTCCGACCACACCCGACCGTCGAACGGAACTGGAAGATTCTCGACGATAATCAGGACCCGGCCACGAACCGAGCCGACGCCCGCTTGCCCGGATTTGCGCACAACGGTGTCGTCATGAGAGAGTGTTGACATCAATTACCCGTTTTGCGTTCAGCGCCATTTGCTTCGCCCACCCTCGGGTATCGATGACAAGGTCGAATAGCTCCGACTCGGCGGCGGACTTTGCGATCAGCAACTTGCGAAGGGCGGGCAAATTGGCGAAGGCATAGCCAAGGTTCTGCCCCAGCAGTTTCGACGGCTCGACGTGTGGATCGTAGATCGACAGGCCGATGTGCAAACGGAGGAATTTGCGAGCCAGGTCGATATTGGGACTTTCGCGAAGATCGTCGCTGTTCTCCTTGAAGGCAAGCCCCAGCATGAGTACCCGTCCGCCGGGCGGGACTGCCTTCAGGCAATTCTCAAACAGGAAATTCTTGTGCTCGTCGTTGGATCTGAGCACCGAATCCACGAGCCAGGTATGCGCCCCGACATCGCTTGCGATGTATTGGAGCGCACGAACGTCCTTGGGCAGGCAGGAACCGCCGAATGCGCCGCCCGGCCTCAAATAGTAGGGTGAGATGTTGAGCTTGGTGTCGGAAACGAAAATCTTGTGCACGGTTGTCGCGCTAATGCCGAGCTTGTCGCAAACGCGACCGACTTCGTTGGCAAAGGCAATCTTCAGTGCGTGGAACGAGTTGTCGACGAATTTGGTCATCTCCGCCGTACGATAGGTGGTGTAGAAGACGGGCACCGCGATGCCCGCGTTCAACTCGTCAAGGACCGGGCACCGTTCCCCGTCCTTTGTTCCGACCACGATCTTCGGCGGATTGAAGAAGTCTTCGATCGCTACCGACTCGCGCAAGAACTCGGGATTATAGACGACGTCGACGAGCTCCATCCTGCCGTTCAATGCGCTTTCGAAAATCGGGAGAACCAGATCCTCGATGGTGCCGGGCCGCATCGTGGAACGAAATACGACAGTTAGCGCTGTCGTGCGAGTGGGGCCGATGAGGTCTGCGATCTGATGGGAAACTTCAGCGACGAAGCTCATGTTGTGAGATCCGTCCGGCGCGCTGGGTGTTCCTACGCACACGATTGCCAACGTGCAGTCGTCGAGATGCCCGCTCGCGTCCTTGGTTGCGCTCAGCAGGCGCTTTCGGACGGCGGATTCGACAAGTTGATCGAGGCCGGGTTCCGTAATTGGAGATCTGCCCGCATTGACGATCGCGACTTTTTCATCGCTGATGTCGACGCCGATGACTTCGTGCCCTTGCCTTGCGAGGCAAGCCGCTGCCGTCATGCCTACGTAACCGAGTCCGAACACCGCTATTTTCATCTGGATCCATCACGCGCATCAGGTTGCGCCGGCAACGCTGGCGGCTGTTTAGGGGTTGTCTGCAAGGTCGACGGCTTCATTCAGAGACAGTCTTCGGGCAGGTATTCTGAGAGCGCAACGCCTTCGAAAGTGCAGCCCGATTGTATTCGTTCAGGCTTGCGGAGCCTGAACTTTTTCGGGCTACCTATTCCGGTTTCGGCAGGCGAAGGCGGACTTAAACGGCGCTAGAAGCAGGAGATCGAATGCTCGAGACGGTGTCCACTTCAGCCGCCTTTGGAAACACGTGGTAGCCGCTGCCGGGAGGCTGACAAGTTGGAGGAGCGAGCTGCGGGGGGGGCGCCCACGCTCGAAGCCTCGCGATAGAGGCAATGTGTCTGGGCCCGAAGCGGCTTGATCGCGTCGCTTTGTTTCGTCTGCGGCTACGCCCGAGAACGAAGCAGGTGACCGTAATTGTCACGAAGTTCCGATAGATATCGCCGGATGGCCACCCCGAACCGGTATCGGATCGATTCCGAGGCGGGCGAACCATGCAACTGTTCGCGATAGATGCACCGTATATCTGCCGCGCCGCCCGGCGGGACATCGACCATCACTCGAACATGTCCGTCCGTGTATTCGTACGCGACCATGTCTTGGTTGACTTCAATACCCTTTAAGGAAGCGGCCTGCGGCTCGCGCTTCATGACGCAAATTCGTCGTGTCGTGGGCCCGCCGTTCTCGAAGAGAAGCCGCTCGGCAAGCATCCTTACCAGGATTGTTTCGCCGTCGGATCGAATGCCGTAGCTGCGGCGAACGGCGTGCTCGAGAGGTCGCCAGCAGAGTTTCCACTGCAAGGATGCGAGAAGCCGGAGAAATGTCGCCAGTTCGCTACCCCGGCCGCGGAGAAGGTCGTGATGTCCGGCAATGAAGCACGGCTTGCCGAGGAGTCCGTCAAACGCGAAGTTTTCGATGCCGTGGTCAATGTATCGCCGGGTAAAGATCGGGAAGCTCCCATACCGGACAATGGCGACACTCCAGAGATCAGCGAGTGTCGTTTCGTTCAGCGCATCATTGGCGGGTGCGACCTCGGTGTTGACGGCCGCGATGAAGCCGTTTCGCTTGAGCGCCGAGGCGGCCTCGGGCGAGAATGCCCCTTGCGGGAAAACCATCACGTTTTCGTGGTCAAGCGCGGTGTTCTGGCGAAGGGCCTGCATCCGCGTTCTGGCGGTTTTCAGCTTTCTGTCGAGCAGCTCAGGTGAGCGGGCTGCGAACTCACCTCCTGTGTGATCGCAGCCGTGTACGCAGACGGACAATTTCCCGCTGCTTTCTCGAAAGGCGGCAACCGTGCCGCGGTTTGTTCGTCTCCAGTTCCACGGAATGAAGGCAATGGTCGTTGCGAATGTCAGCTTGTCCGCAAGCTGCAACAGGTCATCAAAATCGAGGAGACCGTACCGCGGCCACAAGGGTGGATCGTCAATGATCAGGCAAGCGCTTGCTTCAACGCTCGTCAAGCAAACGTCGCGGAACGCCCACTTCAGATACATCACGATCGGCACCGCGCCGGCGAAACACTTCTTCACATCAAAGTAGCTTGCTGCGCGTTGGCGAACGTCCACGATCGTCAGTGACGAGTCAGCAAAAAAGCGGACGCCGGAATAAGTGAATTCGGCGAACAGATGTCCCTCGCGGACTTCGACGATGCTCCGAAGGTTGCTATTGCGGACGACGAGCGTGGTATCGGCGCCCCGCTCCAGTTGGATTTGCAGTCCCGACATCGGGCCGCACATTTCCGGAAAAGAATCGGTGACTGATACGGTCGTTGGACACTGACCGGAGCCGCGGATTTCCGCCTCGGGATCTCCGGTGATCTGGCGCAGGAGGGACTTGCAGGGGTCGGTTACTTGAAATCCATAGACGAAAACTGAAGTGGCTGCCGCCAACCACGTCGGAAGTGCCTCAGTCTTGTTGCACTGTAGGACTTCGCCGAGACAGGCCGCGGAGGTCAGGACGGAGAATTGCTGATGACCTGCGGTTAGCGCGGCTATACTGTCCCCGCGCACTTCGTCGACCGTCAGCGCAGTCCAGGGAATTTCGAAGAGATCAAGAATCTCGGTCAGGTTGCGATCATTGGTCGATGGAGCGTTACCGCGGAGCAGGAGTGCGATCGAAGTGCCTTTGGCCATGGCGTCGGCGTTTCATCCGTGGGTTATGCCTCATCTGTTGGTAAGGCCACCAGGCCTCCTGCAGATTGTTCGTGACCTCGCGCTTGTGCGCCTCTTTTGAGGAATCCTATACGACAGATGGCGAAGTTTCCACTATGGGACGGATGCGCAATGGTGGTCCCGCCTAACTAATCTGCGGTATGCGATACCGCAGGCCTATCGAGATCAGATCAGGCCTTTCGCAGTCAGGGATTTGTGAATCCCTCGGCCGGCGTGAAGCTAGATTGGCGGCAGTAACATTCTGCGAGAGCGCTGCGTCGGGCACCATGCGACGCGTCGGGTTGCCGCAAGCGAATTGCCGACGTGAGGCATTCGCGGGGCCGTGATGCGGAGACGACCGCGTGCTGTTGTCCGTCCGAGCGCGCTGACCAGTGTTGCAAGTAAAAAAAGTGATTGATTCCAACATGGTGCCAAGCTCTTGGACGCACCAGGTCCGGCTGTTGCACTGCGTGCGAAGCTCCTGGTTTGCCCACGCAAGGGCGGGGGTACCCCCGATGGGCGTGGGTCATAATCCGTGTTCTACAGCGGCGCGCGTGCCCAACCGGCTATCCTAATTCGACGCACGCTAAGGCCTTCAATTAGGGAGCCAACATGGCGAGATAACCGTGCTCGTGAGGATACTGATATTTCACCATTGCATTCCTCTGGCGTGATTGTGGCAAACATGTCGAAACAATTATATTCCAAGTTCGTTCCTGGCTTGATTGATACTGAGAACAAGACCGGCGGCGCGGAAATTGAGACCGCAAAGGCCGGTCCATCGCTCGGCGTCGTCGGTTGCGGCTATTGGGGCGCAAAACATATCCGTGTTGGCCACGATATCGGCGCAAGGGTGTCGATGGCCGCCGACATGCGGTCTGACCGACTGGAATACGTGAAATCACAGTATCCCTCTGTCGCTGTTTCGCGTGACTTCGATGCGATCCTGAACAGCTCGTCCGTCGACGGGGTGATTATCGCCACCCCCGCCGTGACGCACTTTGAGCTGGCGCGGGCAGCGCTCCAGGCCGGAAAGCACGCGCTCGTCGAGAAGCCGTTGGCCATGACGAGCGCGCATTGCCGCGAACTGATTGCGATAGCCGAAGAACGGAAGCGCGTGCTGATGGTCGGGCACACGTTCGAGTACCATCCGGCGGTGGGTGTCATGCGCCAGATGATCCGAAGCGGCTCTCTCGGCGAGCTCTACTACATCGATTCGCGGCGCCTGAATCTTGGCCTCTACCGGCCCGATGCCAATGTCCTGTGGGACTTGGCGCCGCATGATCTCTCGATCATCTTCTTCCTGCTCGAGGAGGTCGCGCACAACATCGGCGCTTGGGGTTGCGCGCACGTTCTGCCGGATGTCGAGGATGTCGTTTACGCCAAGTTGGGCTTCAAGAGCGGGCCGACCGCCCATGTGCATGTTTCATGGTTGGACCCCGTCAAGGTGCGCCAGATCACGGTCGTCGGCAGCGATGCGATGCTGGTGTTCGACGACGTGGAGCCCTCCGAGAAGGTTCGCGTTTACCAGAAGCGCTTCAGGCCGCGGATCAACGGCGATTCATACGCCGACTTCCAGTCGGCCTATCATCATGGCGATGTTCATATCCCCGCGCTATCCAGCAGCGAGCCGCTGAAGCTCGAGTTGCTCGACTTCGTCAACGCAATCAAGACCGGGACGCAGCCCGTTGCGAACGGCGCGCATGGCCTGCGCGTCGTCGAAGCGCTCGAAGCTGCATCGGACTGTCTGCGGCTCAACCAGGAGCACCGTGGCAACGGAACACATCAACCGGCGTTTCTGCGGCGAAACGCGTCGGCCGGGGCTGCCGAAATTGTCGTTAGATGAAGCCTTGCGATGGAAGGCGAGCCCGCGGGAATTGGTTAAGCGGGTGCTTGACATCGCTGTGAGCGTCACCGCGATCCTCTTACTGGCCCCGTTCCTTGTAGCGGTGTGGGTCGCGATCCGCCTCGACAGTCCCGGGCCGGCGATCTTTTGCCAGCGCCGGGTCGGACGAGACGAGAAGCCATTCAATTGCTTCAAGTTCCGGACGCTTCGTCACAAGGCCGACGAAAACGTCCATCGCGACGCTATTCGCAGGGTTTGGGCGAAGGAGGTTCTCTCGAACGACCCTGATGCCCCATACAAGCTGACAGATGATCCTCGCGTGACGCGCGTGGGGCGGGTGCTGCGGAGAACCAGTGTCGACGAGCTGCCGCAACTGCTCAACGTATTGCGAGGCGAAATGAGCATCGTCGGTCCGCGGCCCGCGATACCTTACGAACTCGAGTACTTTCGCGACTGGCATCATCAACGTCATATCGTGAAGCCCGGCATCACCGGACTTTGTCAGGTTCGCGGCCGTGGTCGTCTGGGTCCGGATGCGATGCTCGAGATGGACGTCGAGTATGCAATGAACTGGACCTTGTGGACCGATCTGAAGCTGATTGCCCTAACGGTTCCCGCGGTGCTGCGGGGCCACGGTGCTCGATGAGGTTCTCGGGCAATGGACATGGAATCTGGTGAGGTTTGAAAAATGAAAATTCCGTTCGTAGATCTCAAGGCACAATATGCGACGCTAAAGGATGAGGTGGCCGAGGCGATTCGAGGCGTTCTCGAATCCACGCAGTTCATCGGCGGCGAGGCAGTTGCTTCGTTCGAACGAGATTTTGCCGCCTATTGCCAGGTGCCCTATGCACGCGGTGTGGCGAGCGGCACGGACGCGATTCATCTGGCGCTGCGGGCGTTGGGTGTTGGCCATGGTGACGAGGTGATTACAACCGCCCATACTTTCATCGCCACGGCCGCGGCGATCGTAGCGGCGGGAGCGCAGCCGGTATTCGTCGATATCGATCCCGATACCCACACGATCGATCCGCGGATGATCGAGCGGGCGCTGACAAGCCGCACGAAGGCGATCGTTGCGGTCCATCTGTTTGGTCAGCCGGCTGACATGGGCCCAATCAAGGACATTGCACGACGGCGCGGCCTCTTCGTAATTGAAGACGCGGCTCAGGCGCATGGAGCGGAGTATCAGGGGATCCGAACCGGGGCGCTCGGCGATGTAGCCTGCTTTTCGTTTTATCCGGGGAAGAACCTCGGTGCATATGGCGATGGAGGAGCGGTCACCACCAACAGTGCAGCGATCGCCGAGCGGATCGAACGGTTGCGCGACCACGGTCGAACCACCCATTACAACCACGCCGAAGTCGGGTTCAACAGCAGGCTCGATGCTCTCCAGGCCGCAGTTCTCCAAGTCAAGCTCCGACGCCTGGATGAGTGGAACGACCATCGGCGGCGTGCCGCGGAGTGGTACACCGCGGAGTTGGGACACTCGGGCATCAAGACGCCTTTCGTCCGAACGGGATCTACGCACGTCTACCACTTGTACGTGATCACCACGGGCGAACGGGACGCAATGCGCAAGAGGCTCGACGAGGTCGGCGTGGCGAGCGGAATCCACTATCCGTTGCCGTTGCATCTCCAGCCTGCGTTCGCCTATCTCGGCTACAAGCAGGGCGATTTGCCGTGCTGCGAAGCGATGGCCGCTCGATCATTGTCACTTCCCATGTTCCCGGAGCTCACGCGCGACCAGGTGCGCGGTATCGCCGCGATTGTGCGTGCTGTTGCGGAGCGCGAAAGCCACCAGGAACTGCAGCGGAAGCCCGTCGCGATGCACGCCGACGGCGGGAAGGTGTGACGATGAACCGAATTAGTGCACGGGCGGTGGTCGAGACCGAGGCAATCGGTGCGGACGTGACGATCGCCGAGTTCGCCGTGGTGCGGTCAGGTGTCACGATCGGCAACAGGGTGGTCATTCACCCGCATGTCGTGATCGAGAGTGGCGCGAGAATAGGGGACAACGTCGAGATCTTCCCGGGAGCCTATATCGGGAAGGTACCCAAGGGTGCCGGCGCGTTGTCGCGGGCTCCGCATTTTGAGGCATGGATCGATATCGGCCCCGATTGTTCGATCGGACCGCATGCGGTCATTTTCTACGACGTCTCGCTCGGCGCGGGTACCTTGATCGGTGATGGCGCCTCGATCCGTGAACAATCGCGGATCGGCTCGAAGACGGTTGTCGGACGTTACGTCACGGTCAATTACAATACGCGTATTGGCGATCGCGTTCGTGTGCAGGATCATACCTGGCTGGCCGGCAATATGACGATCGAGGACGACGTATTCATATCGGGCTGCGTCGGCACTTCGAACGACAACGCGATCGGCCGGAACGGCTACGATGGCTCGCCGATGCGCGGGCCCACTATCGCGCGCGGCGCGGCGATCGGCGTCGGAGCCAACCTCCTGCCGGGTGTCAGAATCGGTATTGGCGCTATCGTCGGCGCCGGCGCGGTGGTGACGAAGGACGTGCCGGACAACACGCTCGTGACGGGCGTCCCTGCGGAAATTCGACGGAAGCTCAACGGCGCCGGCGGCACTGCCGAAGCCTCAAGGGAATAATCGTGAGGATCCTCTGTGTCACCAATATGTACCCGAGCCCGGAGCGACCCGGGTCCGGAGCCTTCGTGTACCAGCAGGTAGAGCAGCTGCGTCGGTTCGGCCATACGGTCGACGTGATCAATATTGTCGGGTCCCAGTCGAAGCTGAACTATCTGAAGGGCAGCTTTGATGTCATGCGAATGACTGGCGTGACGACATACGACATCGTCCATGCGCACTACGGATATTCGGCCTATCCCGCCATGCTTCGGTTGCGGGCGCCGCTCGTCATCACGCTGCACGGAACCGATGTACTCGGGAATATCCTTGAAAGGCTGTCGACGCGGCTTGTCTCGCATTTCGCCGATGCCGTTATCGTCGTGTCAGAGGAGATGCGGAAGTGGATTCACGGAACTGTGATTCCCTGTGGGGTCAACCTCGACGTGTTCAGGCCATACGACCGCAGCGAAGCGCGAGCGCGGCTGCAATGGCCCAACGATAGATTCGTCGTTCTGTTTCCGTTCGATCCGACACGCCCTGAGAAGCGATATGATCTGGCCAGAGCGTCAGTCGACCGACTGGTGCAAGAGGGGGTCGACGCGCAGTTGATGACGGTCACCAATGTGCCGAACGAGGATATGCCCTGGTATTACAGCGCGGCAAACGCCCTGCTTCTCAGCTCGGATTATGAGGGGTCACCGACCTCCATCAAGGAAGCTCTCGCGTGCAATCTTCCGGTGGTGTCGACCAATGTCGGCGACGTCCGTGAACAGCTAAATGGCATCGCTGGGACGTGGATATGTCCGCCGGACGCCGGCACGATTGCGCGCAGCCTTCGAGAAGCCTTTGATTGGTCGCTGAACGGCGAATTTCAGGGGCGGGCGGCAGTGGCGAGATACGACCAGGCGCTCACCGTGGAAAGAATCGTCGGAGTATATGCCGACGTCCTGTCGAACTTCAGGGCAAGTACGGTAGGCAGGCGTTTGCTACGGAGCGGACGATAGCAATGCGCTTCGTGGAGAAAACGTCGTCGCCGGGATCATCGCTTCGGCCGGCGGAGGCGTGCGGTCATGGTTCTTACGGTGAGCTAGAGTGAAGCAGCTTCTCACGAACAGCGTAATCGAAATTGCCCGTTGGTCTGGCCTGATGCCGGCCGTCCGCAAGATCCTTGCTGGCCGGGCGGCGATCCTGATGTTCCATGAGATCCAGCAGGATGGCCGCTCGGAATTGATGACCGGGACTTCAGTCGGCCTCTTTGAATATTCGCTCAATTGGCTACGGCAAGAAGGCTGGGAGATTGTGAGTCTGGCGACATCTCTCGAGCGATTGGCGTCGGATTCCAGGGCGGGCGGCCACTATGCGGCGCTCACCTTTGACGACGGCTACCGGGACAATGTCGCGACCGCGCTTCCAATCCTCGAGCGATACAACGCGCCCTTCACGATCTACGTTCCCACTGGTGCGCCAAAACGGACATTGCAGGCGTGGTGGCTGGGCTTGCGCGAAATGTTTCGCTCTGGCGACACGGTAACGATCGATGCGATGGACAGGCGATTTCATTGCCCCCGGCTACGCGAAAAGATGGCGGGCTTGAACGAGGTAACCGAGTGGGTTCATCAGGATTATCACCGGATCGCAACGCTTGCTCCAACGTTCGACAAGGCAGGTCTGTCATTGTCGGCCTTGAATGAGGCATACTTTATGGATGAGCGCGAGCTTCAGGGCTTGGCGCGGCATCCTCTCGTGTCAATCGGCGGGCACACCGACTCGCATGCCGCCTTATCGTGCCTTGATAGTGAGACCGCACGGGCCGAAATGGCAGATAACCGCCGCTATCTGGAGCAGTTGCTGCAGGTTCCGGTTCAGCACTTTGCTTACCCTTACGGTGACTCCAAAGCATGCGGCCCCAGGGAAGCGGGCCTTGCAAAGGAGGTCGGCTTTTCGACCGCAGTGACGACCCGGCATGGGCAACTGTCTGATCTCAGATCGGATCACTTTGCGCTTCCTCGTATCGGCGTTGGGGGGCCATTCGATACGACAGCCAGATTCGAGGCGCGCATCAGCGGCATTCAGTCGGCGGCTCACATGCTGTTGGGGTCCCAACGTTGAATGTAACACCAAACCACTCACTGCGAGGTGGACTGAATCAGGTCACTCGCGAGGGCGTTGAGATGCGCATATTGCACGTTATCGAACGTCTTGGCCCGGGAGGAAAGGAACGACAAATCGTCGAATTGCTGAAAGGGCTTGCCGTTTACAGTGACATAAGGTCATTCGTCGCTGTTATGGACAAGGACGAGGTTCGCCTCGAGATTGACCGCGAACACGCGCAAGTCATTCAGCTCAATCGCAAAGGCAGAAAGGATTTGCGCCTTTTCAAGAGCCTGTACGAACTGGTCACCGACCTGAAGATAGACATCATCCACTCGTGGGGCTCGATGTGCTCCATCTATGCAGCGCCGGTTGCGAAAGTGTGCGGTACGGCTTTCGTAAATGGGTTCGTGCGGGATGCGCCCGCGCATATGACGCTGTGGACTGAGGGGTACGTGAGAGGCAAGCTGACGATCCCGTTTTCGGACGTTGTCGTTGCCAACTCGCATGCGGGCCTGGCTGCCTACGGTATTCCCGAGCGCAAAGGTCTCTGCATCTACAACGGGTTCAGTCCTGAAAGGGTCTCCAACCTGAAGGATAAGACCGAGCTTCGCAGCAATCTGGGGATTGTGACGCCCCACATTGTCGGGATGATCGCTAACTTTACGCCGAGAAAGGACTATGAAACCTTCGTCGAGATGGCATGCCGCATCTGCCGTCTAAGGGACGACGTCACTTTTTTGGCTATCGGTAGCGGTGGAACGCTGGAGCAGGTGCGCGACAGCATCCCGACTGAACATTCGCATCGCATGAAGCTTTTGGGGCGACGGAACGACATAGAGAGCATTGCCAATCTCTTCACCGTCGGCGTTCTCACCACCAATAGCCAATTGCACGGGGAGGGGATTTCCAACGCAATAACCGAGTGCATGGCATTGGGTAAGCCGGTTGTGGCAACAGACGATGGTGGCACTTCCGAATTGGTTCTCGAGGGCCAGACCGGATTTCTTGTGCCGAGCCATGACGCCGGCGCCTTGACCGATCGCGTGCTCAAGCTGCTCGACAATGCTGAGCTCGCCGATCGTTTTGGTGCCGCAGGACGTCGGCGCGTTGAAACGGCATTCTCACTGGATGCGATGTGCGATGCATATCTTCGCCTTTATCGGAAAGTGGCGCGCAAGGGGTCGCGCGCGACATGGCAAGGCGCGACCACGAGCGATATGGTCGATTGATCGTTTGGTCGTTCGATCTCGTTCCTGGCAACATGACGTGCGATTGGAGTTTGCTGAAAGGGAAGGGGATTGGTTGCGGCAGGGCGTTCAAATCGGTTCCGGAACGGAATGCCTCGCTGGAGTTTCCAGACTTGACGGCTTGAAGGCTCGCAGGAACAGCTCCAGGTTGGCCAGCGACCAAAGCACCTTTTCGTGGTTTTGACGGCGGGCGAGATGCTCGTTGACCAATTGCCTCAAGACGTCCCTGTCGCAGAAGGATGCCACACGTGCACCGTCGCAAACCAACAAATCGGAGATAAATTCGCGATGGGGACCGCGAAACCACTCCTCGATTGGCACGCGAAATCCGATTTTCTTGCGCGTCAGAGTCCCCGGTGGAAGAGTGTGCTGCATCGCTGCTCGCAATACCGACTTGCCGCCGCTCCGACCGACCAGGAAATTGTCCGGAAACCGCGCCACAAGCTTGGCGAGACTGGTGTCCATGAATGGCATCCTGCCCTCAATTGAACCCGCCATCATCATTCGGTCGGCGCGTTCAAGGAGGTTGTCGGGTAGCCACGACGTCTGATCGAAGAACAGCGTGCGCCGGACATTCGACCCGACGGCCATCGAGAATGGATGGGAATCCGGCGGCGTTACGGGCAGGGGGCGTCCGATAATGCGATCCCGTTCGTTAAGGGAAACTCCGCCAAACCAGAGTTGCATCCGGCTCGGCCAATCCCGCTCGCCCGCTGCAGTGGTCACGATCTTGGCGCGACGCATATCGTAGGGGAGTGCACGCATTGCGGGTGATATGATGCGATCATGAATGGTCTGCGGAACCAGTCGTTGGTAGAGCTCGATCCACAACTCGGCTCGATGCTTGGGATAGCCGCCCAGAAGTTCGTCTGCTCCTTCTCCAGTAAGGACCATTTTCACCTTGCTCGCCGCCATATGCGACAGCATCATAACCGGAATATCGGCCGGTTCGGCCGCTGGGGCGCCGCGACGCAGCACAGCGGTCGGCCAGCTTTTCAAGAAGTCGTGCGGCTCCAGCACGATCTCCTCGTGATTGGTGTCGAATTGGCGAGCTATGGCGCGGGCGTGATCGAGCTCGGAGTAGCCGGCTTCACGAAAGCCAACCGAGAACGTGCGCACGCGCTCAGAGCTATGGCGGACCATGGCGGCCACAACCGCGGACGAATCGATGCCGCCAGACAAGTAGGCTCCAAACGCAACGTCACTCCGCATGCGAATCCGTACGGCATCATCGAATGTCGCCTTGAACATCCGAACTGCTTCGCCAAAGTCCGTAATGTCAGGCTCTGCCGATGCCAACGGTGGTACGAAATACCGGGTGATGTTTGTGCGTCCTTCGCGCCACACCAGGTGGCAGCCCGGGGGAAGCTTGCGCACGGCTTGAAAGAACGTCTTGGGGCCGGGGACATACCGATTGAGCAGATAATGCTCGATGGCGTGCGGGTCGATCCGGGTATCCATGCCCGGGAACTTGAGCAGGGGCTCGATTTCCGACGCGAACAAAAGGCCTGAGTTCTCGGCGATGAAGAGCGGCTTCTTGCCGAACGGGTCGCGCGCGAGAACAAGCTGTTGGGTCCTCGCATCCCATAGCCCGAACGCGAACATGCCACGGAACCGCCTGATCGAGTCCAGTCCCCAAGCCCGATAGGCTTCGATCAGCACTTCCGTATCGGAGGACGTGCGAAAAGCATGTCCCAGAGAGACGAGTTCCTCGCGCAACTCAACGTAGTTATAGATCTCTCCGTTGAAAACGAGCCCGATCGAGCCATCAGCGCTCCACATCGGCTGGGCTCCGCCCTCGAGATCGATGATCGAGAGACGCCTATGCCCCAAGCTGACCTGATGGTGCCCGCCGGCAGTGTCGCCTTGCCAGTAGCCTGCGCCGTCGGGGCCCCTGTGCTTCATGAGGTTGGTGAGGCGGACAAGGGTCTCGTAATCTTGCCGGTGCTTTCCCCGAAGTGCCCAGCCCAAAATCCCGCACATGGCCCCTGCCAGCTTCTTCTTGTTTCCGAACAATGCTGTGGCCACGGATGTCCCTCAATGGGGCAAGCGGGTTAATCCTTGGAGATTGCGTCATCATGTCCTCTCGACTTGCTCGCGAGCACGGCGCGCGCATCACGCGCCGTCGCAACTGCGGCGTTCAACCAGCAGGGGGAGTCGAGCTGCTGAAGTTCAGCACTCGGGCCGGTAAGCGGCCCCGGCGGCATGCGTGCCCGGACTACTTGGCCGTTGCCTTCATGGCTGTCTTTCCTGTGACGATGCGGAGCATTGCCGTGCGAGAGGCGGTTGACTGCGGCGGGCTGCTCGAGCGCCCGACCATTCGGATCTGGTCACCAATCGTCAATTGCTTGATGTGAGCGACCCGTGTCTCGGCCTTCACCAGCTTCGGAATTGACGGCTTACTCATCCGAAGAGAATCCAAAGCTGCGCAGGACGCTGACACTTTGGATCGGCAAGCTTGGTCACCTGCGGCTATGTGCAAGAAGGGCTGCATTCAGCCGAATCTGGGATCGCTCACGATGGCGAGCGCCTCATTGGCAATATCAGTGGAGAACTTTTTTGCTCCTGCTGTGACGATCACGCTGAATTTAGCTGCAACGGCAAGCACATATCGCAGGCGACGGCGAGTTGGCCGCTTCAAACTATCGCCATGCTAAATAACTTTTTTTGCCATACTCCCTAATTAACCACCGACTCAGCAGTTGGGGATGGGCGATTCGCACTGCATTGGAATGTGCACGCAGTTGATCCTGTGATGCATCGGAAATCCGCTCGTGGCGTAGGCGTTGCGAGTGCGTGGTATGTCGCGCGCCTTCGCGCTGCGGCCGTAAATTCCCTTGTAAGCGTCAAAGAGAAGCATCTCTTGACCCATGGAGGCCTGAATTGGATACGACCGGGACAATCACATCATTTTCGTCCACACCGATGACGAGGTTTTCGATCGGTGGCGACGTCTACGGAGTGCAGGATGCGAGCACAAGCTACAGCCTGACCAATCCGGACCCACAAACTCTGCGCTTCGAAGTCAAGCAGGGTGATTATGCCTGGTACGATAGCTCATCTGTCGATCGCTCGGAGGTTTCAGGCGTTAACAACATTCCCGGCGGCACTCCCATCGCCCTGAACTATCAGTTCATGGTGGAGCCGAATGGCCCAAACGGGTCATTTGTGAATACGGCAGATGGCTGGTTCATCGTCGGACAGATGCACAATGATGACTGGTCGAGCGGAGTGGGCACCTCACCGCCGTTCGCGATCCAGCTTGTTGGCGATCACCTGCAGGTTGTCGCCAGATATGTCCAGCCGGGTCAGGATCCGAGCAACGGGGCCGGTAACGTGCAGATGCTCACGCTCTGGACCGACCCCAATCCAATCCAGACGGGCGTCTACAACAACATTCAAATACAGGCCGACGTTTCGAACACCGGTGGCGGCTATTTGAAGGTCTCGATCAACGGGACACAGGTCGTGAACTACAGCGGCCCCTTGGGTTATGGGCAGGCGACCAACTGGGAATACGGGATCTACCGGTCGACGGCGCCCGAGACCGTCGCCGTCGATTACCGAAACATGACGTTGTTGACCGGGACGGCGGCGACGTCGACTCAGCCGACCACACCGACGCAGCCGACCACCCCGAATGTCGCGCCGACGGTCACACAGGTCGCCGCTTCGCCGGGGACCGGAACCGAGCATGTCGGCGATGTCGTCACGTTGACCCTCACCTTGAGCGAGGCCGTGACCGTCACAGGTAAGCCGACGCTGTCGCTCAATGATGGTGCCAGCGCCACCTATGTTGGTGGCTCCGGGACAAATACCCTCACCTTCCAGACGACGGTCGCGTCGACTGATACGAACACCTCGGCGCTCGCCATCACCGGGGTCAATCTCGCGAGCGGCGTGAGCATCACCGATTCCGGGGGGCTTGCCGCCAATCTCTCGGGCGCGGTGAAGACATTCTCCGGTCTTCAGATCTCGAACACGCCCATCATGCCGACGCAGCCAACCACACCGACGACGCCGACGGTGACTACGCCGGTGCTCTCCGTCGCGGACAACTCGCTATGGGTCGCCGGCAGAGGCGGTCATGTCGACCTGGGGACAACGCTGTCCACGACCGATCCCAACGATCAAGTCAGCCTGAACATCAAAGGCCTGCCGAAATATGAGACGATCACGACCGGCGATGGCACGACGTTCAGGGGCAGCGACATCACTCTGAGCTCCGCGCAGGTCGCGAGCGGATTGACCCTGACATCGTACTACAAGGGCAATGCTCATCCAGTCGCGACTCTCACCCTGACCGCGAGCGCGACCGACCCGGTGACGGGCGCTGTGACGTCGGCGACGCCACAGACCATCACCGTCACGGATCCTCGGCCCTCCGCAACCTCAGGGAGCACGACAAACCAGGACCATGGGCTGCACCATCACCTTGGCTCGGGCAGCAGCACGCTGGCAGCTACCGCGCCGCAGACCACGTCTTTGGCGAATTACGATACGGCCAAAGGGTCCCATGCGAGCCATAGCTTCGCGCTGCTGAACCAGTATCTGGCGGGTGGCTCTGGTCGGGTCGACGGGGGCCAGATCGCGGCAGCCATCTCGAATGGCGCCGCCTGGATGCAGAACTCGTTCCTGACGAAGCCGCACCACTAACGCTCTGCCGCACCCGGGCACCTTGCGCCCGGGTGCGGCACCGTCAATTTTTGGGACGTCACGCGGCAAAGTGGTCGGACGGCAGCCGCGAAGGGGAGGTTGAAAAACCAATCCACAACGGAGGGTTGCCGGCTGCCGCCGTTTGACGGACAATCGCCGTAAGAATTCCGATTCGATACTTCGTTGTGAGCGTAAAACGCCTGAGTTTAGGTCAGTTTCCGGGCACAACTTGCGTGTGCATAAATCACAATTCGAAAGTTTTTTCGCCATTTTTGCTCGTTAACCAGCCTGCTCAGCCAGTCGGGGGGGCAATTTCAAATATCCCGTCGCGCTGAAATCTCCTCGCGGTTCGAGGCCCTAACGCTCTGATGACTGCTTGCGCCGTTTTGGCTGCAAGCACGCGTATGTCGCGTATCCTCGGATAGGCGTCATTGGAATTCCATGTGCATGCAAAGGACACAAACGCAGGCGGTAGCCGCGAAGGGTAGAGTAACGAAATGGCGATCCAGAACGGAAATGCCCACGCAACTCCAGATCTAGGGTTTCGAGCGCTGGCTCTGTTCCTGCGCCTTCATGGCGTGAACACCGAACCCGATCAGCTCCGCGATCGTTGCGGAGACAATGGGATAGGCATCCGCGGAATGCTTCGTTGCGCGCGCGAATTCGGGGTCAAAGTCCGTGCGACGACAATGGATTGGCCGCGGCTGGCGGGCATCCAGCTGCCTGGAATCGCTTCGCTGCATGACGGCGGATTCTTGCTTCTGGGAAAAATCGAGGACCAGGTAGCGCTTGTGCTGCACCCGACCTCGTCGCATCCGCGGCGGATGACGCGTGCGGAATTTGAGGCGATCTGGGATGGCGGCTTGATCTCGCCCGGCTCACAGAGCCTCACACACGGCGCACGTCATGCGATTGCCGACATCCGCGCCCGGGCAGTCGGCCTGGGCGCCGGCCTGATGCGCCACGCCGGTGGCCTGCTGATGCTTGTCCGCGACGGCTTGACCAAGGCGCGCGATACCTTGTTGACGAAGACGTCCGGCCTGCGGGCGCGCTTTAACGCTTCCGGCGATGTTGCGAACGAGGCCGCGGATATCGGGTCCCCGGCTGCGAGCGCCGCTCCCGACGACGTCGACGAATCCGGGCTCATTGCGCTTGCGATCTTGCTGCGTTGCCATGGAATTGCTGCCGACCCCGCCCAAATCCACCACCGGGTGGGCGCGGCGCGCCTCGGCGTTACTGAAATCCTGCGCTGTGCAAAGGAATTCGGGCTCAAGGCAAGGGTGCAGAGGACCAGCTGGGACAGGCTTGCAGTCACGCCGCTGCCGGGAATTGCACTGCTGCGCGACGGCAGCTTCCTGATTCTCGGCAAGCTCATCGACGGCAAGCTTCTCGTTCAGCGCCCGCTGTCTCCGCGCCCCGAAACACTTACCCAGGCCCAGCTCGAGGCCATCTGGGATGGTGGCCTCATTCTAATGGCCCGGCGCGCCAGCCTGACCGATCTCGCGCGACGCTTCGATATCGCCTGGTTCGTCGGCGCCATGCAAAAGTATCGCCGCCTGCTCACCGAGGTGCTCGCGGCGTCGTTCTTCCTCCAGATCTTCGCCGTCGTCTCACCGTTGTTCTTCCAGGTTGTGATCGACAAGGTGCTCGTGCATCGAAGCATGAGCACGCTCGACGTTCTGGTCATCGGCCTTGTCGTGCTGACTGTGTTCGAAGCCATTCTCGAGACGCTGCGCGTCTATCTGTTCGCGCATACGACAAACCGTATCGATGTCGAGCTCGGCGCCAGGCTGTTCCGCCACCTCATGGCGCTGCCGATCGCCTATTTCCAGACGCGCCGCGTCGGGGATTCGGTGGCACGCGTCCGGGAGCTGGAGAATATCCGCCAGTTCCTGACGAGTTCGGCGCTCACGCTGGTCATCGACCTTCTTTTCACGGTCGTCTTCCTGGTGGTGATGTTCTACTACTCGACGACGTTGACCTGGATCGTGCTCGCGTCCTTCCCATTCTACATCGGCATCTCGGCGGGAGCCGCGCCGCTGTTTCGCGCGCGCCTCGATGAGAAGTTCAATCGCGGCTCAGAGAACCAAGCCTTCTTGGTCGAGAGCGTCACCGGCGTCGAGACCTTGAAGGCCATGGCGGTCGAGCCGCAGATGCAACGCCGCTGGGAGGAGCAGCTCGCCGGCTATGTCGCCGCCAGCTTCCGCGTCCTCAGCCTGAACAACACGGCGAGCCAGGCAGTGCAGATGATCAACAAGCTGGTCATCGCCGCGACCCTTTACTTCGGCGCGCGGCTGGTCATCGGCGGAGAGCTGACCGTCGGCGAACTCGTCGCGTTCAACATGCTGGCCGCGCGCGTCAGCACGCCGGTGCTGCGGCTTGCACAGGTCTGGCAGGACTTCCACCAGGCCCGTCTGTCGATCGACCGTCTTGGCGACATCCTCAACACCATTCCGGAGCCGAGCTTCACTCCGTCCCGCGCGGCTTTGCCGCCGATCCGCGGCCAGGTGAGGTTCGAGCACGCGACTTTCCGCTATCGCATCGACGGCCCTGAGGTGCTGCACAACGTGTCGTTCAGCATCGAGCCGGGCCAGGTCATCGGCATCGTCGGCTCGTCGGGGTCGGGCAAGAGCACTGTCACCAAGCTGATCCAGCGTCTCTATGTTCCGGAGAGCGGACGCGTGCTGGTCGATGGCGTCGACCTCGCAATGGTCGACCTGAGCTGGCTACGGCGCCAGATCGGCGTCGTGTTGCAGGAAAACGTGCTGTTCAACTGCACGATCCGGGACAACATCGCACTGACCGACCCGACCATGTCGATGGAACGCGTCATCGAAGCGGCAATGCTGGCCGGCGCGCACGACTTCATCCTGGAACTGCCCGAGGGTTACGACACCATCGTGGGCGAGCGCGGCAGCAGCCTGTCTGGCGGACAACGCCAGCGTATCGCAATCGCGCGCGCGCTGATCACCGACCCGCGCATCCTGATTTTCGACGAGGCGACCAGCGCGCTGGACTACGAAAGTGAGCGCGCGATCCAGCAGAACATGAGGCGGATTTCCGCCGGCCGGACCGTGATCGTTATCGCTCACCGGTTATCGACTGTACGTAATGCCGACCGGATCATCACGCTCGAGCATGGCCGCATCGTCGAGGACGGCAGCCATGATGAGCTGATCCAGACCAACGGCCGTTACGCCAATCTTCATTACCTGCAGGCCGGTATCCATGACATCCGCTAGTCGCAACATCGTCCCGTTTCCGAGACGCGAACTTCGGCGCCGGGAGTACGAGCTCGCATTTCTGCCGGCGGCGCTCGAAATCGCCGAGTCGCCGCCGTCACCGATCGGGCGCGCGATCGGAGCGAGCATCATCGCAATGTTCTGCATCGCACTGTTGTGGGCGACGCTCGGCAGTGTTGATATCGTCGCCACGGCGACCGGCAAGATCGTGCCCGGCGGCCGCACCAAGCTGATCCAGCCGTTCGAGACGGGTGTGGTCCGCGCCATCAAGGTCCGCGACGGCCAGAGCGTGAAGGCCGGCGACGTTCTGATCGAGCTCGACCCGACGATGACAGAGGCCGACCAGGAGCGTCAGAAGAGCGATCTGCTAGCGGCAGAACTCGACGCAGCGCGATTGCGGGCGGCACTTACAGCCGATCCGCTCGCTGCCTTCCGTGCTCCGCAGAACGCAAGCGCCGCAGAGATCGAGATGCATCGCCAGTTCCTGATCAGCGAGCGCGCCGAGCAAAATGCCAAGCTTTCCGAAATCGAGCGGCAGCAGGGGCAGAAGGAGGCGGAGCGGGAGACGACATCGGCGAGTGTTGCCAAGCTGGAAGCAACCATTCCTGTGCTGCAGGAGAGGGTCGATATCCGCAAGGGCCTCGTCGAAAAGGCACTGGCTTCCAAGGTCGTCTACCTAACCGAGTATCAGGAGCTGGTCGCCATGCAGCAGGATCTTGTGCTGCAGAAGAGCCGGCTGCGCGAAGCCGATGCGGCGATCGCGCTGCTGAAGGAAACAAAGGAGAAGGCAGCCGCAGAGTATCGCCGCGCGACCTATGACGCACTTGCGAAGGCCGAGCAGAAGGCTGCGAGCGCGGCGCAGGAGGTGATCAAGGCGGATCGGCGCACGAAGCTCCAGCGTCTGACCGCGCCAGTCGATGGCGTCGTGCAGCAGCTTGCCGTTCATACGGTGGGCGGCGTGGTGACCCCGGCTCAGGCGCTCGCAGTGGTGGTTCCGAGCGAGAGCCAACTCGAGATCGAGGCGATGCTCTCCAACCGCGATATCGGATTCGTCCATCCGGGGCAGGCGGCGGAGATCAAGATCGATACCTTCAACTTCACGCGCTACGGATTGCTTCATGGCGACGTGCTCAGCGTATCGACGGATGCCATTACGCGCGACCGGACGCAGGGGTCGAATGACCACCCGTCGGGCGCCACGTCGAGCAGCAGCGAGCCGAAGGGTCAGGAGCTGGAGTATGCCGCGCGCGTTTCGCTCGACCGGACACACATGCAAGTGGAGGACAAGCTGGTCAAGCTCGGCCCGGGCATGGCGGTGACGGTCGAGATCAAGACCGGTACGCGCAGGATCATCAGCTACCTGCTCTCGCCGCTGGCGAGATACAAGCAGGAAGCGCTGCGGGAACGGTAAGAAGCCGTCTTGCTTAGGCGAGGCCTTGTGCCGCCGGACTAAGCCGGGCGCCACGCAGGCCCAATGCGGATGTTGGAAAGGTCCGGATCGCGGGTGACGCGATCCGGGTCGGCGCATCGCCGCCCAGACGTGAAGGCCGTAAGGCAACAGCTTTGCGGTCGTCGTTGAACGGCCCAGCGACCAGGCATTCTCGGCTGCGGCAATCGAGGCGGGGCCTCATCCACCATCCCGTAGATCACTGGATCTGTTCGGACACCCCTGACACGCGGACACGGCGTGCGGTATCCGCCGCCAACAGTCTCTACGGCCGGGGCCACCGCGCTCCACCGGGACGTCCGTCGGCATCGTCCGCCGTATACCGATCTGGCTGCCGCTTGAGGGCGCAACACGGCGCTTACCTCCAGGCAGCCTCTCAACGCATTTTGGTTACTTCGGATGGTGCGCTGTTCAGCTAGCGAATTCAATGCCACTGTCGGGCATTTCAGTTCAATGCAGGCGCTGATCGTGGTGGGATAGATCGGCCAGCATGCGGAAGGGTTAATCACCTTGTGCGGCTTCGTTGGCATATTCGAATTTACAGAGTCGTTTGAATCGGCACGCAGCCGGGCGCTGGAGATGGCAAAGACGGTTAGGCACCGTGGCCCGGACTGGAGTGGCATTTATTCCAGCGAACGCGCAATGCTCGCGCACGAGCGGCTTTCCATTGTCGACGTAGAGCACGGCGCCCAGCCGCTTCTCGACCTCGCCGCGGGGCGGGCGCTGGCTGTGAACGGAGAGATCTACAATCATGTCGCTCTGCGCGATGCACTGAAGCGGCCGCACGCGTGGAAAACGAAATCAGACTGCGAGATTATCCTGTATCTCTACGACGAGTACGGACCAGCGCTGTGCAAGATGCTGAGTGGCATCTTTGCGTTTGCCCTCTTCGACGAACGTACCGGAGATTTCTTCGTCGCCCGGGACCACATCGGCATAGTGCCGCTTTATATTGGATGGAGCGGCGACGGCGTAACTTATGTCGCCAGCGAAATGAAAGCTCTTGATCCGGTGTGCGAGACGATCCAGGAGTTTCCGGCGGGACATTACTATAACGGCAAGGCCCGCGAATTCGTCAGGTGGTATGATCCAGACTGGGCGCATGCATTTCCAACCAAGAAGGTGTCGCTGCACGAGCTCCGGACTTCACTCGAGACCGCAGTCAAACAGCAAATGATGTGCGATGTGCCTTACGGGGTACTTATTTCCGGTGGGCTCGATTCCTCGCTCATCGCAGCGCTCGCAGCACGACACCGCTTCAAGCGGATCGAGTCTGGAGAGACCGAGGAGGCCTGGTGGCCAAGACTACACTCGTTCTCGGTGGGTTTGGAAAATTCACCCGACATGAAGTATGCGCGAAAGGTGGCGGCTCACATCGGCACGGTCCATCATGAAGTTGTTTTCACGGTGCAGGACGGATTGGACGCGTTGCCCGATGTAATCCGGCATCTGGAAACCTTCGATGTCACCACCATTCGTGCCGGCACGCCGATGTATCTTATGGCGCGCAAGATCAAGGCAATGGGCATCAAGATGGTGCTGTCTGGAGAAGGCGCCGACGAGGTATTTGGCGGCTATCTCTACTTCCACATGGCCCCATCGGCAGAAGAATTCCACGAGGAGACTGTTCGAAAGCTCTTTGCACTGAGCAGGTACGACTGCTGTCGCGCGAACAAGGCAACCGCTGCCTGGGGGGTGGAAGCCCGTGTGCCCTTCCTGGACAAGGAGTTCCTGGATTACGCGATGTCGATAAACCCTGCCGAAAAAATGTGCCCCGGTGCGAAGATCGAAAAGGGCATATTGCGGGAAGCTTTTACCGACCTGTTGCCGCAGGAGATCTTGTGGCGTCAGAAGGAACAGTTTTCGGACGGAGTGGGGTACAGCTGGATCGAGTGCTTGAGGAATCATGCCGAGGGTAAAGTCTCGGATCAGATGTTCGCAGAGGCGGGTAAGCGCTTTCCGAAGCAAACGCCGACTTCGAAAGAAGGCTACTTCTATAGAACCATCTTTGACAGCATCTTCAAGAATCCGACGGCCTGCCTAACTGTCCCCGTCGGTCCCTCGATCGCGTGTTCGACGCCGACCGCGTTTCTCTGGTCCCAGCAATTTGCGGGCATGGATGATCCATCCGGAAGGGCAGTGAAAGGCGTCCACATCGAGGCCATTGATAACAGGTGAGCAGTCGGCAGCTCCGGCCGCGAAGACGCCGCCCGGACCTTCAGGCTGCTGCGGACCAGGTTGAGGGGATCGCGGGCCTCCACGACAGCGTCGGTCCGAACTCGGCGGCCAGTGCGCCTGCACGAGCCTCTATGGCTGGATCTGGACGCCTGAACCGGGAGCAGACTGCGATCTTCCCATGTGCCTGGCAGTTCGGAAGGCGGCCGCGGCCAATATCTCAATTTGCGTTTGCTGCCCCGAAGAGCCGCAGCTTCTTTTTTGGAAGGTTCATAGCGATCGTTCGCAGCGTTCGTTTGGCATCGCGGAGCTTCGCCTCGATGTGGCGTTCTGGACCGTCTCTGCCAATTGCGATCCACTTCATGGCATACTCGCTGTTTGCGAGATGGGCCTTGTGCCCAGCGCCACCAGCCAGGAAGTCGTAGCCGCTTTCCCCGCGTGAGATGCTATCCTCAATGGCCAGCACGTGGCTCACGAGCCCGGGCTTAATGCGGCCATCGCTCTCGTAAAGAAAGCCGCTTTGGTAGTTCAGGACGCGGCCGTCATGCACGAAATTGTACACGACCCCGACCGTCTGATCGCCAACCAGCGTCCGTGAGATGCGGACCGCTCCTGTGGGAACTCCGCGCGCGATCAACTCCTCGTGGAACGGACGGAAGCCCGGATTGGCGAATGCCCCTTTGCGCCCCCATCGCGACCGATGAAAGTCGCTCAGCAAATTGAAGGCAGCCAGGGCCTCCGTCGTCGTTTCCATGATCCGGAATTCAAGGGGACCTCGTTCGGCATACAACCTCATGGCACGGCTCACGGCCTGGCGCGTACTGCGGCCCAGCGTGGCGCGGTAATCCTTCTTTTGCTGGCGAGCCTTGGCGAAATCAACCCATAAGGCCGTATCAGCCTGCTTCACCTCGCTAACGAGCCCAGCCTTGCCCGCAGCGCGGCGAGCGGCCAACTCGAGGTCCGCATCAATTCCGGAGAGCACCAGCTGATCCGCGCGGCGCAAGCGGGACGTCAAAGCCTCGAGACCTGCTGGAATGATGGTGGCCGGTTGTTCTGCAAGAATACTATTGCACTCGATGAACAACCGGTCGAAACGGGTATCTCCGGATTCATTGAGCAGCCAACGTGCCCGCGCATGCGGCCCAAGTCTCCAGGCTCTCCGCCGGCAGATGATCGCCAACCCGACGATCTTGCCTGACGACCGAGCTACGAGGACGTGCGGTTGCGTGCCATCCGGAATATGCCGTAGCCAAGTG
Source organism: Bradyrhizobium sp. USDA3010 (assembly GCF_056429065.1). Lineage (NCBI taxonomy): Bacteria > Pseudomonadati > Pseudomonadota > Alphaproteobacteria > Hyphomicrobiales > Nitrobacteraceae > Bradyrhizobium > Bradyrhizobium sp. USDA3010. The sequence goes on from NZ_JBWJZD010000021.1 coordinate 64,742, forward strand.
CCGATCCAGAGCCAGGACAAGAAGAACGAGTGAGTGGCCCGAGCTTCGAGCTCCTTCCACGCGGTTTCAAGCCAGGCAATGCTCTCCAGAGCCTCCAGGCTGACATCGGTGACGGCATCAGGCATGCTCATTCTTGTTCAAGGCCAGTGGACCGCAAGCGCGCCTTGATGCGAGAACAAGGATCCTGCTGCAATGATCGCGCATAATCCCATGATCGGGCGGGCCTGCTCACACACGAATCCTTCTGGCGGCCACGCCATTGGGCGGCTCTGACCGTCGCCTCGGCCGGGCGGATGACGGTACTATATCTGGAATTCGACCTATGTGCGGACCCTTTCTGGTTACCCACTCCTGCGACTTGTGCCTTCGGCGCGACTGTGCCGAGGGAAGCTGTGACCGGCCAGCTTTCGGCTGGCGCCGGCGGCTCCGGCCGGACGTCTGACGGCTTTGACTGTGCCCTCTCACCGTGACCTGCCATGTCGGCCCGTTAGGTGCTGCCAGCGGCGGCGCGGCCGGCGCGATACGCTCTGGCAGCTATCGCGCTTCGATCGCGCTATTTCCGCGATTGTGAGATGGAACGACTACGATGGTCGGGATAGAGCCTGGACCGATGCCAGGAACGCTCCGAGTTGCTCGACCAAATCTGCGGCGATCGACTTGTCGACCATCAGAATTGTGGTGCCCGGTGTTTTGTCGGATGACCAGGCGCCCTGAGCGGAGATCGCAGCATGATCGGAGCGGACCTTCACAAGCACGCGAACTCTCTCTACGTTGAGACGCTCGCCGACGAGATTGGTTCCTTCCACAGAGCCGCCAGCAGTTTGCCTGCCGACTGCGACGGGCGAGACCTCTAGTATCGCCTGGGCCAACCAGATCGCGTGCTTGTAGGGAATCGTCCAAATTGCCGAGCCATGATCGGCGTCGACATCGACTCTGAATGCCAGCCCGTCATCGGAAGTCTCAATCCCGCGAAAACCCGTGATGGTTTGTCGGTCAAGCGTGCCGTCTCGATTGGTCAACGCGGGCCTCATTTTGCTTTCGCGATAGTGAGCGTTGCTATTCCGGATTCAACCTGTTTTCGAGTGAGCTGATCGCTCCGCAATTGGGCGGGACCGTCGCTCCCTAGGCTGGAGCGGCGATCCCTTATCGCACGATAAGTTTGGCCGGGGTGTGGGTGTCCGCCAATCCGCACGACTGAGGACACGGTAAATCGGCACATGCCTGCGGCAAATTGCCATTCTGAACTAGTCCTAACTAAGAGGTTCAACAGCACGCCGCCTCTTGGGGCAAAGGTATTAGCGCGCTGCAAAATTGCGAAATCCTGGTGACGAAATTCAAGGGAGAGACGTAAAGTCAGGGGTCGAGGTTGACCGCTACAACCTCCGAAGTCCCATAGCCCCAGCTCCCACTGAGCCAGGGCTCCCCGCGCCACGGACGTCTGGCCGCGATAATGAAGAGGCCGCCAAGTGAGGCGACCTTACATTCCCGCGCAAATCCAGCTTTCAACTACTCCAGCACGACGGCTGAAAATACGGACAGCGCCCCGGTCGGTGCTGTCCAAGTAAGGTCACTCGCAGGAGCGGATTAGGCCATTGGCGCACCATCATTGGAACAACAATACCCCGTGTAACTCCGACGGGGTGAGTTCAGGCCCTAAGCCTTGCGCCCCGGTAACGGCCCCGGTCTATCGCCCAGATCGGGGCTGTTTCTTTTCGGCGGAGCAGCGGCTGGTAGCCCGCCCATCGCGGCATGTGCACGCTATGGGCGTCGAATTCTCTCCATCGCCGGCAAGAGGCGGCATCTGCAGAAAGAGAGAGCACGGGCGGGGGCTGGCCGGCTGCGGCTCCAATTGGCCCACAGCGCAAAGCTGCGTCGCCGGCTTCGAATTGGTCGTGGCGCCTCGATCGTTAGTAGAAGCGCAATCTTTCTCCCGCAGCATCGTTCAAATTTGCATTGGTTATTGATGGGCTCGGAAATGATTGCTTTTCCCGACAGGCGAAAGTCTGTGCGTAATCCATCGCTGGATAATGCCTTGATCAGGTTTGGTGACTTGGCGCTGTGCTGTATCGTTGGTGACATCACGGAGAATGGCGCGGCGCTGAAGGCGGATGATCCGCCAGCACCTCTTCCCGACCACTTCACGCTGATCGTTCCACCTAGCAAGACATACTCGTGCAACGTCGTTTGGCGACGAGGTGCATGGGTTGGCGTCGTGTTCGTTACTGAATGAAGCGAGCCAACCACGACTTCAGATATCCTGGGCAATTTGCCGAGAGCTGACAGCGCCGCTCGTCTCAGCAAAAGCAGTCATGCCAAGCCAGAGGCTGAAGTAGGCGCGACCAACGTAGGTTATGAAGCCTCGGAGTACCGGGCGGAACCAAAAGAAGAAGGCCGCCAATTTAGGCGGCCTTACCCTGCAGTCCTAGGATTGGTTTCCGTCATTCAATTGGGCACTAGTCCCGGCGAGCACAGCCTGCCGCTCAAGTGTGCACTTGTCTCTGCGTATCGGGCGAGCTTTAGCAGCGCTTCCTTGGCTGCACACGGGGCAAGGGCTGCGGCCTCGTTCCGCAACTCTCTAGCTCGCTCTGCGAGCCGTGCCTCGAGAGTGTCCCTCTGAACCACGCGTTGGCGTAATTGTCCCATGCGCTTTCCCTCGAAAGGTCCCCACCCCGGAACTTACGATTCCAAGCTTTAACAGCGCGTAAAAGCTCCCCTGGAGGAAGCTGTTCTGTGACGCCAAGACGGCGCCAAGAGGGCACCAAATGGGATAAATTGCGAATTGCCTGGCAAAGCACAGATTTTGCGGAAAGGTCCAAGGGGGGCGAGCGCTACCCGTCTCCGGACCTTTCAAGCCAGCGAAATGTCTCTGTTCTGATACAGCATCTGGCGGTTGAGAGCGTGCTCCATGACCCAGCGAGTCATACCGGCGCGGGAGTTGTCGTTTTCATGCCGAATCAAGCCTCACTCGCGCCTGCTTTGAATTGCGATACCCGGGCGATGGAGTTCGTTACGGATGGTGTGTCGATCTCGCAACGTCTCAATAGTTTCGCTGGGTATCGGACGTGTTTGGGCTTCACGTCGTTGCCAATTCATCGTCTAATAATGACGGACCTTCGGCGGCGATTTTATTTCCAAGACGTTCATTTGAGATCGGGTCCAGGAGGTCGCTGTCCAGCGCCAGCGGCCTCTTCGTTTTGCTTCATTGAATTGCAAAGGACCGTCCAATGCCGATACAGGTGTGGGCCGTTGCCGCTTCGATCGGCTGGACAGCCGTTGTGGGCACGATGCTGCTGTATATGATTTTCGGCCCCGGCTAGTGCGACGACGCTGCGATGAGTCGCGTTACTGGTGTACGACCGTCGGCAGGGGGACACCACCGCGACATGGCGGTGTGTGGATCCCGCTCTTGAGCTTGCTTCGGCGCTGGCACGGCCAAATGCTCGGACCTCTCGATTATCCGCGGAATTTTAGCCTAACGGCAGGCATGGGCCGCGCTTCTCATTGTCGCCATGCTAGCTCATTTTTTTTGCCACACTCCCTAATTAACCAATCAAGCCTAGCAGTCGGGGGGCAATCCCACTGCAACGATATGTGTTGGCGGTCACCGCGATACATCGGAAGTCTGCTCGCGGCACAAGGTGTTGTGAGCACGTGGTATGTCGCGCGCCTTCGCGATGCGCGGCAGTGGAATTCCCTTGTAAACGTCAAAAGAGAAGAATCTCTGCGACCCACGGAGGTCTGAATTGGATACGACCGGGACAATCACATCATTTTCGTCCACACCGATGACGAGGTTTTCGATCGGTGGCGACGTATACGGAGTGCAGGATGCGAGCACGAGCTACAGCCTGACCAATCCTGACTCGCAAACTCTGCGCTTCCAGGTCCAGCAGGGTGATCATGCCTGGTACGACAGCTCATCTGTCGACCGCTCCGAGGTTTCAGCCGCGGTCAACATTCCCGGCGGCACGCCGCTCAACTTGAATTATCAGTTCATGGTGGAGGCAAATGGCCCAAATGGGTCATTTGCGAATACCGCAGATGGCTGGTTCATCGTCGGCCAGATGCACAATGATGATAACGCGAGCGGCGTGGGCACCTCGCCGCCGTTTGCGATCCAGCTTGTCGGCGATCATCTGCAGGTCGTCGCCAGATATGTCCAGCCGGGCCAGGATCCGAGCAACGGGGCCGGCAACGTGCAGATGCTCACGCTCTGGACCGACCCCAATCCGATCCAGACGGGCGTCTACAACAACATTCAAATACAGGCCGACGTTTCGAACACCGGTGGCGGCTATTTGAAGGTCTCGATCAACGGCACACAGGTCGTGAACTACAGCGGCCCCTTGGGTTATGGGCAGGGCACCAATTGGGAATACGGAGTCTATCGGTCGACGGCGCCCGAGACCGTTGCCGTCGATTACCGAAACATGACGCTGTTGACGGGGTCGTCGGCGACCGTCACGTCGCCGTCAACTCCGACACAGCCAACCACACCGACCACGACCCCAACTACGGTCACCAGCCCGACCACCATTGTCGCGCCGGCTGTAGCACAGGACACCACTTCGCCGGCGGCCGCGATAGCCGCCCCGGCGGGAGCCGTTACAGCGGCCGACCCCAGCGCTCTAGGCGCCATGGGAGCCATGGGAGCCATGGGAATGGCGCCGACGTCGGCGTCCGGTTGGTCGGCGCCAGCGGCCGCCCCAACCACTGCAAGCCTGGCAGGCCTGGATCTTACGCGTTTTGGTTTTGACACCAGTACGCTGGCAACCGCCGCGCCGCAGACGACCGGTTGGTGGGGAGATCAAGGCACGGCCGCCGCGTCTCAGGCAAGCAACAGTTATGCGCTGCTGAACCAGTATCTGGCGGGTAGCTCGGGTGGGGCCAATGGCGGCATGATCGCTGTAGCGATGAGTGGCCCTGCCTGGACACAGAACTCGTTCCTGACCAAGCCTCAGAGCTAAAGGACTGCCGGTCCGCGCGGGGTTTATCTGCGCGAGGCCGGTTCTCCTGCGCGGCGCCTCAGGCAAATCGGCCGTTCTTGGTCCAACGGGTTCGCATGTGAGACCCGCTCTCGCGGTATTCGAGCCGCCCGTGTTTTCTTGCATACCACAGGCCGGCCCGATGTCCGGCCTGTGTTACCTTGTCCTGGTGAAGCATTGGTGGTTGATCTTCTCGACGTCGATCCACTCGTCCCGAGGGGCTCGAATGTTCGGGAGTGGGGTGGCCGTGCCGGCACGAGCGGTCCCCGAAGCGTTCTTCAGTTTTTCGCGAGGCGAAACAGCAAGGCCCTGAGGCGATACTGAAGCAAAACGTTTGCCGGCGACCCGCAGCAAGTGAGGCGCGTTTCCCAGCCGTCCAGCCTCGTTGTTCGGCGTCCCTCAGTGCGGATATTCGATTACCAAAATGAGTACCGCATATTAGGTCAGCAAAACTTCCCGAAAGCAGTCAAACCTCGCTGCTGACCTGGAGCATCCCTGGAGAGGACTGTGGATCGGCTGGCTATCATCGCACTCGCGATCGTAATCGCGGGGCTTCTGAGCGGCGGCGTCTATTCGGTGTCGAGTTCAGGCCTCAGCACTGCAATAATCATCAATCGCTTCACCGGCGCAGCGTGGTCGTGCAGCGTCGTTTGCGAACTCATCGAAACACGCCGCAATTCAAAATGAGGCATTTTGGCCTCGACGCGCGCATGGTCTGCTGCGCCAGGCACGCCGGACTGATTTCGCCTATGCGGAGAGCTTACACGTCATCGTAGGTTGAGGCGCGGATCAGGGCTGGGACCAGCGTCTCGACAGGTCTGGCCTAAATCACGAGGCAGGTTATGGCTCAACCTGAGAACGGCATGGCCGCGCCTACGGCGGTCACGGGCTCGTTTTATCACTGGACAGACATCCCCGGCCTGGAGGCGACACGGCCGGCCTGCCGGGCCACCGTACCGCGCCCTTGGAGGAGGTTGGGGCAGTCCGACCATCCGGCCGAGCCGCTGCTCGGATCATGGCTGGCGGCGGATCGGCGCTGCTTGCAGGGCTGCATACAGCGAACCATTGCCGGCGAGGGCAAGTGACCACACCGCGGTGGTCGGCATCGAGGGACAGGACGGACGATGACGGCACATGGGAGGTTGATCGGCCGTCTCTGAAGCAGCCGACGACCCCGCGGAATGCGACTCGGTGATGACTGGACGTGGTGACGACTATTCGGGTCCCGGAGGCTCCTGCCATCTAGCTGCCGCGATAGCCATTCGGGTTCTGCATCTGCCAGCGCCAATGATCTGTACACATCTGTGTCAGCGATCGCCTTGAGGTCCAGCCCAGCAGATTTTTAGCGAGCGTCGGATCCGCGTAACAGGTGGCGACATCGCCGCTCCTGCGTTGGTCAATCACATACGGAACTGGCCGGCCACTCACGGTCTCGAACGTCTTGATCACCTCCAGGACGCTGCTGCCGCTTCCCGTTCCGAGATTGACGGTCAGAATGCCGGGGTGTCCCAGCTCGCTCAAGGCGCTCAGATGTCCGGATGCAAGATCGACGACATGAATGAAGTCGCGGATGCCGGTGCCATCCGGAGTATCGTAGTCATCTCCCCAAACCTGCAGCTTCTCACGTCGTCCGATGGCTACTTGCGCCACAAGCGGCAACAAATTGTTGGGCACGCCGAGCGGGTCTTCTCCGATAAGCCCGCTTTCGTGCGCGCCAACGGGATTGAAGTAGCGCAGGATGGCGATCCGCCAATCGCTGTCGGACCGATAGAGATCCCTTAGGATCTCTTCGACAAAATACTTTGTGCGGCCATACGGATTTATTGGTCCTACGGGATGTTTCTCGTCCAGCGGCAGGTATGCGGGCGTGCCGTAAACCGTCGCGGACGAACTGAAGACCAGCGTTTTCACATCGGCACGCGACATCGCCGACACGAGCCGCATCGTCCCCACGACGTTGTTTTGGTAATACGTCATGGGTTGAGTGCCGGACTCACCGACCGCCTTGAGCCCGGCGAGGTGAATGACCGCTGTCACGCCATGGGTGCGCAGGATCTCGTAAACCGCGTCCTCATCGCAGATATCGATCTGCCGGAATACGAGCGACCGCCCGCAGATGGCCTGTACCCGTTCGAGCGATGTGCGATTGCTGTTGCAGAGATTGTCGACCGCAACGACATCCAGCCCGGAGTCGAGTAGGGCGACCGCGATATGGGACCCGATATAGCCGGCACCTCCGGTCAGCAGGATCATTCTGATTCCATTTCCATTCCGCGTCTGCCCGCGAAATCTGAGATCGCGACTACGACTCCAGCCCGCGGTGACAGACCGAAATCAAGACGACACACGCACGATTACCGGGGAGTTGCAGTTGTATTTGCAGTTGTCCTGGCAACGCCCGCGTCAAGCGTTTGCGCTGACACCAAGGCGGCCGGCACCAATGGTGCCGATCGCCACATCGATGAGTGCCGCATCCAACGATGTGGCACGGACTTCAGCTCGAGATATCCGGCCGAAAGCTTCCCGGTGGGCGGCCGAACCAGTTTCGGCTATTTCCGCAGTCGGATCGCCCCGTCGGCCTTCGAACCAATATCCTTGCGGGCGTGGCCGTTCGTAAGAGGCACTTCGAAGAAGTTCACCGCATGGTCACTTGAACCGAGCGGCGCGGGCCGGCCTGTCCTCGCGATTTTGGGAAGTTCCCGCTTCGGTGGGAGGAGGCGCTCGGTTGCGTCAGCGGCCGGGTACACCGTCCCGCTTGATGGCCGAGCTGTAGGTCGATGGTTGAGCCCCCAGATCGCCGCCTGTGTTCTGTTCTGAACACGAATCTTGCGGAGGATCGCCTTGATGTGAACCTTCACCGTAGCTTCGGCGATATCGATCTTGCGTGCGATGCACTTGTTGGAATCGCCTTCGATCAGACACTGGAGAATGGAGATTTCTCGCGGCGACAGCTGCTGTGCGAGCCTACCATCCGCGTTCGCCGTGGCATGGCTATAATCGAGGCGTGGAGGGACACCGTCCGCGTCACGCTTTTCGGCATCAAGAGCGGACGTCAAGAAGTCGGTCGGAAATACCGTTCCGCCCATCATGACGAGCTCGATGGATTTGATGAACGCATCGCAGTTCATCACGTCGATGAAATAGCCGGTGACGCCGGCTCGGATCGCAGCAGTCAACTCGCTCAGTCGATAGTGATCTGCGACGACAGCAATGCGTCCATCCGCGTGACGGCGCTTGAAACACTCGATCTGCTCGATCGTAGGGCCGAAATCGTCGCCACTGTGAACGACCAGGAACAGTGGCGGACACACTGAAACGCTCCCGACATTGACCTTGCCAGACAAATCGTCTGCATCGGAAATTGAAGGAAAGACTTGAAAATTTTCGGAGTTTAGAATTCTGGCGAGACCTTCTTTCCGAAGACTGCTTTCACCACCAAGCACAATAGAAAAAGAATATTGTCGTCTCATGGAACTCTCCTGGACGCTACAAAAAATATGCAACAGGCTCATCGGTTTAACCCGACTCGTTTCTTGGATGGCTTGCCAAGCCAAAACAGCGACGCATTGAAATTGCTTCTTCAAATTCCGGTCGCTTGGGCAGGAATTTGGGGCGAAAAAAGCCCTAAGCATGCGTCAAAAGATTTACTAATATTAGATGCTAATCCCCAATATCCCTATATACCGTTGGTTATAGACATTCCTTGGGATGTCGCCCGTAATATCACGCCCGTGTTTTGACGGAGATTTGTCAAACAACGCTCGCTGAGGGCGGGGTCGATACTATAATGCTATTTAAGATTGTAAAACTGCCGGAATTCGGCCTAGCCGCGATGAGAAAATTTGACTTGAATGCCTCAAATTGAAGTAGCTTGGGAGGATATTGGGGTGCCGATTTGAACTGGGGGGACCGAGGATTGGCCGAAAATGGATTTCAGTCGTGTGGTCATTGCTAGCAGATTTCCCGTTGTTTTACTGGGTCTGAACTGTCTGCTGGAAGCAGAACGTGATTTCAGGGTTGCTGCTCGATGCAGCGATAGCGCGAGTTGTTTGAATGCAATTCGCGCGCTCGTGCCCGATATCGCCATTTTGGACATATCGATGCCTGACATTTTTGGGCAGGCATTGCTCGATATCGCAAATTACCGGACTCCTGCTGTTCGGCTCGTGTTCCTCGCAACCTCCGTTGAGGATCGCGACCTCACCATGTTGGCGGAAGTGGGCGCCTTTGGTGTTATCCTGAATGACGAGGAGCCCGAAACTCTTCTCCAGACATTGCGGCAAGTCGCGGACGGCCACAGGATGCTGCCTGCGCCCTCGAGCGAGGTCGCGATCTCTTCCGGGCAGTCCGCGATTTTGGAGAAGCATCTTGCCGTGCTGACGGACCGGGAGCGTCAGATCATGCGTCTGGTATCGGAGGGATTGTCAAACAAGGAGATTGGCCGTCGTTTGAAGGTAACTGACGGCACCATCAAGGTTCATCTTCACCACATCTTTCGCAAGCTCGAGATCGGCAACAGGACAGCTCTTGCTACGCTCGCGGTCTCATACGCAGGGCAAAGCGGCTTGCCTTCCGATTAGCACGCAAGCTTTGGACCTAGGACGATATCAACCGACCTGGCGCTCGGGTGCGCAGGGTATTGGATGAGCGGTGACGGGAAGCACCGTTTCGCCGCATGAGTCCGCGCTTGACTGTCGATGGCGCTATTCAACGTCCATCGCGTCGGAACTGCTCCGTCGCGGGCACGCTTTGTCCCAGGGCATGCCCCAAATGGGCCACGTCGGGATCGAGAGAGTCTTTCCGCAGTGACCAGCCTAAGACAGACGTTCATCGAGACAGCGCGCGGACTCCGTCGGCGCGACAGTTAGGGCAGGAAGCCAAGCGTACGAACGTCAGGGGCCTAGGTCTTTTGATGTAGCCCATCCATACATCTAAATATCCATCAGGGCTCCTTGTTTTTGCACCTACGTGATTGTTCAATCGAAGAAATCCGCGTGAACGGGAGCTGCCGCTCCAGAAAGAATGCTCCGGTGCGCACGAGCGCTCCTGCGATCGGAATCCACGTATGACACTCGACTGGCTTGAGCTCGACCTTACCCGACTTTCCGGCGCGGGCGGGGCCGATGGTCGTGGCGCGTCGGCTTTGAGCCGGATCTTTCATGTTGCCTTGGCCCGCTCGGGGCCTCGATTGTTGCAGCCCGCCGAATTCGACGTCAGTCAGACTCTTGTCGAGCCAGCAGCGTCCTTTTCGTGCCTCCTAGATAAAGGAGTTGAGCTGAGGGCCGGGATCATCGTGCCGGTTCTCGAGGGTGATGGCTTGGAGGTTCTCGCATGCATGCTCGATGTGAGGCAGGATATCGTGCGCGGGATAGGCGCCTTCCTCAGCGAGGCGGAGCGTAGGCGCGCTGAAGGGTTGAAGTCGGAGCGGGACCGCCGCCGCTTTATTGTTTCCCGTGGACAGCTGCGCCAGATCCTCGCTTCCAGGCTAGGAGTCTCGCCGTCCGATGTCGAACTGGAATACGGACAGCTGGGTAAACCCCGGCTCTCGCACCGCATGCCTTCTCGCAATTTGCACTTCAGCGTCTCTCGATCCGGAGATCTGGCAGTCGTCGCCCTCTCGACCGGGCAAGAGGTCGGAGTGGACATCGAGGCTGTTCTCCCCGTGCCCGAAGCGGACGAGATCGCCGCGCTGTGCTTTTCCGCCTCCGACTACGAGTCTTATGCCGCCCTCGGTCCGGACGACCAGCTGGAAGGCTTCTTCCGGCGTTGGACCCGGCTGGAGGCCATTTCCAAGGGCCTGGGATGCGGCCTGGGATACCCCAGCTCTTGGGATGAACAGGATTGGGTTGTCCGAAGTTTCGTACCTAAAACGGGGTATCTCGGGAGCGTGGTTGTTCGGAAATGAATGGTCGTCCGGACTGAAGCTTCCGCGATGTAATCATTCACTACCGGGGAGCTCACTTGTTGGAAAGGCACGCAAGTTCATTCCAAGCCGCGCTTGTTCGAGATACCTCGCGGTCGCAGTCGAGAATACGGGTATAGCCTATGCAAGCGCAGGTGACGCAGTTTTCAGAACTGCTCGCAGACCTCGCGGTCAAGGACATCAAGGTCTGGGTCGAGGGCGATCGGCTCCGGTGCAGCGCACCGGCCGGCGCGATGACGGCCGAGCTTCGCGATCAATTGCAGGGGCGAAAGGGTGAGATCATCGCCTTTCTGAACATGGCCACCGCCGCGGCCACACAGCAGCCTGCAATCATTCCCCTGCAGTCGCGCGGAACGCGCACGCCCATTTACGCTGTCCCGGGGCATGTCGGAGCACCGTTCTCATTCTCGCACCTGTCGAAGCACCTGGGCGGCGATCAACCGTTCTATGCACTTCAACCGCCTGGCTTCGACGGACAGAGCGAGCCGATGGACCGCGTCGAGGATATCGCCGAGTACTTCGCTGGCCAGATCGTTCAGTATCAGCCGGTCGGTCCGTACATCATTGCCGGATACTGCTCCGGCGGTCCCACAGCCTTCGAACTGGCCAAAATCCTCACAAAACGCGGAGCGGCAGTTCCGTGCGTCGCTCTCTTTGGTCCTCTTCACCCCGCCACCCATCAGGAATTGCTGCGTCTGCTGTACTTCACGGCCTGGGGGACGATCCGATCGGTCCGGAGATCGATGGCGAAGTTGCCGACATTTGGCGCTCGTCTCCGATATTTCGGCAGTCGCCTTCGCGAGCGCGCCTTCATGCCGCTCGTTCGCAAGGAGCCTGTCACGACCGATCCGGTGCTAGCCAGCAGAGCTCTGCTCAAATCCACGGCGATGGCGGCATTTCGGCGGTACACTCCGACCCCGTACTCAGGCCGCGTGTGCATATTCCTTCCGAACAAGGCCTGGCTGCGATCGGGCGCAGCACCTCATCGATGGCGGCTCGTGGCGCCCGATGCCGAATTCTATTTCGGCCCCGAGGACTGCGACGAAGTCTCCATGCTGGAAGAGCCTGACGCACCTGCCGTCGCAGAGCTTTATCGCCGGGCAACTCAGAAGCTCAGAGATTGACGTGATCCGATTTTCAAACTTGCCGGATGGGAGCGCATTTCATGAATGAGGTCCTGCCTATCGTGGCGGGGAGCGTGGCGCTTCCTCCGCTGCAAGATGCCGATCATCGGGCGCTCGTCGTCGATTACAACGCCACGTCGGCGCATTACCCATCGGACAGGACAATCATCGATCTCTTTCATGATCAAGTGACGCTCAGTCCTGATGCTGAAGCGATCCGCTTTGGCGATGGCATGCTGACATACCGGCAGCTCGACGAACGCTCCAACCAGATGGCTGCGCATCTGGGCTCACAGGGCGTGGGGCCGGGTCGGATCATCGTTGTCTTCATGGAACACTCCATCGAAGTCGTTGTCGCGATCCTGGGCGTCCTCAAGGCGGGCGCAACCTACGTGCCGCTTGATGCCGCGACGCCGAAAGGGCGCATTGCTACAATCCTGAAAGACATTTCCAACGGGACCGGTGGGCAAACCCCGGTGGCGATCACTCAGGCGCGTCTGCAATCCGCCATCCCGCCGGAGCTTGCCGACATTTTCGTGCTCGATGCCGATTTCGGCTCGATTCTGGATCAGCCAGCTTCGGCCCGGCCGTCCGCCGCCAAGTCGAACGGCGTCGCCTACATCATCTTCACTTCAGGCTCGACCGGCACTCCCAAGGGCGTCGAGATCGAGCATCGCAGTCTCGTGAACTACATCTGGTGGGCCGCGCGGGTGTACAGCTCCGGTCAGCCATTGGCATGGCCACTTTTCTCATCTCTTGCCTTCGACCTGACCGTCACAACGCTCTTCGCGCCACTCATCACGGGCGGCCGGATCGTGGTCTATCTTGGTGATCCGGGGGTGAAGAACATGGTCGTGCTCAAGGTGGTCGACGACAATGCCGTCGATATCATGAAGCTGACACCGGCGCATCTCGCGATGATCCGCGACCGCAATCTTGAGGCCACGAGATTGCGCAAGTTCATTGTAGGCGGGGAGGACTTCAAGACCGAGTTGGCTCGCGACATCACGAAAGCCATCCCTCATCCTGTCGAGATCTACAACGAGTACGGACCAACCGAAGCCACGGTGGGCTGCATGATTCATCGGTTTGACGTAGAGCAGGATCGCTCTGCATCGGTGCCGATTGGCGTTCCGGCCGCTAATGCGGGAATTTACGTCCTCAGCAAGGAATATCAGCCGACCGGCCCCAACGTCATCGGCGAGATGTTCATCGCAGGCGATGGTCTCGCGAGAGGTTATTTTAATCGCCCCGACCTGACCGAGGAGCGTTTCCGCACGGCGACAGATCCTCGAGATGGCTTTTCGAGGCTGCGGCTGTACAAGACCGGCGATCTTGCCCGCTGGAGCTCGGAAGGGCGCTTGGAATTTCTCGGCCGCGCGGATCATCAGGTGAAGGTTGGTGGCACGCGTATCGAGCTGGGTGAGATCGAAGCGCGGCTTCTCAAGCACCCCCACGTTCAGGAATGCGCGGTCGTTGCCATTCCCACTCCAGTGGGAAATGCTGAGGAAGGCGCAATCACGCGACTTGTAGCCTACTATGTCTCCTCGAAACCTCTGACCGTGGCGGAGCTACGCGCCCACCTCGCCGAAGAACTCCTGGAGTCGATGATTCCGGCGCACTATGTCTGCCTCGAACGGATGCCGCTCACGTCCAACGGCAAGATCGACCGCTCCTCGCTTCCCGAACCGACGGCGGATAGCATTCAGCCAGCGCACGAGTTCGTCGCCCCGTCAACAGAGACCGAGAAGACCTTGGCTGCCCTGTGGTGCAATCTCCTCAAGGTCAAGTCGGTCGGACGATACGACAACTTCTTCGACCTGGGCGGGGAGTCGCTCCTGGTCGTGAGAGCAGTGGCGCGCATGCGAAAGATCTTCGGCGTCGACGTGCAGCTCCGCAACCTGTTCGAGCGCCCGACCGTGGCCGAACTGGCGGAAGTGATCGACGGGATGCGCTGGGTGGCCGATTCCAGAGCTGCTTCACTCTCGGGCGGACCGCGAGAGGAAATCGAACTCTAGTCGATCGGAAGGGCCGCAAGTGATTGCAAGGGCGCCGATACGGTCCGGACCTCGAGCGTTGGGCTCATAGCGGAGCGGACGAAGATGATGGACAAAGCTTGGGTATCGGCGCAAGGACCGGAGCTGCCTTGGGCGGCGGCGGAATATGAGCTCTTACGGGACCAGGTCCGCCGCTTTGTCGAGGAGGAAATCAAGCCCTGTGCAGATCGCTGGGAAGAGGAGGGCGGCGTTCCGCGTCCGGTCCTGCGTCGCATGGGCGAACTTGGCTTCTTCGGCATCCGCTATCCGGCCGAGTACGGTGGTGCCGAGATGGACGCGGTCGCATCGACGGTCTTCGCAGAGGAACTCGGGCGCTCGACCTATGGCGGCGCCGCGGATGCAATGCTGGTCCATGCCGAGATGGCTTCCAGTTATGTCTTTCACGACGGGACCAAATCCCAACGGGCGCGCTGGATGCCGGGCATTGTGAGCGGCGAGCTGATCACTGCGATCGCCATCACTGAGCCCGACGCGGGCTCGGACGTGAAGGCCATCCGCACGCGCGCGCGCCGAGACGGCGACTCCTACGTGCTCGATGGTACGAAACTGTACATCACTAACGGCGTCTGCGCGGATCTCTACTGCGTTGCGGCCAAGACGGATCTCGCGGCAGGGAGCAACGGGATCACGATGTTCCTCGTCGAGAAGGGCACGCCGGGCTTCAGCGTCGCTCGCGAGCTGGACAAGCTCGGCTGGCGCTCCTCCGATACGGCCGAGCTCGTCTTCGACGGTTGCCGCATTCCTGCCGAGAACGTGCTCGGCGCGGAGGGACAAGGCTTCTACTCCATCATGCGCAACTTGCAGAACGAGCGCCTTGTCCTCGCCGCCATGGCTATCGGAATGGCCGAAGAGGCGATCGACATGACCCTCACATACGTGAAAACTCGCCGCGCATTCGGAGGCGTCCTTTGGGACATGCAGGCGATCCGTCAGCGTCTTGCGATGCTTACTGCGAGGGTGGAGGCAAGCCGCGCGTTTCTCTATGCCACCGCTTGGCGCATGGCGGCGGACGATGATTGCCTGCGCGAGATATCGATGTTGAAAGCCATCTGCGGCGAACTCGTCAACGAGGTGGTGTATGCGTGCGTGCAGTTCCACGGCGCCATGGGCGTCATGCGGGAGAGCCCGATTGAGCGCATGGCGCGCGACGCCCGCATCCTCTCCATTGCCGGCGGCGCGACGGAGGTAATGCTGGATGTGGTCGCGTCAATGTCGTGAGCCTGATGCGGATGAGTGACAGATCTAGACGTTCTCGATGCTGAAGCGATAAATTCTCGGCAACATTCGCACTGACCGTAATTGGGCTTCAGATCCGACAAGCGTCTGGCCGATCACGCGGCCTGGCATCCGAGGCGGCGTCTGCGGCATGGCGGCACTAAGTGTCGCCGAGCCACTGGCCGATTTCTCTGGATCCGACGACGCGCTTTGGCTGGTGCGGGTTGATCGTTCCGGCCGAAAGGCTCTTGACACGCCGGTCCTGCGCCAGCGTCCTGGTGAACTGCTTTGCCTCCTGCTCGGATTTGAAGGTCGTAGTCCTTCGCGCATGCCTTTCGGGTGGAGCGTCGCGTTCATCAACGAAGGAGACGTACCAGACGTGATTTTGCGTCATGTGGCGACCTCCGAGATTGGGTCCAGGTGCGAAGACAGGGCTCTGCCAACCTAAGCGAGTCGGTGGCCGGGTTCACGGATAAGGGAGGAAAATACGGCTTCCGTTCAAAGTGTCCCTAGGGTCTTTCTAAGTAGTTCTTCTGAGCATCAGGTTTTCAGGCTGACCGGTGTAGGATGATGTGAGGTATGTCTGACTTCGCCCTCCACGCTGATGGCTTTCATTTCGTACTGCCGCGCGGATGGTCCGAGCACTGCCTCGGTTCTGGCTGAAGGGCCCGGACTGTTGGCCTGCTAAGGCAATGAATTTCCGCATTCCTTCGTCGCCTGTTGGTCGGAAAAGCAGAAGCGGCGTCCCTCCCGGATTTGCGCGTCCAGCTCCGTCATTCTCCAAACCACAAGGTCGATGGCCGTCCAAGACGAGCCGCGAGGCGCCGGCACGCAAGGTCGATCGCGATGTTGCGAGGTGTCTTGCCGGCGATGCGCTTGGCGAAAACGCGATGCACGATGCCAGCCTCGGCGATTGACAGGCAATTATTACATGTATAAAAATATGCAAATTCATATAATATGAGATGCTCGAATGGACGCGCATCCGCTCAAGCTCAGAGTGCAGTCGATCGTTGCGGAGACGCCTGTCATTCGCAGCGTCGTGTTCGGTGTGGAGGGCGGTGCCGTGCCGGAGTGGCAAGCGGGCGCGCACATTCGCGTGTTGCTGCCGGGCGGAGGAGACCGGCCGTACTCCCTGATGGCATTGCCGGACCTGCCTGAAGGCGCTGTTGCGCTGGGGGTTCTGCGCGAGGAGACGTCGACCGGCGGCTCGCAGTTCATTCATGCCCTTCAGGTCGGCGACGTCGTCAGCGCGACCGCGCCGGTCAACAATTTCGGTCTTCATGAGGGCGCCGCGCCGGCGTTGCTGTTTGCCGGGGGCATCGGGGTTACGCCGATCCTGTCCATGGCGGCGGTGCTGAGGGCGCGGGGAACCTGGTTTCGCCTGCACTATGCCGGACGAATGCCGGGGCTGCTGGCGTTCCTGCCGCAGTTGCAGGCGATCTGTTCGGACGGCCTGACGGTTCATTACGACAGCGATGCGTCCCGCCTCGATATCGCGGCAGCGCTTGGCGAGGCGCCCGCAGATGCCCACGTCTACGTCTGCGGGCCTGCCGGCATGATTGACGCGGTGAAGGCAGCGGCGCTCGCCAGGGGCATCCCGGCAGGCCGCATCCATTTCGAGCTGTTCAATGCGGGGCCGGCCAGCTCCCCGAACCAGCCGTTCGAGGTCGAGCTCAAGTCGACCGGGCAGGTCATCACGGTCGCGACCGATCAGAGCATCATCGAGGCGCTGGAAGCGGCGGGGCTCGACGTGCTCTATGATTGCCGGCGGGGCGATTGCGGCATCTGCCAGTGCGGCGTGATCGCCGGCGTGCCCGATCATCGTGACGTCATTCTCAGCGACGACGAGAAGGCGTCCAACAAGGTCATGCAGATCTGCGTGTCGCGTGCGAAGTCGGACCGGCTGGTGTTGGATCTCTGAGAGGAGGCAAGAGGCGCCATGGCGAAATACGGAAAGAATCCCCGCGCGATCGGCGGGCTTGTGCGCGACGCCGAGGTGCATCGCGACGTCTATGTCGATCCCGAGGTCTTCGATCTCGAGATGGAGCATCTGTTTCCCAACAGTTGGATCTATGTCGGGCATGCCAGCCAGTTGTCGAAGGCCGGCGACTTCATCACCGCCAATATCGGCCGGCAGCCGGTGGTGGCCAGCCGCCATACCGACGGTTCGATCCACCTGTTCTACAATCGCTGTCCGCACAAGGGCGTCAAGATCGCCTCCGAGCCGTGCGGCAATACCGGAAAATTCTTCCGCTGTCCCTACCATGCCTGGTCGTTCAAGACCGACGGCTCGCTGCTCGCGATCCCGCTGAAGAAGGGCTACGAGGGCACCGGCTTTACCGACACCCAGGCCAACGACGGGCTGTCGCGGATCAAGAATGTCGTCGTCTACCGGGATTTCATTTTCGCGCGCCTGAGCGAAAGCGGCGTCGGCTTCGAAGACTATTTTGGCGAAAGCCTCTCGACCATCGACAACATGGTCGACCGTTCGCCGGAGGGGAGACTGGCCGTCGAGGCCACGCCGATCCGCTACATGCACACCTGCAATTGGAAGATGCTGGTCGAGAACCAGACCGACACCTGCCATCCCATGGTGGCGCATGAGAGCTCGGCGGGCACCGCCATCAAGGTCTGGCAACGCGAACAGGGCAATTCCACGGAGACGCCGATGGCGGTTCAGCTCTATGGGCCGTTCATGAGCCCGTACGAGTTCTACGAGCAGAGCGGCATCCGGATCTGGCCCAACGGTCATGGCCATACCGGCGTCGCCAATTCCATCCATTCGAACTATTCGGACGTCGAGGGCTATCTCGGCCAGATGGTCGCAGCCTATGGCGAGAAGCGGGCCCACGAGATCCTCGGAGAGGTCCGGCACAACACCGTCTATTTCCCGAACATCATGGTCAAGGGCGCAGTGCAGATCCTGCGCAATTTCATCCCGATCGCGGTGGACCGGACGCTGGTGGAGAGCTGGGTCTATCGTCTGGTCGGCGCACCCGACAAGCTCTACGAGCGGGCGCTGATGTACAATCGCTTCATCAACGCACCGACCTCGATCGTCGGGCACGACGATCTCGAAATGTATGAACGGGCCCAGGAAGGGCTGAAGTCGAACGGCAACCAATGGGTCAATCTGCGCCGGCTCTACGAGAGCAACGAAGCGCCTGACGTCACCGCCGTCATCAACGGCACGTCGGAGCGCCAGATGCGGAACCAGTTTCATGCCTGGGCCAAATTCATCACCATGGACATGGACCAGCCGGTCGAGGCCGGGGAATGATCAGCGAAAAGACCATCACCGATTTCATCTATCGGGAAGCAGACCTCCTCGACACGATGCAATGGCAGGCGTGGCTCGATCTGTTCCATCCGGAAGGACGCTACTGGATGCCGCTGGAATGGCAGCAGCAGGATCCGGTGCTGCAGCCGTCGCTGATGTACGAAGACCTGTTGCTGATGAAAGTGCGCATCGAGCGACTGGCCGGCGAACGCACCTTCAGCCAGAAGCCGAAGAGCCGCTGCCATCACCTGCTGCAGGCGCCGCAGATCCTCGCATGCGACTCGGCGGCCGGCACATTCAAGGCACGGACGTCCTTTCTCTACACCGAGACGCGCGGCGACACGCTGGAACGCTTTTCGGGATGGGCGTCGCACGATCTGGTTCCGGTCGGCGATGAACTCAAGATCAGGCTCAAGCGCATCGATCTCGTGAATTTCGACGCGCCGTTCGGCAATATCCAGCTTTTTATGTGAGTGCGCCTTGACCTCA
This sequence comes from Bradyrhizobium sp. USDA3010, assembly GCF_056429065.1. Taxonomy (NCBI): domain Bacteria; kingdom Pseudomonadati; phylum Pseudomonadota; class Alphaproteobacteria; order Hyphomicrobiales; family Nitrobacteraceae; genus Bradyrhizobium; species Bradyrhizobium sp. USDA3010. Next base: position 83,818 of record NZ_JBWJZD010000021.1, read on the forward strand.
GCGACCACCGTCTACGCCCGCTTCCGCGAGGCCGCCCTGCGCCGCGGGGAATCCGGGTTTCTCAACGTGCTGCCCGAGACGGCCGAGATCTACGGCATCGCGGCCGGGGAGATCTCGTACCGCGCCATGCTCGAACGCGTGGAGCGCTGGCGCGCGGCATTTGCAGACCGCGGTTACGGTGAAGGCCATCGGGTCGGGCTGCTGCTCCAGAGCAGGCCGGTGTTCGTCGAGCTGTGGTTCGCGTTGAACGCGCTCGGTGTGTCCGTGGTGCCGATCAACCCGGATCTGCGGGTCAGCGAGCTCGAATACATCATCGCGCATTCCGAGATGAATGCCGCATTCGTCCTCGCCAGACGACGCGGCGAGGTCGAGACGGCGGCGCGCCAGGCCGGCCGGCCGATTCCGGTTGCGACCGACAGCGATGATGTTCCAGCCCCATTCGGCGGCGCGCGGCCGGCGAACGCCGGTGACGGTTCGAGCGAATGCGCGCTGCTCTATACCTCGGGGACGACGGGCCAGCCCAAGGGCTGCGTGCTGACCAACACCTACTTCCTGTATTCCGGAGACTGGTATCGCGATGTCGGCGGATTGATCGACCTCAGAGGTGATGGCGAGCGCATGATCACGCCGCTGCCGCTGTTTCACATGAACGCGATGGCGGTGTCGCTGATGGCGATGCTGTCGGTCGGCGGCAGCCTGACGATGCTCGATCGCTTCCATCCGCGGAGCTGGTGGAAATCGGTGCGCGACAGCCGCGCGACCTGCCTGCATTATCTCGGCGTCATGCCCTCGATGCTGATGGGCGCGCCGCCGGCGGATGAAGACCGCGCGCACAGCGTGCGGTTCGGCTTCGGCGCCGGCGTCGACAAGCCGCTGCACGCGCCGTTCGAGCAGCGCTTCGGCTTTCCGCTCCTTGAGGCCTGGGCGATGACCGAGACGGGAAGCGGCGGCGTGATCGCCGCCAATGTCGAGCCACGGAAAGTCGGCACAAGCTGTTTCGGTCGTCCGGCGCCCGAAGTCGAGGTGCGGATCGTCGACGAGGGCGGCAACGATGCGCCGGTCGGAACGCCGGGTGAGCTGTTGGTGCGGCGGGCGGGGGACGATCCCCGCTACGGCTTCTTCCGCGAGTACCTGAAGAACCCGGAAGCCACCGCCGAGGCCTGGAAGGACGGATGGCTCCATACCGGCGATATCGTGTCGCGCGATCATGATGGCGATCTGCATTTCGTCGACCGCAAGAAGAACGTGATCCGCCGCTCCGGCGAGAACATCGCCGCGGTCGAGGTCGAATCCGTCCTCAACCGCCATCCGGCGATCCGGCAGGCCGCGGTGGCGGCGACACCCGATCAGGTGCGCGGCGACGAGGTCGCGGCGGTCATCATCGCCGAGCAGCCGGGAGCGGACCGCGCGCTGGCCGAGGACATCGTGCGCTGGAGCCTGGAGCAAATGGCCTATTACAAGGCACCGGGCTGGATCTCGTTCGTCGATCAGCTCCCGCTGACCGCGACCGAGAAGATCCAGCGCGGCGGATTGAAGGATTTCGTCGCGAAGCTGATGCGCGACGGCGCGTTCTTCGATGTTCGCGACCTCAAGCGGCGGCAGGAGTGATCATGAGCCAGACCCGCACCACACTCATCACCGGAGGCAATTCCGGCATCGGCGAGGCGCTGGCGAAAAAGCTTATCGACGAAGGACAGCGGGTCGTGTCGGTCGGGCTTGAGAAGCCGGACTGGACCCACGATCTGCTCACCGCCTATCGCGCGGACCTGACCAGCCTGGCCGAGACCAGGGCCATTGCACAGGAGATCTGTCGGGATCATGCGGTCGATTGCCTCGTGCACAATGCCGGAATCATCCTGCCGAACCTGTTGGCCGATGCGAAGCCGGAGGACATCCTGACCTTGGCGCAGTTGCACCTGGGCGCACCGATGCTGCTGACCCAGGCGGCGATGGAGGGGATGCGTTCACGAAAGTTCGGGCGGATCGTGTTCGTGAGCTCGCGCGCCGCCATGGGCGCAGCGACGCGCTCGGCCTATTCCGCGACCAAGGCCGGCGTGCACGGCATGGCGCGGACATGGGCGTTGGAGCTGGCGTCGAGCGGGATCACGGTGAACGTGGTCGCACCAGGCCCGATCCTGACCGACAATTTCTGGGGCATCATCCCGAAGGACTCCGAGCAGCAGGAGCGGATGGCGCGCAACGTTCCGGTCGGGCGGCTCGGGACGCGCGAGGACGTGGCGCACGCGATCAGCTTCTTCCTCGACGAGCGCTCGGACTTCGTGACCGGACAGGTGCTCTACGTCTGCGGCGGCACCAGCCTTGCCGGCCTCAGCCCTTGATCGTAAGCGGATCAGATCTGATTCTGGCGGATGTTCTCGACCATCTTGGCGAGCACGCGGGCGCACACCTCGATCTCGTCGGGATCGATGCCGACGGTCAGCCGGTCGTAATTGTTCTCCATGATCGGCCAGATCTTTCGCAGCAGGGCCTCACCGTCCGCCGTCAAGCCGACGACGCGGCGGCGCTGGTCTTCTTCCGCGATCTCGCGCTTGACGAGGCCCGATGACACCATCGACTCGACCATGCGGCTTGCGGTCGACTGCTCGGTGACGGCCAGAACGGCGATCTCGTTGACGGTCAGGGTCTTGTAGATGAACAGGACCGATAACGTCCGGAACACGACGTTGTTGATGTTGTGCTCGCTGAGATCGCGGTTCTGATCCAGGTTCCAGCGATTGGCGAGCCGGTTGAAGAGATAGGGAATGTAGCTTTGCAGCTGGTCCCGCGTCCGCGGTGGACCGGATTTCCATCTGCTCCTGGAGTCTTTGGCCATTATGTCTTGCGACCCTGCTTCTTGCTCTCGCTGCCAAGTTTCGAGGAGAGGGACCGCAGCACCGACAGTGCAGCCTCCAGCTCCTGGGCGGGAATATTTTGGAGCCGTTCGCTGAGATGCCTCTTGTGCACGTCGGCTGCCTTCCTGAACAGTGCTTCGCCCTTTGGCGTCAAGCGCACGATGAACGACCGGCGGTCCTCGCTCGACATCTCCTTGCTGATGAGGTCGTCAGCCAGCAGGCGCTGCACCAGCCCCGAGACGTTGCCGCCCGACACTTTCAGGTTCTGCGACAACTGTCCGAGCGCCATTCCGTCCCTGTAACGGTCGAGCTGAGCCAGCACGTCGAACTTTGCCAGCGACAAGCCGAATTCCGAGCTCAGCATGGAATTCAGCGACGCAAACAGCTCGCCATGCAGAGACAGCAGTTGCAGCCACAGCCTGGTTTCAATCTGCCCGAATCCGGGGGCTGTGCTCTCCTTGAGTGCTGCCGGCATCATGCAAAACTCTTGATGGTCTGGATCACGCCGTCGAGCTCCTTGCCTTCGCTGTCCTTCAGCGCGGCTTCCCGCAGCCGGCGCGCCCAGTCGGCGGCATCGTCGCGCGGTGCGACCAGCTTGATCGCGGCCAGCGTCTTGTCGAATTTCGACAGGCCGCGGCTGTGGGTGTCGGAATAGCCCTTGACCAGGCGCCGGCATTGCAGGACCTCGACGCCCAACTGATAGTTGGCTCGCACTGCCTCCGTCGCGGCCTTGAGCCATTGGTCCCGATGAGCGGTCTCGATGGCGTGACGCAGCGAGCGGCGGCGTATGCCGCGAAGTCCGCCGACGACATAGAGCGCGAGGAACCAGGGCAGAGAGTAGGTCCGCACCCGGCGCCCCTTGTTGACGCGACGGTCGAGCCAGCCGAGCAGGCGCGGCCTGGCGCCGAGCCAGCGGCCAACGCCCACTGGGAGCATGCCCATGACCTCTTCCATGCGGGGATGCATGAACTCGGTGGTCTGGAGCACCTGATCCTCGGACAATTCGAGCTCGCCCTCGATCCGCGTGCGCCGGCTGGACCTGGTCTTGAGGTCGGCAACGCGGATGACGTCATCATAGGCCATGGCGTTGGCGAGATATTTTGCGGCGGCCTGGGTGAAGGCAAAACCTCGCCCGGCGCCGCCGCAGCTGCGATCGGCGGCGTGGAGCTTGCCGAGGATGTCGAGATATTCATCGCCATAGGCGACGTCCTGGAAATCGACGACCTTCTTCAGCCCGGCGCGGCCCATGGCCTGCACCGCCGCGGGTAGCTCCTGCGCCAGCCGGGCTGCGAGGCCGGCAAGACGGAGATCCAGAGTGGCCGGGGAGGGAGCGCTGTCAGCCGCCTCCGATTGCGCCGGCGGTGCCGGGTCGGGAGATTTCGACTGCACCCGGTCAAACGCAGCCTCGAACGCGCGGACGCTGGCCTGTGCGCCCTTGTCGCCGGCGCGGATGACGTCGAGATAGCTCTCACGGTTGAAGCTCAGCACGCCGGCGCCGGCGAGCGCGCCGAACATCGCGGCCGAGATCACGCTGCCGTTGGCGATCGCCAGCGCGTTCATGTCGAAGATGATCTCGGTCTTGGCGGCAATTCCGATGGCGCCGGTCACCGCGCCCTGGTCGGCGATGCCGTTGCCCGGCGCGATCTTCTCGCCGATCGCAAACGTCCGGTGATTGGACGCGATCAGCGTGGTGCGGTCCGGCGTCACCAGGCCGCGCAGGATCGAGCGGCCGGCTTCCATGAATTCGGACGCCATTACCACGTCGACGTCGCCCGGCGTCGGCATCAGCGACAGGATCGGCTTGCGGCCATCGAGCGGCGGCATCGCCTCGATGTAGTAGATCGTGGCGCCGGTGCGCTGGGCGACGCCGGGCACCGATGTCGACTGCGCGACCCAGCCATGGTTCTCGGCGAGCTGGACGATCCAGTCGGTCAGGACGCCGCCGCCCTGGCCACCCATCGCGACGATCGCGATCGAGATCGGCCGCTCGGTCGCGTCACCTGCGGCAGGAAGCGCCAGCTGGATCGTTTCGTCTCTCATGCCAAGGTTCTCATGCCAAAGCCTCGAGCGCCGGACGCCGGCGATCACGCCGCCGTTGCAGCCAGCCGATCACGGCCATGGCGACCCGCGACTTGAACTTGTCCCAGCCGGTCGGATTGTGAATGACGTCTGCGCGATAGAACGAGGGACACAGCACGGCCGCGTCCGCGACCTCGCCGCAATTGCCGCATCCGACGCAGGAATTGTCGATGGCCGCAACGGGATCGTCGCGCAAGGGATCGTCGAGCTGCTTGACCGAGAGCGACGGGCAGCCGGAGAGGCGGATGCAGGCGTGGTCGCCGGTGCAGACGTCCTCGTCGACGCCGAAGCGTTCCTTGACGGTGCGAACGCCGTCCTTGATCGCCTTGCTGATCTGCGGCTTCACGCGGCGCTGCTTGTTCAGCATGCATTCGGAGGACGCGACGATGACCTTTGGGCCTTGCTCCTTGGTCGTCAGCGCTTCCTTCAGCGTGTCGCGCATCCGGCCGACATCGTAGGTGCGGTCGATCTGCCGGACCCATTGCCCACCGATGCCCTTTACGGCCTGCACGATCGAGTTGTTGGTGTTGCGCCGCTTGCTCGTCGCGCGCGACGACAGGATGTCCTGACCGCCGGTCGCCGAGGTGTAGTAGTTGTCGACGATGATGAAGACGCCGTCATGCTTGTTGAAGACGGCGTTGCCGATGCCGCTGGTCAGCCCGTTGTGCCAGAAGCCGCCGTCGCCCATCACGGCGATCGAGCGCTTGTCGGCCTTGACGTTGAAGGCCGAGGTCGAGGCCGGGCCAAGGCCAAAACCCATGGTCGTCGCGCCGATGTTGAAGGGCGGCAGGATCGAGAACAGGTGGCAGCCGATGTCGGCGGAGACGTGGTGCTGGCCGAGCTCGCTCTCGACCAGCTTCATGGCGGCGAAGATCGGCCGCTCCGGACAGCCGGTGCAAAGCCCGGGCGGACGCGCCGGCACGACGTGCTTCAGCTTCTCGATCTCAGGGTGATTGAGCACGGGGCTCGCATCCGGCGCCGGCGGGCGATTGCCAAGCAGCCTCGGCTCGGTCTTCTCGATGAATTCGCGGACGCCGCCGAGCAGCACCTGCGCGGTATAGTCGCCGCCCATCGGCAGCACGTCCTTGCCGTGGATGCGCGCCTGGATATCCTTGCGGCGCAGCACCGTGTTGATCGCCTGCTCCAGATATTCCGGCTGGCCTTCCTCGACGATCAGGATGGCGTCCTTGTCGAGGCAGAACTCGGCGACCTCCGTGTCGATCACGGGGTAGGTGACGTTCATGACGTAGAGCGGGACCTGCGTGTTGCCGTAGGCATCCGACAGCCCGAGATATTGCAGCGCGCGGATGACGTTGTTGTACATCCCGCCCTGCATGATGATGCCGACCTTGCCCTGCTTCGGCCCCATCCATTCATTCAGGCTGTGGTCGCGGACGAAGTTGATGGCCGCGGGCATCCGCGTCTTGATCTTCTCCTGCTCATGCTCGTAGGCCGCCGGCGGCAGCACGATGCGGCCGACGTCGCGCTTCGGATTGTTCAGGGCGTCCTTGATGGTGTGAGCCGGCCTGACATTGTCCTTGCAGGCAAAGCTTCCGTGCATGTGACAGGCGCGGACGCGCACCTCCAGCATGACAGGGGTGTTCGAGGCTTCCGAGAGCTCAAAGCCCTTCTCGATCAGGTTGACGATGCATTCATGGTCGGGCCGCGGATCGAGCAGCCAGATCTGCGATTTCATCGCAAAGGCATGGGTACGCTCCTGCATGATCGAGGAGCCTTCGCCGTAATCCTCGCCGACGATGATCATCGTGCCGCCGGTAACGCCGCCGGAGGCGAGATTGGCCAGCGCGTCGGAGGCGACATTGGTGCCGACCGTCGACTTCCACGCGACAGCGCCGCGCAGCGGATACATCACGGAGGCCGACAGCATCGCCGCTGCTGCCGCTTCGTTGGCGGAGCTCTGGAAGACGACGCCGAGGTCGTCGAGCACGTCCTTGGCGTCGGCCAGCACGTCCATCAGGTGCGAGATCGGCGAGCCCTGATAGCCGCCGACATAGGCGACACCGGATTGCAGAAGTGCCTTGGTGATGGCGAGAATGCCTTCGCCGCGGAAGGTGTCGCCGTTGCCGAGCCGGAGATCCTCGACCTCGCGAGCAAAAGACCGTTCAGCCATTGCACCCTCCAGAAATATGCTATAGCATACGTTTACATGTAAAGTAAGTCAACGCTGCGCCCCGATCATGATCCGGCGACAGGGTAGGGCCAATGCTGAAGCTGCCGCGCTTTCGAGCCGCCGCCGTCCAGGCTTCTCCTGTCTATCTCGACGCGAGCGCGACGTCACGAATCGCGAACTCTCCTCACCGTCGTCCTGGCGAAAGCCAGGACCCATTGCCCCGAATGGTCATTGTCGAGCGATCCAGGGCCGCGATCCCTTTCACAACCAAACGCGGTGGTTATGGGTCCTGGCTTTCGCCAGGACGACAGTTGTGGGCGTTGCGACTGGACGTCATGAGATAAGACTTGGAGGACAGGATGGGTGAAAACGTCATCGGCCGGGCCAATGTCGAGGATACCCCGGAGCTCAAGGCCTACTACAAGGACCTCGAGAAGTTCGAAGCGGCCGCGCTGTGGACGGTCGCCAACAAGATCGAGCCGTGGCAGCCGCAGTCGGCGTCCGTCCCGGTGCTCTGGCGCTACAGCGATCTGCGTGAGCACGTGCTGCGCTCGGTGGAACTGGTTTCGCCGGAGAAGGCGGGACGGCGGGTGATCTATCTCAACAATCCCGGTCGCCGCGACGTGTCGGCCGCTGTCGGTTGGCTCTATTCGGGCCTGCAGGTGATGCACCCGGGCGAAGTTGCATCGGCCCATGCGCATTCGGCCTCCGCCCTGCGCTTCATCATGGAAGGGACGGGCGCCTACACCATTGTCGATGGCCACAAGATGACGCTCGGCGCGCGGGATTTCGTGCTGACACCGAACGGCACCTGGCACGAGCATGGCGTCGAGGGCAACGGCTCGGTCTGCATCTGGCAGGATGGGCTCGACATTCCGCTCGTCAATGCGCTGGAGGCGAATTTCTTCGTCGTGCACCCGAAGATCCAGCAGGAGGAGTCGGGCTATCCCGTCGACGACATGACCAAGACCTGGGGCAATCCGGGCCTTCGGCCGGCGGGCTCGCGATGGTCGAATGGTTATTCACCCATGTTCAAATATGAGTGGGAGCCGACTTACGAGTCGTTGCGGAAATATGCCGCCGCGACCGACGGATCGCCCTATGACGGCATCCTGATGAACTACGTCAATCCGATCACCGGCGGACATGTGATGCAGACCATCGGCGCCAGCATGCAGTTGCTGCGGCCGGGCGAGACGACCAGGTCGCACCGGCACACCGGAAGCTTCGTCTATCAGGTCGCCAAGGGACACGGCTATTCCGTGATTGGCGGCAAGCGGTTCGAGTGGCAGGAGCGCGACATTTTCTGTGTTCCCTCCTGGGTCTGGCATGAGCACGGCAACGGCTCCGGGAGCGAGGACGCCTGCCTGTTCTGCTTCAACGACCTGCCCGTCATCGAAGGGCTCGGTCTCTACCGTGAAGAGGCCTATGGCGACAATGCCGGCCATCAGTCGGTCGCGGCCTGATATTTCCCCGCAGCATTCAACCCGAATAATCGGATCAAGCTCTCATGCGTCTTGTCACCTACACCTTGGGCTCCAGCGGTGCGCGACTTGGGGTTGTCGTCAACGGTTTGGTTGTCGATGTCGAGCGCCTCGGTGCGTCCCGCGATCTTGTCTGGCCGGGCGATATGCTCTCGTTGATCGATCATGGCGTTACGCTGCTGCCGGCGCTGAGGGAATGCCTGGACAGCGCCAACGGGGCGCTGCCGGTCGGCGCCGCCGTTCCGCTCGAGGATGTCAAGCTGCAGGCACCGATCCCGCGCCCGCGCAAGAACATCTTCGGCATCGGGCTGAACTATCGCGCGCATGTGGCGGAGTCCGCCAAGAGCCTCGACACCGACAAGGATCTGCCGAAGCAGCCGGTGGTGTTCTCCAAGCCGCCGACCGCCGTGATCGGACCGGGAGCGGCGATCCAGCACAATGCCAGCATCACCCGGCAGCTCGACTGGGAGGTCGAGCTCGCCGTCATCATCGGCAAGACCGCGACCCGCATCCCGGTCGAGAAGGCGATGGATCACGTGTTCGGCTATTCAGTGATGATCGACATTTCCGCGCGGGACAATCGCCGCGCCGGGCAGTGGATCTTCTCCAAGGGCATGGACACCTACGCGCCGTTCGGCCCCTGCATCGTGACCGCGGATGAAATCCCAAATCCGCATGATCTCAGGCTTTGGCTGACCAAGAACGGCGTCATGAAGCAGGACTCCAACACCAAATACATGATCTTCGACATTCCGGCCCTGATCGCCGACATCTCGTCCGGCATGACGCTCGAGCCGGGCGACATCATCGCGACCGGAACGCCGGAAGGCGTCGGCGCCGGCATGAGCCCGCAGGAATGGCTGTGGCCCGGCGACGTGGTCGAGGCCGGCGTCGATGGCGTCGGCGTCATCCGGCACCCCGTTGTTGCGGCCTGATGACGTCGTTCTCGTTCGATCGCGAGCTGAGGTTCGGCGACTGCGATCCCTCGGGGATCGCCTATTTCCCGTCCTACCTGAACATCCTCAACGGCGTGGTCGAGGAGTTCTGGGCTGTGATCGGATTTTCCTGGCCGGAGTTGATCACGGTCCGCAGGATCGGGACCCCGACCGTGCATCTGACCTGCGACTTTTCGCGGCCGTCGAAGTTCGGCGATCGCCTGACGTTTGGCCTCTGCGTCGTCAAGGTCGGCCGCGCCTCGCTCCATCTGGCGCACGTCGTGACGGCCGCAGATGGCGTGCGCTGGCGCGCGCGCCAGATCCTTGCCGCGACGTCGCTGGTCGATCACCACGCGATCCCATGGCCTGACGACGTTCGTGCGGCTCTCATGTCGCATCTGCAAGCCGGCGAGGAGAGGGCTGCATCATGATCTCGCTGTTCATGACGTTCTCCGATCCGAAAGGCGAGCGGCGAATTCACCGGGACGATCTTGCGGCGGCGGCTGCCATGGTGGGGTCTACTCCGGGGATGGCCGAAGGCCTGCTGTTTACGCCGCTGGAGCAATCGGTCGATCATCCCTACACGGCTGACGGGACCGGTCCGGTATTTGCGCTCCAACTGCGCTTTCCGAACCTGTTTGCGTGCGAGGCGGCGATGGATCGCGGCGGCATGCTCGCAGGTCTTGCGGCAGGTCGCGGACTGTCGAGCCTTGCCGGATTGGACGTGACGCATCAGGCGATGGTGACGCGCGTCTTTCCGGTCGATGCCGCCACGCATGCGAACGGTACGGTTACGCCGTGCAGCTACCTCGTGCATTATCCCGGGCCGGCCGACGACATGAATGCCTGGAATTTGCATTACCTGGAGCATCATCCGTCGATCATGCGGACCTTCCCTGACGTCCGCCAGATCGAGATTTATACGCGGATCGATTGGGTCGACCGGCTGCCGTCGCAGCGGGTCGAGTACATGCAGCGCAACAGGCTGATGTTCGACAGCCCGCAAGCCCTTGCGCGCGCGCTGAGCTCCGACGTGATCAAGCGCATGCGCGCGGACTTCGTCCGGTTTCCGCCGTTCGCGGGCGGCAACAAGCATTTTCCGATGCTGACGAGGATCGTCCCGGCAAGGGAGATGAGCGAGATGGGCGAGGGCGGAACGCCGCGATGATGGCATCGTAGCGAGAACACTTGACCCCGATCACCGCTCGGGGGCAGCCCACCTCTGGACACTGACATCCGCCAGCGCCTCGAATATGGCCGGCGTGCGTTCCAGGCGGGCGATGGTTCGCGCGCCTTCGAGGGCGGCTACCAATGCGGCTGCGGTAGAGGATGCGCGCGCGGGAGCGAAACCGCACCCCCTGAAATGCTCCGTAACAATCTCGGTCGAATCAACAAATCCGCGCGCTACCCGTTTGGTCAGCTCAGCGTCGAGCGCGGGCAGCTCATTCGCCAGATTTTGCATCAGACATCCGTACTGGAAATCTGAGGCGACCATTTCGGCCGCGAATGTGCTGAAAATCTGATGCACGAAATTCAGGGCATCGCCCGTCGTATTCGCCGAGATATTCCGCAATACCGCAATTCTACCCGCAACGTAATGATCGATTGCTTCTTCTGCGAGCTGTGCCTTGCCGCGCGGAAAGTGAAAGTAGAACGATCCTTTGGGCGCACCGCTTTCTGCAATGATCTGGGTCAATCCAGTCGCCGTGTAGCCTTGGATGCGAAACAGTCGTTCGGCGGTGGCAATCGCGCGAGCGCGAGCGTCAGTCTTACGTGGCATGCCGCGAACGTAACACCTTTCGCTTGACGTTACTATGGCGATTGCCATACTATGATGATCACCATAGTGGGAAATCCGACGATGCCCCTCGGCGAAGCGCCTGCACGCGGACGGTGCGTTCGGTCATGAGTCATCCAGTTGGTTTCAAGTCATCGGCGTCCCGACGAGCCATCCTGGCGATGGGCGCGGCCGGCCTGGTTGCGGCTTCGCTTCGACCGGCCCGTGCAAACCCCACAGGAGGAACTGATTTGACCACATCAGCATATGGCGCGGGAACGCTTTCCAAGGGGGTCCGCTCGCGCATGATCCATGGGGTCAACGGCCTCGATGTCCATATTCTCGAGGCCGGTTACGAAAGCCCCGGCCGGCCGCTCGCGCTGCTTCTGCACGGCTTTCCGGATTTGGCTTACGGCTGGCGACACCTGCTCCCGCTACTTGCCGACGCCGGGTACCATGTGGTGGCGCCCGACCAGCGGGGCTTTGGCCGCACCACCGGTTGGGTGAACAGCTATGACGCCCAGCTAGAACCGTTCAGCCTCTTGAACATGACGCGTGACGCCCTCGGATTGGTTTCGGCGTTGGGGTATCGGCGCACGGCAATGCTCGTCGGGCACGACTTCGGCTCGCCCGTGGCGGCCTATTGTACGCTGGCGCGACCTGACGTCTTTCCCTCGGTGGTGCTGATGAGCGCACCGTTCCCCGGTCCGCCGGCGTTTCCTTTCAACACTGCGGAAAGCGAGGCATCGTCGGTCCAACCGAACACTGAAAGCCAGAAGCTGGCGGCCGCGCTGGCGGCGCTCGATCCGCCGAGACAGCATTACCAGCAATACCTGAGCACGCGGCAGGCGAACGATGACCTGTGGCATCCCCCTCAAGGCTTACACGCGTTTCTTCGTGCATTTTTCCACGTCAAGAGCGCTGACTGGCCGGGAAATAAGCCGCATCCGTTGAAGGCGCGAACCGCCGCAGACCTTGCACAGATGCCCACCTATTACGTGATGGATCTCGGCAAGACGATGTCCCAGACCGTCGCTCCATTCCAACCTTCCGCCGCCGAGGTCTCGGCCTGCAAATGGCTCACCGAGCCGGAACTTGGCGTGTACACGGCGGAGTACGGCCGCACCGGGTTTCAAGGCGCTCTCATGGCTTATCGCGTCTTTTCCGATCCTGGCCTGAACGCTGAGTTGCGCCTGTTCTCGGGCAAGACGATCGATGTCCCGTCGCTCTTCATCGGCGGGACGAGCGATTGGGGCACCTATGCGGCGTCGGGCGCGCTCGAGCTTATGAAGACGAAGGCGGCGACGCGGATGGGCGGCATCGAGCTGATCGACGGCGCCGGTCACTGGATCCAACAGGAGCAGCCGGTTCGGCTCAGCACGCTCCTGCTCGCCTTCATCAAGGAGGTGGGTGCGCGTAGCGCCGAGCCGACAAGTCATTGATGTTGCTGTGGCCGGCTACTGTGCATGGGGTTGTTTTCGATGTTTTTGGTGTGCGGCTCGCCGGAGCCGACCCAAACCGGTCTCAGTGTCCACCGAGATAGGCCGTGATCAGCCTGGGATCGTGGATCAGATCCTTGGCAGGGCCGGACTGCACGATCTCGCCGGTCTCCAGCACGTAGCCATAGTCGGCGGTCTCGAGCGCGGCGCGGGCGTTCTGCTCGACCAGCAGGATGGACACTCCCAAATCGCGCAAGGACGCGATGGTGCGAAAGATCTCGCGCACGATCAGCGGCGCAAGGCCGAGACTGGGCTCGTCGAGCATCAGCAGCGCGGGCTTTGCCATCAGCGCGCGCCCCAGCGCGAGCATCTGGCGTTCGCCGCCGGACAGCGTGCCTGCGGCCTGGCGTTGCCGCTCCTTCAGCCGCGGAAAACGATCATAAACCTCATCCAGCGTCTTTCGGACACCGGAGCGGTCGCGGAGGCTGTAGGAGCCGAGCAGAAGGTTGTCGGCGACCGACATGTCCGAGAACAGCTCGCGCTTCTCCGGGACGAGGCAGAGCCTGCGCTCGACGCGATCCTCGACGGACATCTTGCCGAGATCGTTGCCGCGGAATGCCATGCGGCCACGCGATCCGAGCAGCCCGATGGCGGCCATCAGCAGCGTGGTCTTGCCGGCGCCGTTCGGGCCGATCACGGTGACGATCTGGCCTTCGTCGACCGACAGAGAGACGTTACGCACGGCCTCGACGTTGTCGTAGCAGACGGTGACGTCGGTCATGGAAAACATCTCGCTCACGCGACGCCCCCGAGATAGGCCTCTTGAACCCGCTCATCGTTGCGGATCGCGCTTGGGACGCCCTCGCAAAGCTTGGAGCCGAAATCGAGCACCACGATGCGGTCGACCAGCGACATCACGAACTCCATGTCGTGCTCGACGATCAGGATGGTCAGGTGATCCGCCCGCAGCGAGCGAAGCAGCTCGGCCAGCCTGAGCTTTTCCTGGCGGCGCAGGCCCGCCGCCGGCTCGTCCAGCACCAGCAGGGCGGGATCCGCGGCGAGCGCGCGTGCGATCTCCAGGATGCGCTGGTTGCCGAGGGGAAGATTGCCGGCGAGCTCGAACGGCTTGTCGCCGAGCCCGACGCGCTCGAGCTGCATCAGCGCCTCGTGCCGGGCGCTGGCTTCCTCGCGCTGATTGAGACGAAAGGCGCCGGCCAACAGGCCGGTGCGGGTTCGGCTGTAGGTGCCGAGCATGACGTTCTCCAGCAGGTTCATGCGCGGCCGCAGCTTCACATGCTGGAAGGTCCTGGCGACGCCGGCCTTGGCGATGCGGGATTGCGGGTCGCGCGTGATCAGGCGCCCCGCAAAGACGATTTCACCCTTGTTGACCCGCAGCGCGCCGGTCAGGCAGTTGAACATCGTGCTCTTGCCGGCGCCGTTCGGGCCGATGACGGCAACAATCTCGCCGGATCTCACCTCGAAGCTGACATTGTTGACCGCGACGAGGCCGCCGAACCGGCGCTCGGCGCCATCAACCTTCAGGAGAAGCTCGCCCGGTGCCGGCTGCGGCCGGCGCGGCAGCGGCGGCGCCGGCTGCGGCCGCTCGCGCCTGGTCTTCGGCAGATAGCGTGCGATGGAGGGGACGATGCCCTGCCGCGCCCATTGCAGGAACAGGATGAACAGCGCGGAGAAGGCGACGATCTCGAGTTGCCCGGATGCGCCCTTGGCGATCAGCGGCAAATAGTCCTGCACGCTGTTCTTGAGCAGGGTCACGATGGCGGCGCCGACGACACCGCCGAGCAGGCTGCCGGCGCCGCCGACCATCGTCATCATCAGATATTCGATGCCCATGCTGGCATCGAACGGACCCGGGCTGATGAAGCGGCTCATATGCGCGTAGAGCCATCCGGAGAGCGAGGCCAGGAATGCCGCGATCACGAAGGTCACGAGCTTGATCCGGAAGGCGTTGATGCCGAGGCTCTCGACCAGCGTATTGCCGCCGCGCAGGGCCCGCATGGCGCGGCCGAGCCGCGAGTCCAGGAGATTGTAGCCGAGGAAGAGCACCAGGGCGACGATGCCCCAGATCAGATAATAGATCTGTGCGCTGGAGACGAGCGCGAACGAGCCAACAGTGATCGGCGGGATCGACGAGATGCCGTTGAAGCGGCCGAGCCCCTCGACATTGCCGAACAGGAAGCCGATCGCAAGGCCCCATGCGACGGTCGAGAGCGAGAGGAAATGGCCCTGGAGGCGCAAGGTGACGACGCCGAGGATGGCTGCGACGCCGCAGGTCAGCGCCACCCCGAACAGCAGGCCGAGCCAGGGCGATTGCCCGTTCAGGGCGGAGACCCAGGCCGTCGCATAGGCCGCGATGCCGACGAACGCAGCCTGTCCGAACGACACGATGCCGCCGACACCGGTGAGGAGCGCAAGGCCGATGGCGACCAGCGAATAGATGCCGATATAGTTCATCAGCGTGACGCTGAACGGGCTCAGGACAAGGGGCGCGAGGGCGAGGCACGCCAGTGCTGCTACTGCTGCGAGCTGAACATGAAGCCGCGTCATTCCTCGATCTCCTCCTCGGAATGCAGCGAGGCGAGGGATCGCCAGATCAGAACCGGGATCAGCAGCGAGAACACGATCACGTCCTTCAAGGCACTGCTCTGGAAGGACGCGAAGCTTTCGAGGATGCCGACGCCGACCGCGCCGATCGCGGCGCCGGGATAGCTGGTCATGCCGCCGACGATGGCGCCGACGAACGCCTTGAGTCCGATCAGGAAGCCGGAATCGTAGAACACCGTATTCACCGGCGCGATCAGGATGCCGGATACGCCGGCCATCAGCGAGCCCAGCAGGTAGGCGATGGTGCCGGCCCGCGCCGGCCGGATCCCCATCAGCCGCGAGCCGGTCCGGTTCACTGCCGTGGCGCGGAGCGATTTGCCGACCAGCGTGAAGTCGAAGAACAGATAAAGAAGTCCGCTGAAGACGAGTGCGGCGATCACGATCAACATGGTCTGGCCCGAGATCAGGACGCCGGCGAACTCCGTTGAGAACGACGTCAGCGGCTCGGTCCGGACTCCCTCGGGGCCGAAGAACAGCAAGCCAAGACCGACCAGCGCGAAATGCAGCGCCACCGAGACCGTCAGCAGCAGCAGCACCGTGCCGTCGGCGATCGGGCGGAAGACGATCCGGTCAAGCAGAGGGGCGATCGGCGTGATCAGCATCAGCGCGAGCACGAGCCGGACCGCGAGCGGCGGGTCCATGCGCATGGTGAGCCAGGCGATGCCGACCACTGCCAACGGAAGGGCGAGATAGAACAGAAGCGCGCGTGGCAGGAGTCGTGTGTCGCCGTTGCGAATGAGCGAAATGATCTCGATCAGGGTCGCAAGGCACGCCAGCACCACGACCAGCGCGCCAGTTCCGGGAAAGCGCTTGGCATCGAGCGCTGCAAGCGTCAGCGCGGTGAAGGCGGCGATGTCGCCAAAGGGAATGAAGATGACCCGTGTCACCGTGAAGATGAGCACGGTCCCGATTGCCACCAGCGCGTAAACCGCGCCGGTGGCGATCCCGTCGATCGCAAGGATGGCCGCGATATCGCTCGTCATTGAGACGCCGTTTCCCCGTTCTGACCGCCGGCCATCCTCCGCTTATGGTGCGTACTTCCAGACGCCGCTGGTCAGGCGGACCACCACCAGCGAGCGCTCGTCGACGCCGGTCACCGCACCGGGCTTGAAGTTGTAGACGGCATGCACGCCGGGCAGTTCCTTGGTGCTGAGGATGGCGTCTCGCAGCGCCGTACGAAATTCCGTCGTGCCGGGCTTCGCGGTCTTCAGCGCCCGCTCGGCGGCGTTGGCAAAGATCAGCCAGGCATCGAAGGAGTAGGCGGAGAACCCGTCGGTGGTCGGAATTTTGTGGGTCTTCTGGTAGACCGCGCGGAAATCGAGCGCGATCTTCTTGGCAAAATGCTCGTCCGGAAGCTGTTCGGCCACGATCACGGGGCCGGCGGAGACCTGAATGCCCTCGGCGGCCTTGCCACCGACCGTGACGAAGTCCGGATTGACCAGCGCCACGGTGCCGTAGGTATTGCCCTTGAAGCCGCGTTCGGAGAGCGTGATGAGAGGCAACGCGCCTTGCGTGCCGGAGCCGCCGATCAGCACCGCGTCGGGACGTGCGGCCATGACCTTGAGGATCTGCGCGGTCACCGAGGTATCGGTGCGGGCATAGCGCTCGTTGGTCTGGACCTTGATGTCGTCGACGGGCTCGGCGGCCTTGGCTCCGTTGTAGACGAGGTCGCCCCATGCATCGGAGAAGCCGATATAGCCGATGTTCTTCATGCCATCGCGCTTCATCCTATCTGCGACGATCTTGACGAGCAGCGAAGCCGGCTGCGGCACCGCGACGACCCACTGCTCCGGCGATTCCGGAAGCTTGCCGATGGGCGAGATCGAGATCATCGGCACCTTCAATTCGCTGGCGACGGCCGCCATGGCGATGGTCGAGGGGGTCGTCGCGGTGCCGATCAGGAGGTCGACCTTCTCTTCCTCGACGAGCTTGCGCGCGTTGCGCGTCGCGGCCGACGGATCGGAACCGTCGTCGAGCTGGATCAGGCGGATGGTCTCGCCGTTGATCGTCTTCTTGTATTCGTAGGCGGCATTGATGCCGCGCCCATAGGGGATGCCGATCGACGCGCCGTTGCCGCTCAGCGAGGTGACAAAGCCGATCGTGATGTCGGCTTGCGCAGCCGGTGCCGCGAAGACGCCGGCGACAAGTGCGAGTAAGCCCAGGGTCTTCTGCCGCATTTGCGTTGTCCTCCGTTGATGCTGGGTACGATTGTCTTGCAGCCGAGCAGGAGCCCGCGCTGTGCACGAACCGATTGAAGGCATTGTTGCAGCGCCAGGCGCGGGGCGCGGCGAGAGGGAAGTTCGCTTGACCGGGGCGTCAGCGGCCATGGCGCGGTGTGCCGCAACCGGCGGGCATCTGTCGAAACGAAAGAAGGCGAATGCCGCAGCAGCGATGCGCGACCGGCGATGTTGCTGCCGGCCATTCAGGCCCGACGATCGTCCACGCGATTGAGTTTCTCAAAATCGGTGCCCTGCAACATCATCGTCATGGCCACCGGCATTGGCCGGTGGTCGATTACTTAAAGCCTAAAGTATTATCCGTGGCGCCGTCAACACGTGTCGCGGGGCTGCCAGAAAAAAATGTTGCTGCATACAATTCCGTCAGGACGCGCCATTTTCTTCATCTCTTTGTCCCGAAAAATGGGCCTTCTCGTCGCCATAGCGAGGGCCCCTTGGCGGGCTCCACCGCGCGCATTTGACGCGTCAATTAGTTTATGGTTGAAATATCTTCGTCGGCAGGCCGACGGCCGATGCTCCCGTCACCGTTTGAGGAGAAGGGCGATGCGCATCTTCTGGCAGAGTTTCGTCGATGCGAGCGTGAACGCGCCCTATATGGCGCGGCTGTCGGAGTACCTCAACACGATCGCTGCGCCCGGCACGACGGTTCACGTCGAGGGTATTTCGCCGCCGGATCGGGAGTTCGGCCGGCTTGCCGAACTGCGCTGCGCGGTCCAGGCGATCGACAACGGCATCGCGGCCGAGGAGGGCGGGTTCGACGCCTTCGTGATGGGCCATTTCCAGGACCCGGGACTTTATGAACTCCGCGCGACGCTCGACATTCCCGTGATCGGGACCGGCGAGGCGACGGTGCTCGCGGCCTCGCAACTCGGCCGGCGCCTCGGTCTCGTGACGCTCGATCCCGTCTTCGAGGTCTGGCACTACGAGCAGGCTGAACGCTACGGCCTCGCTGATCGCGTCGTCCACGTGACCGGCCTCGGCTGCAAGCCGGAGGATTTCGCACGTGCGTTCGCGGGCGATCAGGCGGCCCACGCCCGGATGATCGAGGATTTTCTGGCCTGCGCGCTGCCGCTGGTCGAGCGCGGAGCCGACGTGGTGATCCCCGCCGGCGTGCTGCCGGGCCTCTTGATCGGGCGTGAGCACGGCCTGAAGGTCGGGCACGCGCCGGTCGTGAACTGCGCCGCGGTGGCGTTGAAGAGCGCCGAGATGTGGGTGCAGCTCAGGCAGCTCAACGGCACCGAGCCGAGCCGCGGGCCAAGCTTCAGGCGTGCCAGTGCACTGGCACGTGACGATTTCCGGGCGATGCTCGCGCGCAACAAGCGTTAGCACCCGAACAGCCGACCAGCTCTGGAGAGCCAGGCGTGACGCTACCCGAGAAGGTGACCCTGTTCGAATACGACTCGTGGCAGTATCGATGTATGGCTGGAAATGATCCGAGGCGGGCAGGCAAGGCAGGCGGCTGGTGAAAAATTCGCTGCGCACACCGTATGACGGCATCGTGATGGCGGCTCCCATCACGATCCCCTATGCGCGCTATTCCATCGAGAGCGCGCAATGGTGGATCGGCCGCGCGCTGAGCGCGTTGGTCGCGCGGGCCGGCATCAAGGCCTCCGACATCGACGGCCTGTGCGTCTCCAGCTTCACCATGGGGACCGACAGCGGGATCGGATTGACGCAGCATTTCGGGCTGTGCGTCAGATGGCTGGACACGATCCCGCTCGGCGGCGCCAGCGCCATCGCGGCATTGCGCAAGGCGGCGCGCGCGGTGCAGGCACACGATGCCGACATCGTGGCTTGCGTCGCCGGCGATACCAACCACGTCGATTCCTTCCGCCTGACGCTCGAGAATTTCTCGCGCTTCAATCAGGACGCGGTCTACCCTTACGGCGCAGGCGGCGCCAATGCGAGCTTCGCGCTGATCGCGCGCAACTATATGCGGACGTATGGCGTCACGCGCGAGGACGTGGGCAGGATCGCGGTCGCCCAGCGTGCCAACGCGCTGCGCAACCCGCATGCGCTGATGAAGACGCCGCTGACGATCGAGCAGTATCTGGCGGCCCGTCCCATTTCCGACCCCATTCATCTGTTCGATTGCGTCATGCCGTGCGCCGGTGCCGAGGCTTTCCTTGTGATGCGGGACGAGACCGCGGCATCGCTTGGCTTGCCGGCGGCACGATTGCTGTCGACGATCGAGCGGCACAACGCCTTCGCCGACGATCCGATGCAGCTGCGCGGCGGCTGGGCGATGGATGTCGGCGAACTCTACGCGATGGCCGGCGTGAAGCCTGACGATCTCGATGTCGTCCAGACCTATGATGACTATCCGGTCATCACGATGATGCAGTTCGAGGATCTCGGCTTCTGCAACAAGGGCGAGGGCGCGGCCTTCGTTCGTCAGCACGATCTGACGGTTGACGGCGACTTCCCGCACAACACCTCGGGCGGCCAGCTCTCGGCAGGGCAGGCCGGCGCCGCCGGCGCCTATCTCGGGCTTGTCGAAGGATTGCGGCAGGTTCTCGGAGAAGCCGGTCCCACGCAGGTGAGGGATGCAAAGCTCGGTTTGGCCTCGGGTTTCGGCATGATCAACTACGACCGCGGCCTGGCCTCGGGCGCCGCGATCTTTGCAGGGCCCGCGCGATGATCGATCCGATTGAGCCACCCCGGCGCAAGAACCCGCTGCTGCGGACGCGGCTTCCGACGTCGCCGCCGCGAGCGCGCAGCAGGACATCACACGGGTTCACGCGCGCCGCCGCCGAAGGCCGCTTCATGCTGCAGCGCTGCGAGGCCTGCGGCGCCTTTGCCTATCCGGCACGCGAGGCGTGCCCTGCCTGCCTGTCGGCGGGTCTCGGGTTCGTCGATGCGCCGCGCCGCGGCGCGCTGCTGACCGAAACGACGGCAGGGGTGCCGAGCGACGTTTATTTCCGCGAGCGGGCGCCGTGGCGCATCGGTCTCGTCAAGATGGACTGCGGTCCGACGATGGTGGCGCATCTGCACGCGGACTGCGTCGAGGGCGCACCCGTTCTCATGTCGTTTCAGCTCGACAAAAGCGGTCAGGCGGTGGCCTTTGCCCGACCCGAGGGGGAGACGCCCAACATGGCAGACGACAGGCAGTGGCGGGAAATGACGGCTGATCCGAAATTCCGGCGAGTGCTCGTGACCAACGGCCGCAGCCTGATCGGCCAGGAGGCCGTTGCGGCGCTGAAGGCCGCCGGCGCGAAGACGGTGTTCGTCGGCGTTGCCGAACCGTGGCGGCCGTTTGCCGGCGAGCAGCTGTTGCGCGGACAGCAAGGGATCGAGGTCGTCACACTCGACACGGCCGACGAAAAGTCGGCGACGGATCTTGCGGCCGACATCGGCGGCAAGGTCGATATCCTCGTCAACACGACGGAATATGTGCGGCCTGGCGGCCTCCTCGACCGCAGGGGCACGAGCATCGCGCGGGACGAGATCGACCAGGCCTATCTCGGCTTCATCAACCTCGCGCAGGCCTTCGGTCCGGCGATGCGGATGCGGGGGGCGGATGGCGTCAACAACAGTGCCGCCTGGGTCAACATCTTGTCGGTCTATGCGCTGGCGAACTGGCCCGCTTTCGGCGCCTACTCGGCATCGCAGGCCGCATGCCTGTCGCTGTCGCATTGTCTTCGCGCGGAACTCAGGCCCGGCGGCGTCAAGGTGCTGAACCTGTTCACGGGGCCGGTCGACACCGAGTGGTTCCAGACCGTGCCGCCGCCGAAGGTCGCGCCGCGCGCCGTTGCTCACGCGATCGTGTCCGGCCTCAGGGGTGGACTCGAGGAGATCTATGTCGGGGACGTCGCCGAGGAAATCAGGCAGCGCCTTGCCGCCAATCCGAAAGCGCTCGAGCGCGAGCTCGACAGGTAGGATCAGGGTTTCAACCAAGCAGGAGGACGTGACGATGCAAAGCAAGAATCTCCTGGAGTTCGCAGGTGCGATCTCGTCTGGCGCGGTGCGCGTCGTCGATCTGACCTTCACGCTCAGTCCGGATTTTCCGGTCATCGTGCTGCCACCGGAGTTTGGCCAGGCAGCTCCCGTCCGGATTCAGGAGATCTCGCGATATGACGGTCGCGGCCCGGCCTGGTACTGGAACAACGTGACGTTCGGCGAGCACACCGGCACGCATTTCGACGCGCCGATTCACTGGTTCACCGGCAAGGATCTGCCGAACAATGCCGTCGACACGATGCCTGCCAAGGACATGATCGCTCCGGCGTGCGTCATCGACTGCTCGGCTGGCGCAGCGCAGGATCCGGATTTCCTGCTGACCGTTCCGCTTGTCGAAGCCTGGGAGGCGACGCACGGGCGAATTCCCGCGCGGCACTGGGCTCTGCTGCGGACCGACTGGTCGAAGAAGGGCTGGCGCGACTACGCCAACCTCAGGGATGACGGCGCGCACACGCCGGGTCCGAATCCGGCCGTGATGAAATGGCTGGTGGAGGAGCGCGGCATCATCGGCTTCGGCACCGAGACGATCGGCACGGACGCGGGGCAGGCCGGCCATTTCGAGCCGCCTTATCCGGCGCATCACTTCCTGCACGGCGCCGGCCGGTATGGCCTTCAGTGTCTCTGCAATCTCGATCAGCTTCCAGCCACCGGCGCCGTCATTGTGGCTTCGCCCCTGAAGATCCAGAACGGTTCCGGCAGCCCGCTGCGCGTGATCGCGTTGGTGTCGGCAGACTGAAGCGAGCGGATGG
The DNA here is from genome assembly GCF_056429065.1 of Bradyrhizobium sp. USDA3010. NCBI lineage: Bacteria > Pseudomonadati > Pseudomonadota > Alphaproteobacteria > Hyphomicrobiales > Nitrobacteraceae > Bradyrhizobium > Bradyrhizobium sp. USDA3010. The sequence goes on from NZ_JBWJZD010000021.1 coordinate 106,083, forward strand.
CGCTTGCCCGTTAGAATAAACGCAAATCAAGAAAGACAGGTGCCATGATCTCGATGAAGACCCTGCTGGCTTCTGCCGCGCTGCTTGTCGCCGTTCCGCAGGTCGGGCAGGCGGAGATCCTCGTCGGCTTCGTCACCGGCCTCAGCGGGCCGGTGTCGTCGATCGGGATTCCGAATGCAAAGGGATTGACGGCGGGCGAAGCCTATATCGGTGAAGTCGGCGGTGAGAAGCTCCGCGTCATTCAACTCGACGACGGCTCCGATCCCACGGCGTCGGCGCGTAACGCGCGCAAGCTCGTCGAACAGGAGAAGGTCGACATTCTCATCGGCACGTCGGGCGCGCCGCAGACGCTGGCGATGGCGACAGCCGCGATCGAGATGAAGACTCCAATGATCGCGGTGTCGCCGATCGCGGCGGTGCCATCAGGCGATGGCGGGCCCTGGGTCGTGCAGACGCCGCAACCGACGCCGCTTCTCGTTCAGGGCATCGTCGATCACATGAAGGCGCGAGGGTTGAAGACCGTCGCGTTCATCGGCTTCTCGGATGCCTTCGGCGACCTCATGTACGATTCGCTGACGCAAAGCGCCAAGGCGGCCGACATCAAGGTCATCGCCAACGAGCGATACGCCCGATCGGATTCGTCGGTGACCGCCCAGGTGTTGCGCGCGTTGGCGGCCCACCCCGACGCCATCATGCTCGGCGGCACGGGAACGCCGGGGGCGCTGCCGGTGATCGCCTTGTCCGAGCGTGGCTACAAGGGGCCGCTCTACGGCAACCACGGACTCATCAGCGCCGATTTCCTGCGGCTCGCCGGCAAGGCGGCCAACGGAATTATCTGCCCGACCGGGCCGGTGACCGCGGCCGAGCAGCTACCAGCCAGCAATCCGATCCAGAAGGTTGCCTTGGCGTTCCGCGCGGCCTTCGAGAAGGCCAATGGCGAGGCGCCGACCGACTCGTTCTCATCCTATTCCTTCGATGGTTGGCTGGTGTTCGTCGATGCCGCCAAGCGCGCGCTGGCGACCGGGGCCAAGCCGGGCTCGCCGGAATTCCGCACCGCGCTTCGCGAGGCGCTGTTCACCACCAAGGAGCTGGCCGGGACGCAGGGCGTCTACTCCTACACGCCGGCGGATCGGCACGGCGTCGATGCGCGCGCGCGGGTCCTGGTTCAGATCGAGGACGGGAAGTACAAGCTGCTGCCCTGATTGAGCGGCGGGATGGCGTCGCAGGTTTCACTCCGGCGATCGGGTGGTCTGCGATCCCGGCGGTCATTATCGCTTCACCGATCGCATGAAGGACTCGATCCGCGGCCGCGGGGAGAATGTGCCCCCATGCGAGGTCGAGCAGGCCATCCAATCGCACACGGCTGTTGCGGCGTGCGCCGGCCGGCATTCTCTTTCCACGTGTCGTCCCTGCTTTCGCAGGGACGACACCGAATATGTGGCTCGGGTCAGCTCACGGCTTCTGCATCGCGTCCCTGACGGCGCCCTTGAGCTCGTCGAGCTCGCTCGTCAATCCATCGAGCCGATCGGCCGGGAATCCTGCCAGCAGCTCGGCCAGCCATGAGCCATGGCTCTTGGCCATACGCCTGAAGGCCTTCCGGCCCTCGACGGTCATGCAAACGATCTGCACGCGCCGATCCAGGTTGGAGGGCGTGCGGGTGATGTAGCCGTCCTCGACCAGACGGTCGACGATGGGTGTGAGGTTTCCGGCGGAGACCATCAGGCGCTTCGGCAGCTCTCCCAGCACCAGTCCACTCGGCTCGCGGTCAAGCTGGGCCAGCACGTCGAAGCGCGGCATCGTGAAATCGAATTCCTCGCGGAACCGGCGCCGCAGCTCGCCCTCGATCAGGGTTGTGCAGGCAAGCAGCCGAAGCCAAAGCCGCGTCTGAGCCCGGTACTCGGCCTCCTGATCAACCCCGCTCTTGGGCGAAACAGGTGGGGACTCCTTCGCGACTGCCAAATCAGATCTCCTGCGGCATCCGGGCCCGCTGAACGCGACGACCTCGATGTCGCCGACAAGATAGTTCGTGCCAAAAGTAAATTCAAGGCTCGATCAGCGCGCACCGAAGCTGCTTGCCGATCTACAATTTTGCGGAGCTTAGTGCGGCGAACAACTATCCCCATGGTTCTCCAATGGGCGCCTCGGTGATCTTTTGGTCTGTGTTGATACTTGAGACTTAAAATAAATCCGCGGCCTCTGCCGTGAGGTTGAACGAGCCCGCGGCAACGAGGCCGCGTTTCCTCTCGAAGTGCCCTCACAGCGTTCGTAAGACAAACATGTCTATAAGTGACGGCCACAGTTTGACCGCCCGATAGCTTGGCAGTTGGTTCGGTGTCTTCATCTCATCCAGAAGCGCACTAACGGCCCGCCATCATTTGGCCTGCCATGCCAAGCACCCCTCTCGAGGAGAACCTGACCGATCCTAGTGGTCAGCGGGTCGATCGTTCACCCATATGTCCTCGACTGCACCATAAAACCCACAATGCAGCTGCCAGGCTGGAATGGGAAGCGCACTTGCGTAAAAGATCGCACAAGCCCTTTGTCGCCCGCGACTTCCAGCCGTGCAAGGCAACGCGATGGCCCATGTCGAGACAAGGGAGCGCTCGCCGGCCTCCGCTTGCGCAAATTGCCGCGGTGCCGGGCAGCATAGCGCAACGAGTTTCATTGGCGCGCCCTCGTCAACGGTTCTGCGCTTTCCTCCTCGATGAACCGCTCTGCAAACTCTGATCGCTGACGCGGCTCGCGTCGCAGGTCAAACCGAGGCCAAAGTTGTCACGGAATTAGCGAGATGTCTCAATCGGCTTGCCGTTCCGATCCTATGGTTAAGCTCGTGATTGATGCGCATTCCGGCCCGTCGCTTTGCCGGTTCGGGCAGCCTCGACCGCACGCTGCTCTGTACCAATTCGCCATCGAGCTCAGAACCGGTGACTCCTACTAGAGTTTGATTCCTTCCATCGATTTTCTCAGCTCGTCGGCTGATTGTTTGGCGAGAGCACCGCCTTGCACGCTGACCCACGTCTCTGGCCACGCCTTCTTTATTCTTGATATCGTGTGCCCGCCTAGCTTTGGGGGTGGGACCGTACCGCTGCTGTCGATGACTAATGTCCCTATGAAGACGTCATCGTTGCTGTGTGCGCAATTCGAAAGTCCAATGCAATGGACGAGTTCGTGCACAAGGATATGGAGCCGCATTGCCTGGCCAGCTTCAGCGCGGCCGAGTTTCGGAGTCGCAGGCACTCGCAGCTTCACTGAACTCATCGAGGGGCCACTGCGCGAGTCGACGACGGTCTGTACGGCGCTGCCGTGGAGGCCGGAACCCGGATACGTTTCGGCCACGATCGGGCTGCCAGCTGCACCGTCAGCCTTTCTGAACGCAAGATAGACGCCGTTCTGCTTGAGAAGCTCGTTGATCGTCGTGATCGCTGTATCGAGATCATTGACCCAAACGCTTGGGGTGAAGCTCGGCCCAGGGAATATCTTTAATTCTCCCGCGCGCCGGACCCGTTCGGGCCAAGGCGTTATCTCCGGTTCTGTACATGCCACGATGCGGGCCCCCGTAGAAGGTCGATACAAGGTCCTTGAGGTATATGTCTCGCCCTTGCTCAAATTGGTTCAACCCGACGTCGAATCGCGTCGCTACGTATCACGGTCGTGTGTTCGTGAGCAGAGGAACGGTTCTTATCTGCTTTGCGACTACTCAGCGTAGCTCGGTGGACATCGCGTTGTCGAAAGCATAATATGGAGAGCTGCCCCAGTAAGCAGAGCTTCTTCGAAAGAAATTCAAGAAGGCTCCGCGATGGCAACCGAGGAGGTGCTGTACCACGAACTCGTTCGCGCCTCACAAATGATAGCCGGCGTGATGAACTTTGCCCCAGCAGACCATTGGTACCAGGATTCTGAAGAGTATCTCGCAGTCATTTTGATGAACATATACGTGTCCGACAAAGGCGGGCCCCCACTTTTCAGAGCGTTCTATGGGCCGACCGAAGGCCCCTAAAAAGGCAAGGATCCTGCGCCCGATGATGCGTTGTGGGAAGCGGCTGTCTTCCTTGATAATCCGCAGAACACATCTCCATCGCCTGTGCAGCTAATCGAGCGGTTCAGGCTCAGCCAGCCCGACCTGTACTGAAGGCTCGCCCATCTGCCACCCATGGGCGGGTTGGTAAGGAAGTACAATTGGATTTGCTGGTACGACCAAATCCGGATCAAAGGACGGACGCGGCCGCGCAGGCCGATGGTCGGTCGACCGTGAAAAATCTCCCATCGAAGCCGCAATGTCACGGCGCTCCGGGCCACCACGTTGACGGCGAGTTCATGGCCGAGCGATCCCGGCAAGACTGATTCCAACATGAACGGGCCATTGGCTCGTCACGCGGGCTGGAAGCCGTCGACCAAGGCTGCCGATCAGCAGGTCTGACGCCGCGCTACGCGGCGAATCCGATGTCACCTGTAGAGGCCTGGACGATTGAGGGGATCGTCTCGGTAGATGGCGAATGCCAGCGAGCGCCGCTTACGCCTTGGCAGCAACGTAGCCGTAATAATTCATCAGAAAATCCGCGAGGGGCAGGGGCTTTAGAGCCCCGCCCTTGCTCGGGTGCGGGATCGCGTAGTCTCCCTTGCCCCAGGTGAAGATCGTTGTTGTCACGTTTCCGTTCGACACTTGAATCTTGTCGCGCAAGACGACCCAGTGCCGCGTGAGCACGGAGCCTTCGTCAGACTGGTCGTCATATTCGATCATGTTGGCGCTTATGAATAGGCATACGCGGTATCCGCCGGCGAGCAGGGCGTTGGCTTCCATGACGTTGTCGATGCCCTTGCTAAATTTCAGATTGGTCTCCTCGCGCACGTCCTGGTATCCAGCCTTGCGGAACCATTGCTCCATTTCGCTCGGTACGGTGATTCCAGCGACATCGCTTATTCTGCCGGTGTCGTCAAAATCGAGGAACCAATTCTCGGAGTCGCGGATGGAGGCGCATGTCAGCCAATCAACGTGGTCCAGCGAGTAGGGCGGCGTGTAGTTCTTCACGTCCTTTCCAGGCTTGATCAGCAGGCGGCCGAGGCTCGCTTGCCCCTTCTGATACAGGTCGATGGCGAACCGCGCATACTGCCCCGGCTTGTCGGATGCGTAGCTGAACATCAGCGCGGACGGTCCGCACAGGCTTGCCTGATCCTGATCGATGAGGCTCGGCTTCGCAATGCGCCTGAGAATGCCTATCCCGACGCGGTGCGGGTCGAGCTTCGGAAAGAACGTCGTCCTCGTGTTCTTCAGGAAATCGCAGACCATCTCCGCGGCGAGCTTCTTTTGATCCGAATTGAGGTCGTACGGACCAACCCCGAGCCACTTCTTCTTTTCGTCGCCGACGAAGAGCGTGATGAGCTTTTTTGAAGTCGGCGAGAGCGTTCTGGAGGTGCTCGCAATGGTCATCAGGTCGTCCAGCTCGAATGCAGTGACCGTGCCGTCCGCGACGGTCGCCCTGATGATGTCAACTACTTCCGCGTAATCTAGCTTTGAATCGTCGATCAAACCCTTGCGAAGCGCTGCATCGACGGATGGGGTCGTGATTCCATCCCATTGACCTTTTGGAGAGGGAGGCTTGGCGGCCGCCTTCGTCGAGAGGTCAACGAGCCTGCTGAAAGTTGGCCCGCCAGGCCGAATATAGCCGTCAGGCGTGCCCGGGAAGTTCTTTTGCTGGAAATACAGAATTGAGGTGTAGAGGCTGTCGCTGGCATGGCCTGTCACGACCACTTGCGGCTTGAGCGTGGTCTCCGCACCCCCGTCGGAAATGGCGATCTTGTTGAGCAGCGAGATGACCAGCTCCTGGTCTTGCTTCCAGTTCTGGCAGCTGCGACCCGTCGCCGCAAACCGACCGACCTTGTCTTTCAACTGCGGCATATCGCCTCCCAGATCCGAACCGCAGATCTACGGTCCGCGTCAGCGCGAGCCTCTCGGCTTGGAGCCGAGCAAATCGTGCGTCCCACTGACGCTCAACGTTCCCGAGCACTCGAAGCCCCCGAAAATTCCGCAGGAACCGGTGACGGTGACGCGCAGGTCCTTGCGCTGATACAGGTCGACCGATATGCCAAATCGCGAAAAGTCATTGGCGCTGTTCGGCAGGATCAGGTCGATGTGATCGATCGCCCAGCGCGGCAAATTGGGGTTGCTCTTCCAGAACAGCTCATTGACGGCGTGATGGCCGAAATTCGGTCCGACCGTGAGGGCGCCGTCCGCTCCCTCGAACACGAAGCCCGTCTCGTCGATGTGAACGTTGACGCGGTCGGGCGCTACCGCGAAATGTAGCGATGTGATGTCTTGCGGCTGCGGGTCCTTGCCGAACTGCGCACTGTAGTCGTCGCTCCATTGCCCTCGGCCGCGCGCAAGCCCGAAGCCGTGCCGGCCCGGAAGGTCTCGCGTCGAGAGCGGCCGGTCGGACAGCTTTGGGCGCCAGATTTCCCGAAATCCCTTGCCGATCGTGGCTGCCATCGACAGATCGAGCGCCCAATGCGCCGGTTTCTCCGGGCTTTTCCCTTCGGCGAAGGCGTCGAATCCATCCGACGTCTTGGCAATCCGCAGCACCTTGACCAGGTCTTCCCAATCCTTCGGCAGAAACGTGACGCCGTCGAGCGTGCTCGTCGCGGCCGCTACGCCGTACTTCTCCAATTGACGGCGGATATAGGCCTTTTCGTCGTAGAGGCGGACATTGGGATTCGGCCCCGCGAAATATTTTGACAGATCGATCTGTGGCCGAAGCATGGTTAGCCGCGCGGCGATCTTCCGGTAGGTGTCGGTCGTGGTCGGGTTGGTGGTCGTCACGGGGGCGCCCTCCGGGTCAAAGTCTGCCTCCGATTGGTCTGATCCGGGCGGGGCCGGGTTCAATGAACCTCCCAACTGGAAACGCCGACCACCATTCGTGGAGCAGTGTCAACAGCAAGGACGATCCGATGTCGCTTCGGAGCAGGGTGCTCGACGTACTTAACGGCGCGGCGGTCGCGCGCATGCGCTTCCGGTTTCCGATCCGTGGCAGCCACGTGACGATTGCACCGCAAACGTTCCATCACGTCGCACGCGCGATCCGGTTGGGACAGGTCAACGTCAGGGTTCCGACGGACCTCGCGGCAGGTGTTGCGGCACAATATAACGATGTCGCGCGAACACGAGCGGACGGTACCGTCGTCGCGGCGAATACCCTGGAGGTGGTGTCGGCAACGGGCCGGATGGACGAAGCCTATATTGTCCATGAGGCCTTGCATGCGGCTTACGATCTGCTGCGCACCGGCCTTGACGCCAATGCGGAGGAGGCGTCCGCCTATGTCTGCACTGCGCTTTATTGCCGCATGACAGGTCTACCGCGACCCCGCTGGGCGAACGGCCCGATCTACGCCAACGCCGCCGAAGTTGCCCGAACGCTGCTATCACAATATCAGAAGGGTGATCCCGGCATTCCCTGGGTCGGCGAACATGAATGGCGGATGCTGCGCGCCGGTGTGGGGCTTAATTCGGTCTATGCCAGCGGGCCTGGCGGCATTCTCACCGGATGGCTCCTCGGTCAACAATACACCCACGACGGCTGATGGGACGGGGCCGGGTCCGCTCCACAAACCAGCGGCCCTGCTCGCTGCCGCCAGTTCCTTACCGAGGTAGACGTCGTTGAGCGTCAGGCCACCAGCAAACCCAGCTTTCCAACCGTCGCCAGCGAACGGTCAACGCTGTCTCGGGTCGAGAGCAGCAACGGCTCGGCGGCCTGCCCGGCCTCATCCACTTGTTTGACCTGGATGGTTGGTCCGAAGAGTTCAGTCATTTCGGCCGTAATTTGCTCGATCGTCCGAGAGCCGTCGAGTAACTGCAGGAAGTGCCGAGTCCTGTCGTCCTCCAATTGCACCGTCTGGTGGAGCAGATTGGTGACCAGCGGGCCGGTCTGCGCCTGTTTGCGGGCGAGCAGGCTCGCCTGCGGGCAATCCGTGACTTCTGTCACGAGAAAGGGCGGTGATTTCAGAAAGGAGACCTCTCCGCTGCGAGCCAGGATATAGAGCGCTTCCGTCAATTTCCGTTGGTCGTCGCCTGTTTGCCGGCCCACCAGCAGCGCTCGGGCGCGATTTAGCAGCTCGGTGAACGAGAGTGCGCGCGGCCAGGCCCGGCCGAGACAAAGATGTGCAGCCTTCAGGAGCGGATCGGTCACCGTGATTTGGCTCCCGTCCTGATTTTCAAACTCCATCTCGGAATCGTCGGTCAAGCAGGCGTCGGGTCGACGTGGGCTGGAGGTGCTTAGCAGATAGAACCTGGTGACGAAGTCGAGATCGACCCGGCGGTCAAGAGAGATGTCCCCGTGGCAGAGCAACGTACGCCGAAAGCCGTTGCCGTCAATGAAGTCCTGATACTGATCGCGCGCCATGAACTCGCTTTCGGGAAAGCGCTGCAGCGTGGCGCGGACCTCTTCGGTGTAGCCGGCAAGATTGCGTCGCGAGAAATCGGCGTCGCTCAGATATTGTAGGCCGTGTCGGCCGGCATCTTCGACGACTTCGTGCAAAAGGAAGGCTGTCGCGCCCTGATCGAGATCGTCGTGAAAAAGCAACTCGTCCGGAGCATTGAGGACGCGGTTGCATTGATCGCGCATGACCGCACCGTGCACTGAGCTGGACTTCGATCCTTCGCTGAGAAACTTCACAATGGCGCGAGCTTGTCCAACTTTCTCTTTCATCCCGGTGATGCTCCGGGTGTGGTAGCGCATCATGTCACGGACCATGTCGCGAAGATGCGAGAACGGGTGCGCGTTATAGCTGACGTAGCAGAGCCCCTGTGGTGCCAAATTCTGCTTGAAGATAGCCATCATCTTCTCACGCACGATCGGCGGTACCCATGAATACACGCCATGGGCGATGATGTAGTGGAACTGTCCGAAGGCAGCGTCGACATCCAAGATGTCGCAATGCAGAAGCTCGATGTTGCTCAGGCCCAATGCGGCGATGTTTCGCCGCCCACGCTCGATCGTCACACCGCTCAGGTCAATCCCGATGAATTCGCTGTCCGGATATTGGAATGCCATCGGCAACAGATTGCCGCCAACGCCGCAGCCGAGCTCCAGGACCCGGCAGTGCTCGACTGGAGCCGGCCGCATGCCGTAGACCGTCGCAATCGTTGCCAGATGGTTCGGGTGAGTGAGCCCGTAGACATGCCCGGGATAATACACCTCATCGTATGGTGTGGCACCGTTGGCCGGCTGGCGGTGCTCGGTCTGGATGTTCATCGCAGTCAGTTCCACGAGTAGGCAAACTTGTCGTTCACGATCGAGACGCGCGTCTGCTTGACTTCTTCCTTGGCGAGAGACTTCCTGAGGAATTCACGCGACAGTTCGGGCAACAACGTGTTGGTGATGATGTTATCGATCATCCGCCCGCCGGAGTCTGGATCGTTGCAACGGGATACGATGTGCTCGACGACCGCATCGTCATAGCCGAAGGCGGCCTTGTGATTGTCGCGGAGGCGCTGTCCGATCCGGTCGAGCTGCAATCTGACGATTCCGGCAAGCATCTCGTCCGAAAGCGGAAAGTACGGGATCGAAACTATGCGTCCAAGTAACGCGGCAGGGAACACCTTCAGCAATTCGGGCCGCAGCAGCCTAGCGAGTTCTTCCGGCTCGTTGCGGTACTTTGGATCGCGCGCCAGTCCCATGATCAAATCAGTGCCGACGTTCGTGGTCAGAATGATCAGTGTGTTCTTGAAATCGATTCGCCGGCCGTTGCCGTCCTCCATGACCCCCTTGTCGAACACCTGGAAGAATATCTCATGGACGTCGGGATGGGCCTTCTCCACCTCGTCGAGCAGGATCACGCTGTAGGGCTTGCGGCGGACCGCTTCGGTGAGCCGACCGCCTTCACCATAACCGACGTAACCCGGAGGTGCTCCCTTCAAGCTCGAAACCGTATGCGCCTCCTGAAATTCCGACATGTTGATCGTGATCATGTTCTGCTCGCCGCCATAAAGGGTTTCGGCAAGCGCAAGGGCAGTTTCTGTCTTACCCACCCCAGACGGTCCGGCCAGCATGAAAACGCCAATCGGCTTGGACGGGTTGTCCAACCTGGCGCGGCTGGTCTCGATTCTCTTGGCAATCATCGTCAGTCCATGGGACTGGCCGACCACGCGACGATTGAGAATTTCGGGCAGCTTCAGGACGGTCTCGATTTCGTCCCGCATCATTCTGCCGGTCGGGATACCAGTCCAGTCAGACACGACGGAGGCCACCGACTGCTGGTCCACATGGGCATAGATCATCCGCTTTTCCGGATTGATGCTCTCCAGTGTCTCAAACTTGCCGCGCAACTCCACGCGTTTCGTGGCGCGATCTTCGTCTCCGCTCTCGGAGAGGATTTCGCGGATGCTGCGGATGTCCTTGACGAGCTCCTGTTCCTTGGCCCAATCGGCCTCCAGGCCGGTCAGCTTGTCCTTCAGCGCAGCTATGTCGCCGTCGACCTCGGCAATACGCTCGCTGTTCTCGTCGCCGAGATCGCCGTCGCTGACCAGCGCTGATCGTTCGGCCTCGCGAGCCGCGATAGCCACGCGAGCGTCCTCGATCAATGCCGGCGTCGCACTCTGGCTGATGGCTACCCGCGCCGAGGCTGTGTCCAGCAGGCTGACCGCCTTGTCCGGCAGCTGTCGAGATGGAATGTAGCGATGCGACAGGTTGACCGCGGTCACGATCGCGGCGTCCGAAATGCGAACGCCATGGTGCTTCTCCATCGGGCCGAGGAGGCCGCGCAGCATGATGCAGCAGGTCTCGACATCCGGCTCATCGACCTGGATCGGCTGGAAGCGTCGTGTGAGTGCGGGGTCCTTCTCGATGTACTGGCGATACTCCGCCCAGGTGGTGGCAGCGATCGTACGCAGCGTGCCGCGGGCGAGTGGAGGTTTAAGCAGATTGGCCGCGTCACCGGTGCCGGCCGCGCCACCAGCCCCGATCAGCGTGTGAGCTTCGTCGATGAACAGAATGATGGGGGTAGGGGAATTCTGTACCTCGTCGATCACCGAGCGCAGGCGCTGCTCGAACTCGCCCTTCATCGAGGCGCCGGCCTGCATCAGGCCGATGTCGAGCGCGCAGAGCCTGACGTTGCGCAGTGGCGGCGGCACTTCGCCAGCGGCAATGCGCTGCGCAAATCCCTCGACCACGGCGGTCTTGCCGACGCCAGCTTCGCCGGTGAGAATTGGATTGTTTTGCCGCCGGCGCATCAACACGTCGATCAATTGGCGGATCTCGTCGTCTCGACCGAGGATCGGGTCCATCTGGCCCGACTTGGCCTTGGCGGTGAGATCTTGGGAGAACCGGTCGAGCGGTGTTGTTCCCTTGGGACTTGCCCGGTCCGCGCCGTCAGTGCCGGCACCGGCCAATCCGGAGCCGTCCATCGGACGCATGGTCTCTTCCTCAGAGCCTGCCCATACGGCGCGGTGCTCCGCGGCCAATGCGTCTACGTTTATCTTGGCGAATTCCGGCGAGATGTTGTTGAGCGCACGACGGATCTCATTCGATTTCAGTCCGGCGACCAGGAGATGGCCGGTGCGGATCTGGGTCTCGCCGAAGAACAGCGTGGCGTAGTGCCAGCCACGGTCGAGAATATCGATGACCGAATTGGCGACCCCCGGCATGTCGGTTTCGTTCTTACGGAAGCCGTTTATGATGCCTGCGAGGTCCGACAGCAGCCGCGCGCGGTCGAGCTTGTAGTAATCCACCGATAGGCTGAGGTCGGTCCGCTCCTGTTGCAGGATGTGAAACAACCAGTGTGCAAGCTCGACGTTGCGGTTGCTGGCGCTTTTGGCGTGGCGCAGGGCCTGTATGAAGGCATCGTAGCCAGCGCGATTCAGCTTTCCAGTCACGGCCTCGAGGCTGATGTCGGTCACGGTGGGCCTCCTGCTCAATTCCCCCAGGCGATGTCCCGCTCATCGTGGAAACTGGCGCGAATTCCATGATGTTAGGACAATTGGACCGGTGCATTGGTTCAAATCGGCGGGGCATCTGTCGCGGCGCTTCGCCGGGCTCTCAGTCGCTCGGCAAGTTGAAAGCGAGCATCGCGGCGATATTCCTCGGTCGAGGTCCAGTTCGGCGAAACCCAGCTGGTCCACCCAAGGCGTCCGCTCTGTCCAAGCTTCATCGGGGCCACTGCTCCCGCGGGAATGGCGAGTTCCACCTCCCACTCGAGTTCGTCGCCGATATAGAAGTACACGGCGTCAGCCAGGGGCTCGGACAGGTTAGGCACTTCAGTGGGCAGGAACTGCTCGTATTGAGCGAAATCCTTCACGAAAACGCGAACCCTGATCTTGTCTTCGACACTGAACACCCGCGAGCCCAGAAGCGCGTCGTGGCCGAGCCTGGCGTGCGCCGCCCCGAGGTGGCTGCAATGGCTCGCCTCGAACGGGAGCCAGGTGCCGACAAATTCGTCGATCTCGACCCCGACGTCGAACAGCCCCTGCAGCAGCCGGGCCAGTCGTGACGCGGATTTCGCCCTAGGTGAGACCAGTCCAGCGAAGCTGAGCTTCGCCATGTCTGGTACCGTGTCTCGATTAGCAAAGATATCAGAGCCAAGGCCGGCAAAGGAGCCGACATAGGCGATGAAGCGGTCATCCAATGGCCTGTCATGCTGCGCGATCGGCCGTGCGTCCGCCCAGGCACGAAAGAACAATTGCAGAAAGCGTCCATTGAGAAGGTCGAGAAAGCGCGGAAAGGCGTCATCTCGCATCAACTGCCAGCCGACGCTCTCGTCGGTGGTGGCCAGAGGCAGTGCGCCTTGCGGTCCAAGCAGACCGAGGAATTTGACCAGGATTCTGAGCCTGCCATCGCGGTCGTCGACTGAGCTCAGATTGGACGCGGGAAATTCCAGATAGGGAGATTGACCGAGGTCAACAAATTCGTCGCGCCGCGCGGCACTGTCGCCGATCCGCGGCCGATCCGGGTTGGATCGCTCTAGCCGGCGGAGCGTCTGGAAGAAATCGAACCGCCAGGGCTCGGCCTTCATCTGGTCGATCAGCATTACAGCGGCCTCCTTGTGCCCATGCGGGCCGGCCAGCGCATGATCTCGCCGCGTTCCGAAGTCGATATGACCGTTTGGGTGAAGGTGTTGAAGCCCGAATAGTCGGCGAAGAAGCGTTCCAGCACGGCCCCGAGCAGGAACACGCCACTGCCTTCGAATGCCTTCTCGTCGAGTGTGACGGTGATCTCTAGGCCGCGCGCTGCGCCACTGCCGGTACGCTCACGCACCCGCCGCACCACGGGCCTGCTCTCGACGCTGCGCACGCCGCGAATCTTTCGTTCCGTAGCGTCGTCGAACTGGTCGGCGAACAATGACAGCATCTCCCGCAGTGCTCCGGCGTTCTTGCCGCCGCCGCGTTCTACGAGGCCGAGATAGTTCAAACTCAGCATGTTGATCAGGCGCCAACTGACAACACCGCTATTGGCGATTTCGCTGCGACTGCGCAACTGCGCCACCACCGGCTCGCGTGGCCTGGTGGGCCCTGCTATGCACATCAGCTCGAGCGAGGTGTCATCCAGCAGGCGAAAGTCGGCTCCGCCTTGGCCGACCGGCAGATGTTCCGTGAGATGCCGGTTGGAGCACAACGCCCGGACGCTCAGTTCGGCGGCGGATCCGTCGCCGCTCAGGTCGCGGGGCTCGAGCAGCGAAAGGAACATGTCCGTCCCGGTGTAGTCGGAGGCCGTGCCATATGTCTTTTCCTCGACGGTGCGGCGCCGTGGAAGCCGACGAACTGTAAAATAAAGTCCCTCGACCGATGCGGCCGTGCGGTCGACTGCGGCGGAGTACAGCGGACGCACGTGCCGCTTGTCTTTTTCTGCGGGAAAGTGCGCGTAAACCTCCAGCACCTGGTGCGGCTCGTATTCGAGATAGCGGCTTCGGTCGGGCACCACGTGGTATTCGTGCGTATTCGATTTGACCGGGATGCGATCAGTGGTCTTCTCGAACAGGTTGATTGCCGGGGCAGTGTAGAGACTGAAAGTCTCTGCTCGGACGGAGGCCGCAAGCCGTGAGTTGTGCTCATCGAACGCGAAGACGATATCGATTGACTTGCCGCGCAACCGCGGCATCACAGCGCGAAGTCCCGTCAGATTGATGCCAAGGAACTTGCGCGGAAACACGAAATACTCCCGCAACAACTCCGAGCCGCGAAAGACCCGGTTATCGTTAGGAAACAGCGATTCGTTCTCGCCGAAGCCGACTTGTTGCACACAGTCGTTCGGGGCCCGGATGACGACCGGATCGCCGAAATCGTCGAGATAGCGAAAGTAGACATTGATGCAGTTCGAAGTCAGCTGTTCGTAGAGCGCGATAGCGTCGGATTCGGCGCCGGTCAGATAGATGGGCAATTCGCTGGTGCGGCAGCCCGCGAACCAGGTTTCCGGCCTGTTGCGAGCTTCCGCGTCTGCCGGCTCTTCGTCGAGCCGCGCGGCGGTCCGGTGGGTCAGGGAAAGCCTGAGCCCCGCAATGACCTCTCCGCCGACCGGAATCCCGAGGGCCTGCAATGCGCCCGCAGTGGCAAAATATTCGGCGCCGGTGACGTCGAAGGGCCAAAGCACTATATCGCGGCACAGCCGGAATCGGCAGGCGAGGCTCCGTTCCCTTTCGCGATAGCTCGCATCGAAGTAGGCGCCCCGGCCGATTTTCCTGCCGTCGCGCAATGCCGGATCGGCATAGGTTGGCTGTGCCTTGACCAGCATGGCAGACGGAGTTGGCGCGAGATAGTTCGGAACCAGCTGTTCGAGCAAGTTTGCCGTGAACTCCGGGAATTCGTGCTTGAGCTTAAGCTGAACGCGAGCAGCAAGGAATGCGGCGCCTTCGAGCAAGCCCGAAATCATCGGATCTGAGCGATCGCGGATCAGCCCCCCGAGGCGCTCCGCGATACCAGGATATTCCTTGGCAAAGTCTTCCGCATGCTCGTACAGCAGCGACAGTTCACGGTTGTAAAAATCGAGGAACTCGCGGTTCATGCTATGGTCGATTGATCTGGATATCGCCGCTGTCGAGGTCGACGTCCGCGACGAATTCCACGGGCACGTTGAGCGGCTCGCACTTCAGGTCGGACTGCACGACAAAGCGCAGCTTGAGCTGTTCGGGGCTTACGGAGGTGTCGCGCCGCACCCGGATGGACTTGCGATCGAGTCGCGGCTCATACGTCGTAAGCGACATGCGCAGGGCGTCGCTGAGCTCTTCGTCCGTGACCTCGTCGACCGAACGGTTTGCGATGTCGGGGAAACCATAGTTCAAAATCGAGGTGCGGACGCAGCCGCGGCCGGTCAGGTCGAGCGTCGATTCGAGGGCAATGGTATTGAGGAGCGTTTCGACGTCATGCGAAACCTCCCGCCTTAGCAGCGTTTCCGAGATCGGGAAACGACCAGTGCTGCGCCGTCCCGCTATGACCCGCTCACCGAACTGATCGCGCAGTTCGAGTGGCTTGCGCGCATCACGCGCGTCATAAGCCGCACGAAAGGCCAGCATCAATGGTGGAGAGAGCCGGTCCTTCTTTGGCGTAACAGTCATTGACGATCTCCGTACCGCCGACGCCGATTGCCATTCTCGGCAGCCGGCGCCAGACAGGAAGCTACGATCAGGCCCATTCCTTGTTGGCCGGAACGTCCCAGCCGAAGGTCGGCGATGCGCCGGCGCCGCCCTTTTCCGTCTGGGTCTTGTAGGTCATCTTCACCTTCGCGAAGTTCAAGCTCACATTTTCGGTGAGACGATCTTCGCCATGCGATCCGCCGGTCGATACGCTGGAGACCAGGACGTGCTTCATCTCGATCTTGAGATACTCCAGCGGATTTTCACCGGCCTTGCGGACAGTCAGGATCGCGGTGTCGATGTGCTTGCCGTTGGCGCAGACCTTGAAGAGTTCAGGCGTCGCCTTGTCGACGAAGTGCGTGAAGTGGAGATCCTGAACGTTGACCTTGCCGGCGCCACCGCCTGACCCGCTGTGGAAGGTGCCGCTTTGGCTCTCGCCAAAGGACCAGCTCAAAATGTCGATCTCGTCCTTGTGCTTGTCGTCAAGCGACTCGCCCTTGATCGGATCGAGCTTCAAAAAGATATCGACAGCCATACTATAGCCCTTTCAAAAAACCTGGATGAGTGACGGTTGCGATAACGCGGCGTCAGGAGCTCGGGCCTGGCAGGCGCGAAACAAGGCTGAGGCCGACGTCCATCGCTTCCAATTGAAAGTGTGGACGGAGAAAGAAGCGCGCGTTGTAGTATCCCGGGTTCTCCTCGTTTGCTATGACCTCGACTTTCGCAGCGGCCAGCGGCTTGCGCGCTTTCTGCGCCTCTGACGATAAGGCCGGATTGGCATCAACGTACTCGTTGATCCAGGTCTGCAGCCAGACCGTCAGCTCATCCTTTTCCTTCATGGACCCGATCTTGTCGCGAACCATGCATTTCAGGTAGTGCGCAAAGCGGGACACTGCGAACATGTAAGGCAGACGTGACGACAGGTTGTCGGATGCGGTTGCGTCCACACCCTTCTCGCCGAAGTATTTCTTCGGCTTGTAGAGCGACTGGGCACCGATGAAGGCGGCCTTGTCGGTGTTCTTGCGATGGATCAGCGGGATAAGGCCCGCCTTTGCAAGCTCGTGCTCGCGGCGATCGCTGATGGCGATCTCGGTGGGGCATTTCAGGTCGACGCCACCGTCGTCGGTCGGGAATGTGTGCGTCGGCAGGTTGATGACCTCGCCGCCCGACTGCACACCGCGGATACGCGTGCACCAGCCGAACTCCTTGAAGGCGCGGTTGATGTTGACTGCCATCGCATAGGCGGCGTTAATCCAGCCGTATTTGTCACCGGTGTGTCCGTCCGTCTCCTCTTCGAAGGCGAATTCTTCCACGGGCTCCGATTTGGCGCCGTAGGGGAGGCGGCCCAGCGCACGCGGCATGCAAAGGCCGAGATAGCGCGAGTCGTCCTGGTCGCGCAGTCCCTTCCATGCGGCATATTCCGGCGTGTCGAACACCTTGCCGATGTCACGAGGGTTGGACAGTTCGGTCCACGAGTCCATTCCCATCAGCGTAGGCTCGGCCCCGCTGAAGAAGGGGGCATGGGCGGCGCCCGCGATCTTGCTGAGATCACGGAGCAACTGTACGTCGGTGGGCAGATGGCTGAAGTAATAGTCGCCGATCAGGCAGCCGAATGGCTCGCCGCCCAGCTGGCCAAATTCGTACTCGTAGATCTGCTTAAACAGCGGGCTCTGATCCCAGCGGGCATCGGGATAAAGCCGCAGGTTCCGGTACAGCTCGGTCTTGGAGACGTTCATCACTCGGATCTTGAGGTTCGCGTCGGTCTCGGAATTGAAGACGAGGTAGTGCAGGCCGCGCCAGGCGCTCTCGATCGCCTGGAATTCGGGTGTGTGCAGGATCTCGTTCATCTGCGCGGTCAGCTTCTGATCGATCCGGGCGATCATCTCCTCGATGGTGTCGAGCACGTCCGACTTGATGACGCTGGTGTCCTTGAGCGCCTCTTGAACCAGCGTCGACACCGCGTTCTCGACTTCGGTCGCCGCGCGTTCGGTGCGCGGTTTGAAGCTTTGCTTCAGCAGGGCAGCGAACTCGTCAGCCTCGACGGTTCCGACCTGGGTGGTGGTCCCTTTATGGGTAGCTTCTTTTGCCATGGTCCCCATTCCTTCCCTTAGCTGTTGGTGTCGGATTCGGACGACTGGCTGGTCGCGCGCTCGCGCAGCGCGGCCATCAGTTGAGGATCAGCAAGGAGTTTCTTCAGCTGGTCCTCGGCGCCCACCTTGCCATCCATGTAGCGCAGCAGGTTGGCGAGCTGTTCGCGCGCTTCGAGCAGCTTGGCTGTCGCCGGCACTTGACGGGCGACCGCCACCGGCGTGAAGTCCGACATTTTATTGAAGCGCAGGTTGACGGATATCTTTTCGTCAGACCCATCGTTGAGACGATTGGCGACACGTGTCGTCACGCCGGGCTGGATCGCCGCCATGCGGTTGTCGAAATTGTCCATGTCGAACTCGAGGAACTTGCGCTCCTCGACCTTCGCCTTCTCGACGCCGGGGTTGTTGCCCGAAAGATCGGACAGGACGCCCATGACAAACGGCAGTTCGATCAGCCGCTCGGCGTCGTACGGATCTTCGTAAGTGATGTGCACGCGCGGTGCGCGGTTTCGGCGAATGAATTTTTGACCGCTGTCGGTTGCCATTGGGTTGCCCTCTTCACAAAATCTGTGCGGAAGCCGACTTGCGCGACGCAGGCTGGGGAAGTGCCTCGGTCCTTCGTCAGCGGAGCTTCCTTCTCTCTTAGTCCCGTCGAATCGAAGGCGGGTTCAATTCGATTTGTCGATCGCCTTCAGAGCGCCCTCAGGCAGGACGTCACTCAGCAGGCTGAGGAAATCTCGTTGTGCGAGTTCGCGCGCGCGATCGACTAGGAACGGGATCGGGCTGGATGGCTCCGCGGCGCGGAAGAAAGCCGCAACTTTGGTCAGTAAATCCAACGCCTGCGCTCTGTTTTCTGCTGAGATAACAGCATCTTGACCGCTACTTTCGGCCGTGGATGGGAGCGATGTGGCGAATTCCGCCATGCGCTCGATCGGCAGGTCGAAAACTTTGTCGCGACCAATATTGATGGCGGCACTTTCGACGTGGGCGGGCATCAGCATCCGCATCACCTCGATAAACGATTTGCCGACCATGCCCTGCGCCTGCCGCACCAGCAAGAGCGCCGGGCTCGACGGTTCCTTTCGCGCGAAATAGTCGGCAGCCACCGCCAGCGCAGCGGATGCCTGTCCCGGTGAGGTCACGGCGCCGGCCGTTTCAATGGGAAGCTGCTGGTCGTTTTGAGCAGTTTCGTCCCGGGATGGGGCAAGTGCGGCTGGATCGCGTGCGGTGACGAGAGCCGCGAGCCAGTTGGCCATGCCGTTCGCGACACCCGCAAGCCTGTCGAGGCTGATGGGTTGCCCCGAGTTCAACTTTTCGCGCCAAACCGATTTGATGTCGGCAATCTCGGCCGCGACCGCGGAACAGCGGGCGCTCACCGCTTTGAGGGTGTCGAGATCGGTCTCACCGACAATGCGCTCGATGGTTCCGAGATCGGGCATGTCGACGTCGGCGTCAGCGGCGGGAATTTCGCCCTTGGCAATCTGATAGGCACGGTAGTTGAGGCTGCCGTGCCTGCGATTTTCGATCAGGGGAAGGAATTGGAGCGGGTTGATCACCGTCGGAAACACGTCGATCGCCTCGACGGTGACGGCGCGAAAAGCATAGTCGCCGTCCTCGCCCCTCGGGTGAACCGCTTCCCATTGTTCACGAAGCAGCAGGGTGGTCGCCTTCAGGCAGCTGAGAAAGCCGTCAAGATCGCGGTTCAGGATGGAGAACTTGGCGAGCAGCATGGTCAGACGCAGATCGCGAGTGCGTGCCAAGAGCGGCTGCGCAGCGGCGAACTGGCCGGCAATGTCGATGGCCTTTGGGTCGAAGCGTCCGCGCTCTCCGTTGGCGTTGACGACCTCGAAATACGACATCGGAAGCAGCGATTCCGCAGCTGCGAAGAAGTTCAGGTACTGGACATCCCCGGCCGCATCCAGGTCTGGCCCGCAGGGATCGTCCGGGGCTATGGGTTGGGTCAGGGATGTGACATCGAGCATGCAAAGATGGTCCGTCGGCGGGGCCCTGGCCCCTATTGCCAAGTCCGTCACAAGTGACGGATCGGGCGGGGATCATGATCCGGTTGTCTGTTAGGTCAGCTTAACGATGGCCTTGGTTCATTCCCGGCGGCCACGACCGTTTCGCGTGAACCAACAAGCTCTTGGAGCCGACTACATGAGTGCCAGGATAGTTCCATCGGGCGCGTGCTTTGGCGCGCCAAGAGAGGACACCGGGCGGATTTGTCGGTCATCCTACCGATGGCTGGCTCGGATTTCAGTTGTTTCGTGCTTGACGACCTGATGCGCCGGTTGCGCGAACCGTTCGGCCAGCGAAGGAGTTTAACGCCCACATGGGCCAGCTTACCCAGGATACCCGCCTTTGCGAGCTCAAGACCCCCCTTGGCAAGGACGTTCTGGTTTTTGTCAGGTTCGAGGCCTCTGAAGGTCTGAGTGAACTGTTCGAATATCGTATCGAGGGCCTCAGCGAGGACGCCGATCTCGACTTCGATCGCGCGATCGGCCAGCAGTGCACGCTCACCATCAAATTGCACGGGAAGGAGCGCGAGTTCAGCGGCATTCTCACGGAAGCGCAGTGGCTCGGGGTCAAGAACGACTATTTCAGCTACCGGATCGTGCTGAGACCCTGGTTATGGCTGCTGTCGCGCACCACCGATTGCAGGATTTTTCAGGACAAGAAGGCGCCCGACATCATCAAGGAGGTCTTCAACGAGCGCGGCTTCACGGATTATGAGTCCAAGCTTACCGAAGAGGGCTCCTGTCCAAAGCTCGAGTACTGCGTTCAGTATCGCGAGACCGATCTGGATTTCGTATGCCGGCTGATGGAGCAGCACGGCATCTACTACTTCTTCAAGCATGAGGGTGGCAAGCATACGCTGGTGCTGGCTGACTCCAAGTCCTCGCACAGCCCAATCAACGGTCTCGCAAAGATCCCCTATGTCCCGCTGACCGGATCCGACCGCCGCGAGGAGCAGCATATTTATGAATGGGTTTCCGAGCGTCGGTTTCGCACCGGCAAGTTCGAGCTCAACGACTACAACTACCAGAAACCCAACGCGCAGATGATCAGCGACGCCAAGGGCTCCGAGCACTACACGCGATCCGAGATGGAGTTCTACGACTATCCCGGCAAGTTCAAGGAGAAATCCGACGGCGAGCGATACGCCAAGATCCAGCTCCAGGCCGAGCAGGCGATGGATCGGCGCCGTCGCGGCAACGGCGACGCAGTCAACCTGTTCCCCGGCGGACTAACCAAGCTCGAGAAGCACTCGAAAGACTCGCAGAACGTTGAATATCTCGTCGTACGAGCAGCTCACTCGTTTTCCATCGAGTCCTACCGCACTGGGGGGCCCGGCGACGGCGGACAGCACGTCTACTTCGGCAGCTATGAATTTCTGCCAAGCGATCGGCCGTTTCGATCTCCCATGATGACGCCGAAGCCGAGGATCAATGGTATCCAGACGGCCAAGGTCGTCACCAAGGACGACAATTCGAGCGAGGAGATCGACGTCGAGTCGTTGGGCGAAATCTATGTTCGCTTCTTCTGGGATCGAAAGAAGAAGCGATCGTGCCGGTTGCGCGTGGCCCAAGTCTGGTCCGGCAAGCGCTGGGGCGGTCAGATCATCCCGCGCGTCGGGCAGGAAGTCGTCGTGGAATTCCTGGAAGGAGACCCCGACCGGCCCTTGGTGATCGGCACGGTGTATAACGATGAATACAAGCTGCCCTACGATTTGCCGTCCAAGAAGACGATCGCGGGATTGAAATCCGACTCGACCAAGGGAGGGGGCGGTTACAACGAATGGAACTTTGAGGACAAGAAAGGGTCCGAGAAGATCACCCTGCACGCCGAAAAGGACTACGACGTGACGGTCCGCGACACCGAGACCAGGACCATCGGTGAAGCAGCGTTCGGCGGCGATACCCGCAAGACCACGCTCAAGAACGGCAATGACAAGCTTGATATCGAATTGGGCGGTCAGCACATCAAGCTGGCGATGGATCAGTCCGTCAATGCGGGGCTGAGCATCACCCTCACGGCCAATGTCAACATCACCCTCCAAGTTGGTCCCAGCCAGATCATCCTGTCCCCCGCCGGAATAGTCATCAACGCACCGACCATCACCATGACCGCGCAGGCCGCCATGGCTCTCGCGGCCGGCGGCCCGTTGGTTGCCCACGGCACACCAACCATTGTCGGCTGACGCCATGGGTCAAGTTCGGTTCAGCACAGTCCGCGATCTGTTTGAAGCCTATCCGCTGGCGCGTTACGACGTCGGCAATGCCGCCCCGGACAAGTTGTCGTTGGATTTCCTGCAGGAGGCCGCTGATGCAGGCAACTGGCACCAGGCTGTATCCTTTTGCGCGTACCTGCTCCCTAGGCGCGTGGCCGTCGCCTGGGGATGTCGCTCGTTGCGGCAGATGTTCGATAGTTTCGACGGCAACGAAGGCAGGTCACTCAACTTTGCCGAGACCTGGGTCCGGCAGCCAGACGAGCAATCGCGTAACAAGGCGTTGGCGGTCGGCAATGCCAACGATCCCGAGCAGCCGGCGACTTGGCTGGCGCTGGCGGCGGGCTGGTCTGGCGGGAGCGTCGTCCCTGCGGAATTTGCCCCGGTCGAAGCCAAGCCAGATCAGACGGCGCGGGCGGTTCGCGCGGCTCTTTTGATCGGACTTTGCCGGCTTACCCGTGAGTCCAGGGACCGGATAATGACGGCCTGCCTGGAGGATGGTATTCAATTGGCACGCGGCGAACCGCGCCCTCTGCGCTGACGAGACGATGTGATGGTGCTTCGCTTCAACATCGAGAACGAGCCCAACCTCCCCGATGGCGGACCTGTGTCATTTACGGTCACCGGCCGGCGCTCGGTCGATATAGGCCGCGATCGTCATCTCGATTGGACATTGCCCGATCCGTCTCGGATGATTTCGGGGAAGCATTGCGAGGTCCATTATCGCGACGGTGGCTACTGGTTGCACGACGTCTCGACCAACGGCACCTTTCTCAACGGTGCCGACCAGCGCATGCGGGGAGCGCATCGGCTACGCAATGGCGATCGGCTCGTCATCGGCCATTATGTCATTGGCGTTTCGCTGGACCTGGACGAGCGTGCCGAGGGCACCCCGAGCCATGGCGCGCAGCAGCAAGCTCCTCTCGCGCAGCAGCACGCCGATTATCAGGAACTTTGGGTTCCCGATCGCGACGTGCCGCCGCCAATCGACCCCCAGCAGTTGAGAAGGCCGCGCGAAGCAGCGCGGCCCGTCAATGCGGAATTCCTTGATTGGGCGGCGAGCGTTCCGCCGGCGGGCGTCGACCCCGTCCGGCCGCAGATGCCTCAACGGGAGACGCCTCTGCACGACGACATGAGCTGGGCAGCCGGTCCAGTCGCTACGCCAAACCCGCCGGTCGACGTGCTGCACGCGATGCCGACGCCGCGCCGACCATCGGTCTGGGCCGACGATGAAGCGGCTGTCCCGCCACCGCCGGCGCCGCCACCGGCAGGGCATGCGGAAGCGCCGCGGCCGCGGGTGGCCGAGCCGGCACCGGCTACGGCCGCGCCGATCGGGAGTCCCGAATTTGCGCGCTTGGTGGCACGTGCTGCCGGACTGCCGGAGAATTTCTTCGCCGACAAGACCGAGGCCGAACTCGCGGAGCAGCTGGGCGTCATACTGCGCATGACCGTGGACAACTTAATGGCTCTGCTGCAGGCACGGACCCAGGCCAAGCAGCTGACGCGCAGCACCAGTCAAACCACCATCCAGGCCATCGAGAACAATCCGCTTAAATTCTCGCCGACCGCGGAAGACGCCATGCGTATCCTGTTCGGGCCGCCGACGCGCAGTTATCTCGATGCGCCGCATGCCTTCGCGCAGGGCTTCAAGGACCTCAAATCCCATCAATTGAAGACCTATGCGGCAATGCAGCATGCCGTCAGGGGGCTGATCGCCAGTATCGATCCGACGCTGATGGCGCGTGAGCTCGAGCTTCAGCGCGGCGCAAGATCCTTTTTCGGCTCGAATAAGAGTAAGTTGTGGGATGAATTCTTGACGCGCTGGAAGGCGCACCTCGGTCGCGACGAAAGCGCGCCGATCGATACCTTCATGCTGCATTTCTCTGAATATTACGACCGCGCAGACAAGTCGGGGTCAAAGTGAACTGTTGGTGACGATGCCGTCGCCGATCATTGCCAAGTGGATGCAGGAATGTCCTGGTACAGCAAAGTATTCTGGTCGGAAGGTCTGTTTCTGCGGCCGCATCATCTGCAGCAGAACGATCGCTATCTCGAGCATCTGCTGGAAAAGCGCGTTCGTTACACAACACCGTACCCATGGGGCTTTGCCCAGCTCGAGATCGATAACGATCTTACTCAACAGAGCAAATTCGCCGTGCGCAGTGCGACCGGTGTCATGCCCGATGGAACGCCGTTCGATATCCCTGCTGACAGTCCGATCCCGGAAGCCATCGAAGTGCCAGATTCGGCCGCAGGCCAGATCGTCTGGCTGATGATGCCGGTCGCGGCGCCCAATACGCGGGAGGTGGATGAGGATCGCACTGACAGCGCAAGTCGTTACGTTCGGACTTCCGAAACGTTTATCGATTCAACCTCGGCGCTGCGCATCGAAGAAGAGATCGATATCGTCTATCCGCGGCTGTCGTTCGAGCTACGCAAGACCAGCAAGCCGGGATACATGGGCCTCGGCATCGCCCGCATCCTCGAAGTACGCGACAAGAACATCCTGTTCGACGACAAGTTTGTGCCGCCGATGCTGGTTTGCGCCGCACATGCGGTCGTCGATGGTTGGCTCAATCGAATTATTGGCTGGGTTGAGACCAAACTCGATGAGCTTGCACGCTACGCGGTCGATCCATCGTCCGGCGGCGGTTTGCAGAGTGTCGACTACCTGGTGCTGCAGGTGCTGAACCGGACCATTCCCGTGCTGACTCATTTCAAGCGGTCCGGTAGCGTGCATCCCGAGCGGCTGTACGAAGAACTGCTGAGGTTTGCCGGTGAGCTTGCGACTTTCGCGACCACCGAACGACGCGCACGGGACTACCCGGCGTACGATCACGACAATCTCGAATACGTCTTCACGCCCCTGGTGCGCGACATCCAGGACTTCCTGAGCGCCCGCCTGGGCAGGCGGGCGATCCGTCTGGAGATCATCGAACGAGCCCAGAATGCATTTGTATCGCCGATCCGCGATCGCGCGTTGTTCCGAAATGCTACCTTGGTGCTGGAGGTTGCCGCGCGGCGGCCTCTCGTCGAGATCCAGAATGAATTCCCGCACCTGTTCAAGGTCGGACCCAACACGAAGATGACTGAGATCGTGCACGCAAACCTGCCGGGTTTGACCTTGGTGCATTTGCCGACGCCGCCACCGCACATCCGGGCCATTACAGACCACGTTTATTTCTACCTCGATCGCAAGTCGCCGCTGTGGCCCGAGTTCAGTACTGCGGCCTCGATCGGGATGCACTTCTCCGGCGACTGGCCGGAGCTTGAGTTGTACCTTTGGGCCATCCTGGAAGAGCGGCCATGACCGACAGGGACAAGCCGGTTAATCCTTTCGGTCGGGGTGAGCGGACCATCATCCGTCCGAACCCCGGCGGGAAGATGCCGCCGGCTCCGGCTCCTCAATCTCC
Organism: Bradyrhizobium sp. USDA3010; assembly: GCF_056429065.1. Classification (NCBI taxonomy): domain Bacteria; kingdom Pseudomonadati; phylum Pseudomonadota; class Alphaproteobacteria; order Hyphomicrobiales; family Nitrobacteraceae; genus Bradyrhizobium; species Bradyrhizobium sp. USDA3010. Next base: position 131,357 of record NZ_JBWJZD010000021.1, read on the forward strand.
AGCGGGCGAGGGACCTGCAAGCCGTCCAGCGTACTCGCCATCGCCCGTGGCTGGGCCGTCATTTTCTCCCGTACCTTCTCCCGTACCGCAGGGCGCAAGCTACGCCGCCCCGCCGACCAGCCAGCCGTCGGAGGAATGGATTTCGACACCGCCGCAGGCTCCGGCGCAGCAACCGATCTTGCCGCCGGGACCGCCATTGCGCGTCGACGATCTGGTCGCGCCAAACGCCAATCCGGTGATGCGCGCCGGCGGCCCCTTACTGCAGTTGCTTGGCCGGCTGCGAGTAGCGCTGATGAGGGCGTCATTCGCGAGCCTGATGGAGCAGGTCGCCGACGCCATCAAGTTCTTCGAGAAGGATATCCGCTCGGCCGGCATTTCCGAGCACCAGGCCAATACCGCGAAGTACATCCTGTGCGCGACCGCCGATGATATTGTGCAGCACATTCCGACCGACGATCGACACGTCTGGGCGCAGTACTCGATGCTCAGCCGGTTCTTCGGCGAACGTGTGGGCGGCGTACGCTTTTTCGAGATTCTCGACCATTTGAAGACTGATCCGCTGGTCAACTATCCAGTGCTCGAACTGCAGCACGCCTGTCTTGCGCTCGGGTTCCAGGGCATTCACCGGACGTCGCCGGGCGGGCTTGCGAACCTCCAGGTGATCCAGCGTAACCTCTATGAAACGCTGCGCCGGGTTCGGCCCAAGCCGACCAACGATTTGTCGCCGCACTGGCGCGGACAGGCCTTGGCCGGTCGGCGGAAGCACTTGCACATTCCCGTTTGGCTGGTGGCGGCCGTGGTCGCCGCGCTGCTGACGGGATCCTATTTTGTGCTGCGGACATTGCTGGCTGGCCGCGCAGAGAATGCCGCGGAAGCAGCGCTGGCATTGCATCCCGGGGATCCAATCGAGCTCAAGCGCCGCGTCGTTGCGCCGCCGCCACCTCCACCTCCGCCGCCACCCCCAGATCGTATTACCCAGCTGCAGCGCATTCGCAACGCGCTTGCGCAGGAGAAGACGGCCTGCGCCATGACGGCGGATCAGACGGCGAGCTTCATCGTGATCAGGGTCTGCGATCTCGCATTGTTTGCCTCGGGCCAGGCAACCATCCTGGATGGCTTCAAGCCGATCGCCGCCCGCGTTGCGGCGACGCTCGAAAAGGAGCCCGGCCGCATCCGAGTGGTTGGCCACACCGACAGCTCGCCGATCCGCACCGTGCGTTTTCCCTCGAATTTCGAATTGTCGGTCGAGCGCGCCAAGGCGGTTGCAGCCGCGCTGAAACCCGGCCTCGCGGATGGTTCGCGCATCGACGTCGACGGCAAGGGATCGGATTCACCGATTGCCAGCAATTCGACACCCGAGGGGCGCGCCAAGAACCGTCGGGTCGAAATCTTCATCGAACGTAGCGAATAGGCGGACGCCACAAGTTCACGCGTAAGCGACAGGTACCGGTAAATATGCTCGCCAAGGACATTCTACGCATCGTTCTCTATGGAGTCGGGCTCAGCTCGCTTGGGGCGGTGATCTACCTTGCCGGTCCCTTCATTGCTTTCGGCGACTGGCATCCATTGGAAAATCACATCATTCGCCAGATCGCGATTCTGCTGCTCGGCGCCGCAGCGGCAGGTGTCACCGGTCTTCATTTCTTCAGGCGACGCAAGAACGCGAAGGAAATAGCTGACGGCGTCAGCGGTGCGGATCAGGCCGTCAGCGACGAGCCGGTGCTCAAGGAGCGCATGAAGGACGCGCTCGCAACGCTCAAGACCGCGAGCGGCAACAAGTCCGGTTATCTCTACGATCTGCCCTGGTACGTCATCATCGGTCCGCCCGGTGCGGGAAAAACCACAGCGTTGGTGAATTCGGGGCTCAAGTTTCCGCTCGCGCGAGGGGCTACGCCGGCGGCGATCGCCGGGGTCGGCGGCACTCGCTACTGTGACTGGTGGTTCACCGAGGAAGCGGTGCTGATCGATACCGCCGGTCGCTACACGACCCAGGATTCAAACAGCAAGGCCGACAAGGAAAGCTGGCTGTCTTTTCTGGACATCCTGAAAAAGAATCGGTCGCGCCAGCCGATCAACGGTGTTCTCGTCGCAATCAGTCTGGAAGACGTTCTGACGCTGCCGAAGCAGGAACTCGCGCTTCATGCAGATGCCATCAGGATGCGTCTGCTCGAACTGCATCAACGGCTGAAGGTGAGCTTCCCGGTCTACGCTCTGTTCACCAAGGCCGATCTCGTTGCCGGTTTCACCGAATATTTCGCCTATCTCGGCGAGGCTGGCCGGCGCCAGGTCTGGGGCGCCACCTTCCAGACCGCCGACAAGACCCAGAATCTGGTGGGGCAGGTCCCGGGCGAATTCGATCGCCTGCTGGAGCGCCTGAGCGAGGAAACGCTCGACCGTCTCCAGGACGAGCCGACGCCGCAGCACCGGGTGCAGTTGTTCGGCTTCCCGGCGCAGATGGCGCGGCTCAAGCCGCAAATCCACGATTTCCTCAATCAGATTTTTGAGCCGACGCGGTATCACGTGAACGCCAACCTGCGTGGGTTCTATTTCACCTCCGGCACTCAGCAGGGTACGCCGATCGATCAATTGATCGGATCGCTGGCGCGTACGTTCGGCGCGGAGGAAGTCGGTGCCGGATCATACTCCGGAACCGGCAAGAGCTATTTCCTTGCCGATTTGATTTCGAAGGTCATCATCGGCGAGGCCGACTGGGTTTCGACCGACCAAGCTGCGGTGCGCCGTGCCCTGATCCTCAAGATCGCGGCGCTGTCGGTGATAGGTTTGGTAGCGATCGGATTGATCGGTGCTTGGCTGACAAGCTACAAGCGTAACTCCGACCTGATCGAGCAGAGCTTGCAGGCGGACAGGGAGTATGGGGCCGCCGGGGCGCCGCTCATCAAGCAAACGCTGATCGCCGATCACGATCTCGACAAGGTGCTGCCGCTGCTCTATCGACTGCGGAACGCGCCTGCCGGCTACGCATCACGGAATGAGCCGGTTGCGCTCTCGGCGCGCTACGGTCTCAGTCAGCACGCGCGCCTGCTGTCGCCCGCGAAGGCAGCCTATCACACTGCGCTCGAGCGCATGTTCAGGCCTCGCTTGCTGTACCGTTTGGAAGAGCAGCTTAATGCGCGCATCAATGAGCCTGCCTTCGTCTATGAGGCGCTGAAGGTCTACTTGATGCTTGGCGGCCTGCAATCCCCGGACCGGGAGTTGATCCGCTCGTGGATGCGGCGCGACTGGGCGGACAACCTTTATCCCGGCGCGACCAATGCGGAAGGACGGCGTCTGCTCGATGAAAATCTTGTTGCAATGTTCGACCTCGAAACCGAGCAGCCGCCGCTGATTGGGCTTGACGGCCGGCTGATCAAGCAGGCCCAGAATTCGCTGGCGCGCCTCAGCGTGTCGCAACGTGCCTACGAGTTCTTGAAGTCGGAGGCTCGCGGATCGACAGCGGGCGACTGGGTCGTCGGCCGCCGAGGCGGTCCGGACGTAGCAGTTGTGTTCGAAACCACGACCGGGCAGCCCTTGGACAATGTGCGGGTGCCCGAGCTCTTCACTTACAACGGATTCCAGCAGAAGTTCATCGCTCGACTGCCCGGTTTGTCGGAGCGCATGAAGCGGGAGCGATGGGTGTTGGGTGACGCTGGCCAGCAGTCGGCCATTGACCAGCAGTATGACAACCTGGCTGGCGATCTGCTCAGCATCTACTCCAATGATTTTGTAACGGCGTGGCGTGCTGCGCTTGGCAGTCTGCGTCTGAAGAAATTGCTCGCGGACAAGCCGAAATACGAGGTGCTGAGGGCGCTTTCGGCGCCGACCTCGCCGATGCGGCAAATCCTGGAATCGGTGCGTGATGAGACGATGCTGACCAAGGAACGCGCGAAGCCGGCAAGTGCCGGTACGCCGGCGGTGCCGCCTGCGGTGACCACGCCTGCGCTGTTCAACAATGCCCAGGATGGCACGCCGGGTGCGGCGATCGAGTCGCAGTTCAAGCCCTACCATGCGGTGCTCGAAGGGGAGAGCACCCGCCGGCCAATCGACTCGACGATCGCAAATCTCAACGACATCGCGCAGAATCTGACGTTGATGGTCGAGAATCCGCAACTGACGGCGCAAGCAACTGCCGGGCTTCAAACCCAGGTTGCAGCGCTGCGCAACAATGCCTCGCGCATGCCGCCACCATTTTCCGATATGCTGCGGGCGGCAGCTGCGGAGTTCGAAGGCAGCATCGCCGCCTCCACGGCCGGACAGATCCTGCAGTCGTTGCGCGATCAGGTCACGCCGGTCTGTCAGCAGACGGTGACCAACCGCTACCCGTTTGTACGGAGCAGTGGTCAGGAAGTACCGCTGGCAGACTTCGCCAAGCTGTTCAGCCCGAACGGCATCATGGACAAGTTCTTCACGCAATTCCTGGCGCCTTATGCAGACACCTCGCGCTCGGACTGGGTTTGGCGAAAGGAGAGCCCTGTCGGCCGATCGTTCTCGCCCGACACGTTGAAGCAGTTCCAGAATGCCGCCTATATCCGCGATGCCTTTTTCCAGACTGGCGGCGGTGTGCCGGCGGTGTCCTTTGCGATCCGGCCGCCGCCCGCGGCCGGACCGGGCATCACGGTCAAGACTGAGATCGGCGGCACGACGATCACCAGCCCCATTACGCCAGGACCAGCCGCAGCTCCCTCTATGTTTGCCGCGCCGCAACCCGCTGCGCCCTCGCCGCCGCAGAGCAATTCACCGACGACCGTGCTCTGGCCGGGCCCATCGCCGCGGACGGCAATTTCGGTCAGCAACGAGACCGGCTCGCCATCGGTGCTTGAGCGCATCGGCCCCTGGTCATTGTTCCGCATGCTGGAGGCTGGCTCGCTGGTCGCCAAGGCGGAAACCGCCAGCGCCACGTTCATTGTTGCCGGACGTGAGCTCAACTATCAGATTTCGACCGGATCGTTGCGCAATCCGCTAAACCTGTCAGTGCTCCGCGAGTTTCGTTGCCCGACCGGAATATGACCATGCGATGCGGCTTATTCGGCAAGATCGGCGCCAAGCGTGATTTCATCGCGATCGCGACGCCGCGCAGCTTCCTGGAGGTCTGGGAGCCGTGGGTGCAGGCTGCCATCTCCGCGAGCCGCCATCAACTCGGTGCCGCCTGGCAGGGAGCATTCCTGACGGCGCCGGTTTGGCGCTTCTGGCTTGGCGCCGCAATCTGCGGGACCACCGTCGCGGGAGCGATCATGCCGTCGCTTGACGGGGTGGGGCGATACTACCCGTTGACGCTGCATGCGGTATCGGATGGCGCCGACGCACTGCAGCCGCCGCACATCGATCCGCAGGACGAGTGGTTCGGGCAGGTGGAGACGTTCCTGCTATCGACCCTGGACCGGGCCGCAACGTTTGAGCAGATCTCAGATGCGCTGGATCGTCTCGCGTTCCCACGTCTGCGGACGCTGGGGACCGATGGATCGCCAATCGTGACGATGAATGACGCGATGCTGGGAATGGTTTCGACGGTCGATGGGTTTGGCGAGTCATTCGGCACGCTCTGCGGCGCCAACCCGCAAGTCTATGCCGCGGCCAGTTTTTGGTGGACCGCCGGCGGCGAAGGGTTCTCGCCGATCGCACTGTGTTGCCGCGGATTGCCGGATCCATTTCACTATTCCACGCTGCTGACCGGCAACGTTGGCCGCGCGGTATCCGGGACGGGATGACGAGCGATGGTACACGTCCCATCCCTGTTCGATGTCGGTAGCGTCACTCATGCTGGACGGGTGCGGGCGCGGAACGAGGATTCTTGCCTGGTAAGAACCGACATCGGCCTATGGGCCGTCGCTGACGGCATGGGCGGTCATGAGGCGGGCGATCTTGCCAGCCTCATCGTGGTACAGTCGCTTGATGCGATCGCCGCGCCTGCCTCCGCGGCGGACCTGTTGGCGCAGTGCGAGGCGCGTCTGTTTAGCGCCAACCAGCAGATTTTGGCACTCAGCCAGGCAAGGCAGGGTGCCACTGTCGGGACCACAACGGCGGTCTTGCTGGTACGCGACGGCCATTATGCCTGCATTTGGGCGGGAGACAGCCGGGTGTACCTGATCAACCATCGCGGCATTACACAGGTGTCGCATGATCATAGCGAGTTGGAGGAACTGATCGCCGGCGGTGCTCTATCGCGCGAAGAGGTCCAGGATTGGCCGAACAATGCCATCACCCGGGCTGTCGGCGTTGTCGCCGACCCTGAGTTCGAGGTGGTGACCGGTCCGGCCGAACCGGAAGACGTCTTCGTGATTTGCAGCGACGGTTTGACCCGACACGTGCAGGATGACGAGATTCAGCAGCACGCGGCCACTCGCCTTGCGCAGACAGCCTGCGACGACATGCTTGCGCTTGCGCTCGATCGCGGCGGGCTCGACAACGTGACGATCGTGATCGTGCGGCTGCTCGCGCCACGATCCTCAGAGCCCACGAGGACGCCGTTCGATCGGGAGCCGCGATCATGACCGCGAACGATCCGTTTCGATCGTCCTACCGCGGTGTGCCGGCCGGCACCCGGCTCAACGGCATTTACGAGATCGAAGCGATGATCGGGGCAGGCGGCATGGGGGAAGTCTACCGATGCCGCGAGATCCAGACCGGATCGCCAGTTGCCGTCAAGATGTTGTTGCCCGACATGGTCGACAACGAGGCGGCACTTGCGCTGTTCCGCCGGGAGGCGGCAGCACTTCACAACCTTCCGCATGAAGCGATCGTTCGCTACTTCCTGTTCACGGTCGAACCCGTGCTGCAGCGCCCGTATCTCGCGATGGAATTCGTGAATGGGCGGTCGCTGTCGAACATGCTCGACGATGGGCCGCTGACCTTCGAAGCGCTGATCAAGTTGATGCAGCGTGTCGCATCGGGCCTGCAGGCCGCTCACGAACACGGCATTGTCCATCGCGACGTCTCACCCGACAACATCATCGTGCCGCTCGACGATGTCAGGCGAGCGAAGATCATTGACTTTGGTATCGCTCGGTCCACCCAGATGGGTGACAAGACCATTATTGGCTCCGGCTTCGCCGGCAAGGACAATTACGCTTCGCCGGAACAGGTCGGCTTGTACGGCAATGATGTCACCGCGAAGTCCGATGTCTACAGCTTTGGTCTCGTGCTGTTCCATGCCTTGACCGGACAGAAGCTCGATATGGGTGGAAGCCAGTTTCAACTGGTCGAGAAACGTCGGCGTGCGCCCGATCTCGGCGCAGTGGATCTGCGTATCAGGCCCCTGCTCGAGAGGATGCTGCAGCCAGACCCGGCCTTGCGCCCTACCATGGCGGAGGTCGCCAACTGGGCGCCGGCGGGTTCGGTTCAGCCGTCCGCCGCGCCACTCTACGGCTTCGATCCATTGGGGAAGCCGGAAGCCGGGACGTCTCCGCAGCAGGAGCGGGCGCCATCGACCCCACGGAACTCTCGCGGAGTCTGGCTCGGCGCCAGCGTCGCGGCGCTGCTGCTTCTGCTGGGGGGCGGTGGGTATAGCTTCTATAAATTTGTCTGGTCGACATCGGGCGTAGCGGCCTTGCCGCCACCTCCGAGACTCGCCGCGACGCCCGCGCCGCCGAGGATTGAACCTGCTCTGCCACAGCCAGCACGTCAGGAGCCGGTGAAGCTGCCGTCTCAGCCGACGGTGACGCCGTCTTCGTCGCCCGATGGGCCGGGTCGAGCCGAGCGCATCCGCAAATATGTCGCCCAGTATGTCGGCGGCGACTGCTTCTTCATCCTGCCTGTTGCCGTGAGTTCTAGCGCAGCCGTCATCGAAGGCTTCGGCGCTTCGACCGCGCCGTTCGATACCTTCGACAAGGCGTTTCGAAAGGAACAGGGATTTGAGGCCTCGGTCGGCGTCAGGCAGGTGAATCAGGCCCAATGTCCGGCCGTCAAATTCCTGAGCCAGGTCGGAAGCGACCAAGCGCGTGCCCCGCGCATCAACCTGTCCGCGACGGAGCTGAAGGCCGGCGAGACCCTCAATGGGACTGTGGAGAATTTTGCCAACCGGGTGGTGGAACTGCTCATGGTCTCGGATCGCGGCGAGGTGCGGAGCCTGTCCTATCTCCTGAAGCCGGGCATCGACTCGCTTTCCTTTGCCCTGCCGATGGAGCGGACGACCGGCCCGCAACTGCTGCTGGTCGTCGCGGCCCCGCGGGTTCTGGATTCGTTGCGCCAGCCGCGACCGATGGCTGCCGACACATTCTTCCTGCAGGCGACGAGCGAAGCTCAGCGTGGCAACGTGACCATCACTGCGGCCGCGCGCTATGTAATGCTCACGGATTAAGCTGCTCTTCAGAACTTGCCGATCATCAAGATCTTCAGGTCGGCATCCGGCGTGAAGTTGCTTGCCGTGAATTGATGCGAGTTATTGGCGGCAGACGGCTTGAGACGGCCGAGACAAAAACTGACCAAATGGTCGTCGCTTCCGGGATCGATCGTCAACCTGAAGGACCGGATTGGACCCGCCCAGTTCGCACCCGTCTTGAGCACGTAGGAAATACGCCGCTCCTGCAGCATTGCGGTGTTCGCCTGGCCGCTATCTGTGCGCTTGTCCAATTCGGCAAGGAACGCATCCGTAATGCAATAGTCTCGCTTGTATCGCTCGACCTCGGGACCCAGCGCTGCGCTGCGACGCAGACCCGAGCGCAGGACCGTGTCAGGGCTGGAGCCGACGCTCGGGCGGTATTGATGTTCGACGATGACGGTACGCGCCGCAGGAAACACTTGCTCGCGAACGGCCGAAGTCTTGGTTATCCAGCCAGGCATGTATTGCTGGCGACCGTTGTCGTTCATGCCGGCAGGCATAAGAAGGCCGCCATCGATCAGCTTGGTTCGGGTTGCCACGGGCAGGTCGGCGATCCGGATATCCCGATCGCCGAGCGGCAGCAAAGGCAGCTTAAATTGACGGAGGAGGGCGGTCACATCCTTGCTGCCGACCATGGCGCGCTGGTCGATGGTCAGCGGCACCGCGTTGCCGTCGATCTTGGTCTCGAACTCGACGAAGTTGACCGGATTGCTCGATGGAAAAGCGATGTTCTCGGCTTCGGACAAATCGATGTCGGGCAGCGGAAAGGCGACAGTGAGGGCAACCGGCTTGCTCGTCTGGTTGACGAATTGGTAGCGAACGCTGACCCTGTCCAACCCGATACGAAGCTCCTCGCTCGCCATGGCCACATCCTTCGTGCGAACGAATTGCAGCCCGCCGATGGACAATTCCACCGCGGAGTCGTTCGCCTGCGCGGGCCAACCGGTTGCGGCCAACAGGGCGATCATCAGGGCTTGCGATCTCAATGATGGCCCGCTTAACGCTCCATTTGCCATGCCGGCCTCCATGTGGCGCCGCAGCGTGGGATCAATCGATCGCCTGGTAAAGATCTCCCCATTCCGGCTTCCAGACGCCATCCGGGTCGCAAACCACGATCGCGAGCTTCATGTCATTGGCGAGACGGATCGCGCCGCGAAAGGCATCCTGGGCAGGTAGTTGGGAGCTGACCTGGTCGCCGCTCAAGCGTCCCCCGCTTGCGGCGGCTGGCAATACAATTGACCCGGAGGCGCCCCCGTCGTCGCGCCTCAAGACTAGAGTGATCGCGTCGGGCTGGATTTCGCTGACTTGCTCAAATCTATTTCTGGCCATGATTTTGCACTGCAAGCTGAAGGAATTAGAACTATCACCGTCCAGTGAGAGAGTTGAACGGGATTGGGGTTGCTCGTCACTAATTGATGCTGCACTAGCGTAGTTTTGGATTAGTCGGACTGACGCTGCATTCGGTTCGGTTACATTGAGGCGGATATGCTTCGTCGATCTAGCAGGATCTGGCTCTCTATCGTCGGCGCGATCATCGTTACTAGCGGGGCAAGGGCCGACGATGCCGTCGTGCGAAGCTTTGCCAGCGGTTCGGCTGCATCCATGGTCGGGATCGTCCCGGCCGGCCAGGACGTCGAACTCGCAGGCCCGCAAGCGCTCACCGCGGACGGACAGGGAAACCTGTTTGTGCTTGATCAGATCAACGGCCGCATTCTGCAGTTCGACCCTAAACAGCCAAACGCGGCTCCTGACATCCTGAAGATGCCAAGCGATGTCCAGCCTACCGACCTCGTCGTTCGTAATGACGACATCATGGTTTGGGACGGAGGCGTGAGGATGCTGAAGGCAGCACCAGGACAGTCCACCCGCGGGCTCGGCGGAGACGTGATTCAGCTGGAGGAAGTCTCATCCCGCGGAACGGACGACCAGGTTGCCATTTCGGCCTTCGCACAGATGGGCTCGCAGGCGTTGAGCAGTCCGACCGACTTGCTCGATCAGAATACGCGTGCGGCTATCGTGAGGACGACGCGGCAGCCCGACCGGCAGTATATCGCCTCGCGCAGCAAGGGATCGGTGATCGCCGATATCATTCCCGACAAAGGGAATAACAGCGTTCGGGTGGAAATCCAGACCATGGTCTCCAACGAGACCATAGGTCAGCTCGGCCTGCGCGTCCGCAACCAGCTCGGCACCGTGGAGTTTCTTGAGATCGACAACAGTGACCGCTTCTATGTGCTGGCCGAGGACATTCCTCCATCGGGCAAGAATGCCACCACATTCGTGGCACGCTATGCCGCGAACGGACGCCTTGAGGGCATCTACGAGTTACCGCTGGAGAACACGCCGTTGACCCGCCGGTTCGTCACCATCTCGGGCGACGGCGATGTCTATTTTCTGCGCACCAAGTCGGAAGGTGTTGAGGTGGTTGGTGTCGGCTTCCGGCCACTGGGGAAAGTGTCCGTCATTGACGTCAGGCCGTCGCGCACGGAGGCCGCGCCGGCGGCGCAGCCGGATTTCAAGTTCAACGCGACCGCCGCCGTACGGCCGTCCAATCGCCAGCAGGCGATCGAGACGGCCTTCGCCTTTGAGGGCATTCAGTGGAAGCTGACACCGGCGAACTACGGCAGCGATCCCGACAGCCAATGCTCCGGTTTCAGCCGGATTCGCCGGCCGTGGTATCTGCAGGGCAAGGTAAACCAGGAAGTGCGGGGCGTGCCCTATTGCTGGGGTTGCCATGGTTCGCTCGCGAATTTCCGGCAGCGAATCGAAAGCGGGACGCTTGCGGGCAATGTCTGCACCCGCAACGAGCCGCGGCCGGATGTGGCCGGCGTCGACTGTTCGGCATTCGTCAGCGCCACGTGGGGACTTTCCGTCCACTACACGACCGCCGCCATTCCCGCGATCGCCGCACCCGTGACCAACCCCTGGGACCTCAAGCCTGGTGACGCCCTGAACAAGCCGGGTTCCCACGTGATGTTGTTCCTGCGGTTCACGCCGGATCGCAAGGCGGAGGTCATGGAATCCTCGACGGGCGGCTGCAACGGTCGCGTCTGCCGCAACGTCTATCCGCTGGCAAGCCTGCTGGCGCGCGGCTACGTTCCGGTGCGCTTTCGCGCCTTCGCAGATGATCAGACGACTGTTTCGGCGAACGCCTATCAGGAGACCGAGGCGCCGGCAGGCCGCAAGACAGCGAACAAACGGCGCTGAACCTGGAGTCTCGCCAAGGCTACAGATGAACATGGATTGCTGCCTGCGGGCTGGTTTCTGGAGGTCCGGACGGCAGCCTGCCGCTCTACCTTACCGGTGTGGCTCGAGGGCAGACCCGCTTGATATCGAGGTGGATCACGATGCGAAGGCTCAGGGGCTTTGATCACAAGACGGGTTGGCTGTGTGCCGCCATCCTGCTCGCTACGTTGGTCGGCTTGCCACTCGAGCGCGCGCATGCGGCGGGAGAACTGTCGATAAGTAACCCGGACGGTGCGGCCCTCCGGGCGCTCGTCATCGGCATCGACGACTACCAGCATGTCCGCAAATTGAAGGGCGCGGTCGCCGACGCCAACGACATCGTGTCCAGCCTGAAGACCATGGGCGTCAGCGATGTGGTTGAGCTGACCAATGCACAGGCCGATAGGGCAAGCGTGCTGCGTGAGATCAGCTCACTGGTGGAGCGGACAAGGAGCAACGACCTCATCTTCCTGTCGATCGCAGGTCACGGCACGCAGGAGCCGGAGCGCGTCAAGGGCTCCGAACCGGACGGAATGGAGAACGTGTTCCTGCTGCCCGATTTTGCTACCACGCCGGCCGGATCGGCCGAGCGGATTCTGGGAAGCGAATTCAACCACTTCATCCGGCAATTCGAATTGCGCGGCGCAAAGGTGATCTTCGTTGCGGATACCTGCCACGGCGGCGGAATGGTGCGCGATATCGATCCGCGTGCGGCGGAGATGAGCTTTCGACAGGTGCCGCGCTACACACTGCTGGTTGATGAATTGAAGCCAGTGTCGAACAGCGACGACCCGAAGTCCGAACTCGATCTCGACCACACTGCGTTCATCGCCGCGGTCGATCGTTACACTAAGGCGCCGGAAGTGCGGATTCCCGGGATCGATGGCTTGCGCGGCGCTTTGAGTTATGCCGTTGCGCGAGCCGTGGAGGGCAACGCGGACATCAATCATGATGGAAAAGTGACGCTGAAAGAGCTTTTCAGCAATGTTCGGCAGGTGGTCTATCAGTTGTCCGACCAACGTCAGAACATCGTGACGGTATCGTCGCCGGCGCAGATGCCGGAGACCGAGGTCGCCTTCGAATTGACGCGCGGCGTAGTGCTGATCCAAGGCGCGGCCGCGAGAACTGCTCCCGGTCAGGTTCCTGCCGTCCCGCCTGTCGAGAAGCAAACCCCAGCGCCGCCAGCCGTTGCGGCCGCTTCGCAAACCGCTGCGGTCGGCGTCGCCGCGACCGGCTCGGCCGCGCCCGGTGCCGCGCTGCCGCCCTTCCGTCTCGTATCACCGATCCGTTTGGCGGCGCTTGACGGCAAGATCAGCTATTTCACGAACGTCAAACCGCAGGACGCCAGTGTGCAGGCCGTTCAACCAACTGATAATCCCGACCTGATCTGGGACCCCGTGTCGCATGACGTAATCGCGTGGGGCGATGTCGTCGCTTATGGTGTTGACGTTGACGGCTTGACGACGGTGGTCAACAGAACTGCGGCAATTCGGGAGCTCAAGCGCATGGCGACGCAGTCGCCGCAGGCGATGCGTATTTGGCCGGATGATCGACAGCAGCGCAGCGGCCAGACCGTCGAGGTCGAATTGTCCGACGTCGGTTCGCGGGCGGTGCTGCTGTTCAACGTGTCCGGAGATGGAACTATCCAAATGCTGTATCCGGTGGGTTCCGATGCCGCGCTTGCCCGATCAGCAAATCTGCGGCTGCCTCTTCGGGTAGGCGAGCCGTTCGGTGCCGAGCAGATCGTTGCGGTGACTTCGCAACAGCGGATGGTTGATCTGGAGAGGGTCTTGATGCAGCTCAACCGGCGCCGCGCTTCGGGGCAGATGATCAAGAGTCTGGAGCGCTATCTGCCGGCGGACGCGCGGATCGCGTCTATCGGCTTGTTCAGCGTTCCCTGACAATACTGTGACTGCAGGTCATGTCGTCAGCGAGGCTGGTTTTCCAAAAGCAATCATGGCTCGCGCTGGTGCTCTCGCTGGCGGGAAGCGGGATCGCGAGCGCCGCGCCGTTGCCATCGGCATTTCCATCTGCTGCGAGAGATACTCCATTGCTCTGGCATGTACAGGCGCCCCGCGGCTCGGCAAACGCTGCCAGCGTGTCGCTTGAAATCCTGCCGGGTCCAACTGTTAACATCGGCGGCAAGGTGTCATTCGGCGTAACCGCCAAAAAGCCTGGCTATCTGATACTCGTGGATGTTGATGCGGAAGGGCGGATGTCCCAGATATTTCCAACTGCCGAGCTATTGGCGCAGTCGATCGAACGGGACATGAATCGTGTGAAGCCTGGTGTCCAATTTATTGTTCCGACTCCTGCAGCACAGCAACGTGGATTTGAGTATGTCGTCGCGCCGCCGGCCGGGTCCGCTGTGATCGTTGCGATCCTGAGCGAGCGACGTGTGCAATTGCTTGATTTGCCAGACATTCAACGCAAGATTCAGGGGCCGGCCGATACGTTGAGCTATCTGTCGGATTGGACACGTCAGCTGCGTGTAACGGACAGCGGCAGCGGAAAGCTGGTGCCGAACAATTGGTCGTTCGACATCAAATCATACTCTATCAAGTAGGCAAGCGTTCGCGTTGTTACGGCTTACTCGGGCGGTTGAGGAGTGGCCCGTCCAAGGTCCTGCGGCTTTGGCTCTGTTGCCGCCAGCATTGTCAATTGCGGAGGAGACGGCGGCCCGTACACGAGCTCGAGCGCGCCGCCGTGCATGCTGTCCTAGTTGCAGACTTCAACATTGCCAGTACCGCCGCCGGGACCCCCGCCGCCACGGTAATCGAGATGACAGCCGTGACGGACCGGGCGGCATAGATAAGCGTCACACACGATCTGGCCGCTGCCACCAGCGGGCCTAGCGGTCGCTTGCTTTCGCTTGGGGAAATCGGCTGGCGGCTCGGAGCTGTCGCGTACCGGACGATCCGCGCGCGGCGGGCGCTCATCCATGTTGCGCTTCGCCAGCGGCTTTTTCCCGCGGCGCTTCTCGCATTCGTTATCGTCGTTCAGAAACGAGCCCTCGGCACAAGTGATCTTGCGGCACTGATCGCCGTCCGCTTTATAGCCGCGCTCGCAGATCAACGGGCAAACCCGGGCCGGTTTCAGCTTGATTGCATCGAGCGCATCGAGGCTTGCAAGCTTGACATCAAATTTGGTCCCGGCGTGCCGGTTGAACAGGCTCAGGGAGCGACGCGAGGCTGCGTTCCACTCACCGTCGATGGAGCCTGTGAAACAGCCGACCCGGCTCAATTCGCTCTGGACTGATTTGGCAAGATCCTCCTGCGGCGGTGCCGCGTTCAAGGCGGCAACCTTCGCTCCCTCGCTATTCTGGGATGGGGCGGCGATTGCAAGATTGTCCGCCTTGGCGCCGTCGATTACGGGGGCATTCGGGGAAAGCATGGCGACCGTTGAGGATTGCGATGCAGTCCGCTTCCGTTCGGCCTCGATCGCTTGTTCCTGCGCAATCTGCTTTGACCTTTCCGCCGCGATACGGGCATCCTCCGCGGCCTTGAAATCTGCGGCCGCTTTTTCCTGTTCGGCTCGCTGGGCACCTTCGGACGCAAGCCGAGCTTTCTGCTGCTCCGCTTCCTGCGCTTTCTTGGTCGCGATAACGCGCGCGTCTTCGGCGTCGATTTGATTGAGCTGAAGCTTGGCCAGATCTGCGTAAAATCCGTCGGGATGCTGGGCGAGGAACGCGTTCATAGCGGCCTTGTTGCCGAGTTGCAGGGCCAATTCGTAGTCACGACGAATCTCCGACGAGGCGTTAGCCGGCGGCGGTGGCACCGGCTCCTCTGCCTTTGGTACGAGCGCGACGTCTTCGCCGCCCAGCGAACCATAAACATATGGCTCCTGTCGATTACCGGTAGCCTGCAAGACATCATCGCGAACGAAGCCGAAAGCCCGACGCAAGTCGAGTCCCGGCTTTGCGATATACTTGACCAACGCTGTCGCGTAAGGACTGTTCTTGCTGTTGCCGTCGAGTGCGGTCAGTCCGGCTTTGGCCGCAAATGCGATCAGCGTATTGGATACTGCGGGTTCCACCCGGGCGAGCCCGCGGCTGATCGCGCGCGAAGCGAGGGTCCGTTTCATCGTGTCGGCGAATGGATTGTTGCGACAAGCGTCAACGATCACGACGCGCAGTTGCTTCGCGGGCTCAATTGCTAGTAGGATGCGATCGAGCGAGAAGGCCTCGTCATAGATATCAGTGTCGCGCTCAAGTCTGGCATCCGTCGGAATCAGATAGTTCGTCCCGTCGATCTCGATTCCGTGACCTGCATAGTAGACGACGGCGATGTCGGCATCGCGAGCTTGATCGGCGAAATCCCTCAGTGCCCGCCGCATGTCGCTCGAGGTCAGGTTGAGACGAGACTCCACCAAATCGAACCCGGCGTTCTTCAGGGTCGCGGCGATAGCGGTGGCATCATTGGCAGGATTCGGAAGTAAGGGCGCATTTTGATAGCTCGAATTTCCGACTACCAAAGCCACGCGCTTCGTTGCCCACGCAGGCTGCGAAGCAAGAAGAGCTAAAGCGGCGAGAAGAACAAGAACTCTGAAGTGGGTGTACAAGCTCATGGCCACTGTCCAAAATCGCCCGAACTAGTTCTATCGAAGTTGGCCCCGGACAAACTCGGTCGCGTCAAGCTCTGCGAGCGTGGGAAGGCCTTCTCCAGTACAAGTACCAATCTTAGGTTCAATCCATTCCTAGTATTGTCGTTCAGGGTGGCGAAGACGTTCAACCGCACACGGAAGAGTGTAAGACCACGATTCTGCCTGCCCGATGCGGGGGTGAAAAGGAAGCTATTGAAATAGTTATAGTTTCTGCTTCGGCCGTTAGCCCAGTGGCTGGCTGTGCTGGCGTCAGATGCGGTTCGCCAGCGAAGTTCCATCCCCTTGGTAGCGAAGCCCAACTTAAGTGCGCATCAGCCATCTAGACCAAAGTGGATCAACGTCGGTCTCATCCTATCTATCCATGCGCTCGCGTCCGGCATACACGGCCGCTGAGTTTGAGAGAATGGCGCTGCGGGGGCGCGTGAGAATGATGGCAACCCGCTGCCCTAGGATGGCCGTTCAACGAAGGCGACGGCTTTGTTGCTATAAGTCCATATCGCACCGTCGCGTTTGCTAATCCCGAGAAACGCGGTCTTTGTACCGGCATATTTCATGTCCATGTTGCCGCCGTCGATGCCATAGGCCCAAGGGTCGAGGCACAGAAACTCTGTGACTTTGTCGTCGGCTCCTGCAGTGCGGTGGCCGACGATGCCGACATAGTGGGCACCGCCGAGTGAGGCTCGTACCGGCACCTTGTTTTCGAGGTTCTTGATTGTCCAATCCACCGCTTTGCCGGGATCGCGACCCGCGCTCACCTGGTCGCGAGCCGTCGGTTCGACCATTTTCCAGCCCATGTAGCGGACGAATACGATCTTGAGGATCGAACCGCACCAATATTCATTGTTCACTGCCTTCAGGAAGCCGGCATTGTTCTGGTTCCACGGCAGCTTGCTCTTCTTGTAGTTTTCCATCGACTCGTCCGCGGTCGCCAGCAGAACGGGACGGGTGTTAAGCGGCTCGTCCACCAACATTTCATAAACGCGATGGCGGTTGTCCAATTCGTCGCCGGGGTCTTGGTTGCTGTAGAACTTGCGATAGGCGGCGGGCGCCTTGGCCGCGGTCGTGACGCTGTGGAAATAGTGCCAGATCAGGTCGGTTTTCCACGAGGGGTCGCGGGTATGGGCGTCGGACATGGAGACCCTCCATCTACTGCTGCGGCGGCTTTGCGACCTCTTGCAGCGGCGGTCAGACGAGGCGCGCTGAAAGATTCGTCCCTGCTCGATTGACAACGGTTGGCCTTGTAGCAGTGTGTCAGATTGCCGCAGCCATGAACATACTGAGCCGTTTTGGCGGGGATGAAGTCCCGGGTCTCGGCAGCATCATCGGGCGCCTGAGCTCGAATTGGAGCTGATACGATCGCCGAGAAATGGCAGCTCGTCTAGTCGGAGGTCAATGCAGTTTCCTGCGGGCATGACCAATGAGACCGGCGTGCCGGTGGACTCCGGAACTCATCCCGACCGCTGCCAAAATGCGGGTTTAGGCGGCCAATCTGAGTCCAGTATTTTTGCGCGCGGCCGAGATTTGGTGGGTATCGTCCGGGTAAATCCTGTTACCGGCTCGCAGCGTAGCCATTCCGACAACGCGAAATTGTGTAAGGGGTTCAATCGCCTGCAAGGCTGCAAAATGTCGGAAGTGTTGTTATGCACGTTTGGGAATTCGGCGACTTCGAGTCAGGGCGTACTGCTGGACGCCTTTCCAGTCGAGAAGCAAGGCGTTGCGATGACGCTGTTCGGCCTGGCTGCGCTTTTGGAGCCGGTCGTTGGTGCGACCCTAGGCGGCTGGATCACGGACAGCAATTCGTGGCGATGGTGTTCTACATCAAAGTCCCCCTCGGCCTTCTGGCATTTGGTGCCTGTTATGCCCTGCTGCGGGACCCCGAATACCTCATTAAAGAGCGTTTGGAGTAGAGGAAGCAGCCGTTGCGTTTTGACGGACTCGGTCTCTCATTGCTGGTGATCGTCATGGTCTCTTGGGAGGTGATGCTCAACAAGTGATTGGCTAAGCGATCCGCTCTGGCGTGTGCAAACGCTGACGACTTTTTTCTTCTTCGGTCTGATGGTTCGCCGCAGCGATCACATCGTGACGATTGAGCGCGGACGCGTGGTCGAGCAGGGCTCTCACCAAGATCTTCTCCGGGCAGGAGGACGGTATGCGAGCCTCCACAGTCTGCTGGCTGGCCTAGATGAAATCGCCTGACGTCATTCTCAAGATGGACTCGAACGTGGTGCCGCTGCGCCCGCGCTTCGAGCGCCGCGCGGACTACGAGTTCTTGCCGGGAGCCCTTGAGGTTCTTGAGACACCCATGTCACCACTTGGTCGGGCCGTCGCAGCGTTGATCGCTTTGTTCTTCCTAGTAGCGCTCGCCTGGTCCTACCTTGGGCACGTCGACATTATTGCGTCGGCGACCGGTAAGACCATTCCAACTGGTAAATCGAAGGTCATCCAGCCGCTAGAGCCTGGCATTGTGTCAGCTATCCACGTGCAGGACGGCGACCACGTCAGGGCGGGCGACCCATGGGCCGGATCATAGCGATGCCCGAGCTAAGTCCGAGGTAGGCCTGCGACGACAAGCGGTTATGCGGCTTAGATCCGCGAATGGAAGATTGATCGACCGTCGCCATCGTCGTTCTGCTCCCGACCTGACAGTATCGCCTTGCAATAGTTGTCACCGCCGCACCTCCGGTGCGGTGACGGGTGCTCCGCGACTTTTTACTTGAAAAAGGACATGGAATGGGCGCTGCCCCTCGCGCGCGCCAGGGTAAAGCGCCGGCTGGCGCCTGCGCCGCCCCGAGCGGTCTCCCCGGTCTTCCGCGCTTTCGTAGCTCGTTCGGTCTCTCGAACAACTCGCACACGCTTGTGCAGACCCGCTCTGGCGAGCGGCCCTTGCGGGCGGGCGATTCCCCTCCGCCCGGGTCGCCCTGGCACTTTGCCGTGCTGTCATGGCAGAGGCTGGAGGATCTCCCGCAGGCGGTGGGCGCAACCTGGCTCGACCGTCAGCTTGTCGCCAAGAGGCGCGAGGCGATGGGGCCGAGCGGAATGGGTGCTGAGGTCGAGGCTGCCATGCGGGCGAGACGGCAATGGCTGATCGAGCAGGGGCTTGCGCGCGAGCAGGATGGTCAGGTGCGCTATGCGCGGGACCTGTTGCGGACGCTTGAGGCGCGTGAACTTGGACGGGCAGTCGCCGATATTGCGGCGCGAACGGGACTTGAGCATCTTGACGTCAAGAGCGGCGACAGTCTCACTGGTGTCTACCGGCGCATGCTGACGCTGAATACCGGCCGCTATGCGCTGATCGAGCGGTCCCATGACTTCGCACTGGTGCCCTGGCGGCCGGTGTTGGAGAGGGACGTGGGCAGTTGGTCACCGGTAGCGTGGGCGGTGAGGGCATATCCTGGTCGATCGGCATCAAGCGCGGGATCGGGCGCTAGCTCCGGACACTGGGCTGCCGGCGGGAGCCAGCTCATTTCTCCGGCGGGGCGGTTCGCGCAAAGCTCTCGCAATCGAGCGCAACGTTGTGACTCTTGATGATTATACTATGTCCGCGAGAATAGCAGAACTCGCGGTGGAGGACTCCGCGTTAAGGACCGCTGGTTGCCCGGGTGGACATCGCCGGGAAGGCTGGACGGTCCAAGGGATGCGCTTGCCGCAACCAACAGCATTCAAGCAACCAGCGAATAGCTTGTACTTCGGCCCCCGCCCTCGTCCTTGGCGAGAATGCCCTGATCAACGAGGTCCTGAATGTCGCGCAAGGCAGTGTCGGGCGAACACTTTTCTATCTTTGCCCACTTGCTCGATGTCAGCTTGCCCTCGAACCCGTCCAGCAGGCGGTTCAACATATCGCGCTGCCGTTCATTGATCCGGGCTGTCGCATGCCGTTTCCAGAAGTCGGCTTTTTCAAGCACAGCTGCGAGAATGGTCTCAGCTCCAGTGAAGGCGCGGTCGAGGCAGCCCAGGAACCATTCGAGCCACGGCGTGACGTTGAGGTCGCCCTTCTGGGTGCTCTCCAGCATGTCATAGTAGGTGTTCCGCTCGCTGCGTATCTGGGCCGACATGCTGTAGAAGCGCTGCGGAATTCCTTCAGAGCGGGCAAGGGACATGTCGGCGATGGCGCGCGCGATTCGTCCATTGCCATCCTCGAAGGGATGGATCGTCACGAACCACAGATGCGCGATCGCGGCCTTGATGACGGGATCAATCTTCTCCTCGGTGTTGTACCACTCCAGGAACGCGGTCATTTCAGCATCGAGCTTTTCGGCGGTCGGCGCCTCGCAATGGACGTGCTCACGACCATAATCGCCCGAGATAACCTGCATCGGTCCCGCCGACACATCTCGCCAGGCTCCCACCGTGATCTTCTTCAGGTTGCTGCGGCCCGTTGGGAAGAGTGAGGCCTGCCAGCCGAAGAGCCTCTCCGTGGTGAGCTCGGCTTTGAATTTCTGAGTGGCGTCGAGCATCATCTCGACAACACCTTCGACGTTGCGGTCTGCCGACGGCAAGGCGCCCGCGTCCATGCCAAGGCGACGCGCCAGCGAAGAGCGCACCGCATCCTTGTCGAGTTTCTCTCCCTCGATTTCGCTGGACTTGAGGACTTCTTCGGTCAGGGTAGTCAGGACAGCTTCTTCCTGCTGTGCAAGACCCAGGGTCTGCATCCGCCCTATGAGCTGGCCTTGCCGAAGCCGGACAGCCGCGAGCAGCTTCGCCAAGGCATCGACATCCCAGGAAAAGTGAGGCCAATCAGGCAGTTGGTGGATATATCCTGGCATTCTCCGCATTCCTTGCGGAGAATATGGAGACCATTCTCCGCATCCGCAAGGGAATTCGCCGCGACTTATGCGGAGAATAGGTGGCTGTTTCCCTGCCTCTAGCCCGTCTTATTCATGATTGCCGGGCGGGGCAGCTGGAACATTTCCGGTCGGGGTGAAGGCGCGCGCGAACGCTTCGGCTTTTTCGCCGCTTTTCGACCCGACTTCGTGAACGCGTTGGAGGA